>NZ_JBSWXN010000009.1:0-170317 GCF_056160625.1 Alteromonas sp. ABH4_457
ATATCGAAAAACTTTTATGAATCGTCGGTTGACACTCTTAACGAGTGCCCACACAGATTGTCTTGTTATAAATTTTTAAAGAACAATTGCTAACCTCGGCTAGCTGCTTCAGCGTTTCTCCCTGAAGCGGGACGCGCATTCTACGCGTTTCGTTTTCAGTGTCAACATCTTTTTGAAATTTAATTTCTCAAGTGTTTTCAGTGAAAACCGTTATAAATAACCATTATTAAGTTCTTATAACGACTTCTTCGTGGACCGTCTGACGTTCCCCGTCGAAGTGGTGCGCATTCTACGCATCAGAGATTTTTCGTCAACCCCTTTTTTATCCTTTTTGACCTTTTTCTTCGAATTCGAACTCAAACGCCTGGTTTTCCAACAAAAGTCTATTTTTTATTGGTCTTTCGTCTACTATTTCATCAGACCATTGTTCAATTTGTTACAAATGAGTAAACTATGAACAGCCTCCAACGTTTCACTAAAATAATTAAAGGTAGGTTTATGAAAGTAGGCTTTATTCAATGCGCAGTAATTAGCGCGGTATTCGCAATCGCAGGTTATCTCATCGTTTCTTCCGCTAGTCTGGAAGCGAGTCTTCCTGTCACCGTTGCAGTGTCTTTGCTTATTAGCGGTATCGTTACACCCTGGCTTGCATCTCTGCTGAGTTCGTCTTCAACGTCCTCTTCAGTGAATGCTGATGTGACTTCTGATACTTCCGGAGAAACAGCCACTTTATATGTAGGTAATCTTCCATATAAAGCGAACGAAGATGCAGTGAAAGAATATTTCAAGGATTACATCGAAGTTCAGAGTGTTCGTCTTATGAAGGACCGTCGTACTGGAAAACGTAAAGGGTATGGATTTATCGAAGTCATTACCCGCGACGTAGATTCAGCTATTACGGAACTAAACGATAAAGTATTTCTGGAAAGAACATTGAAAGTACGTGCTGCAAGGGAAAAAGGAGAAACCGAGTAGTCGTACTACACTAACATTAAAGAACCCCGGCATGCCGGGGTTCTTTTTTATCTGGATATTGAATTGGGCATCACTACTTTAATAGTCCGCCCGTATCTTTCAGCTTTCGCTTGCCGGAGGCTCTACAGGCTGAGTTTTCTGTTGCTCGCCCGGCATTGCGTCAAGTAAACGCTGATTGAAACTATGGAAACGATTTATAGCTGTGACTAAATCCGGTACCTGTACATCCTTCATTTCGTTGATCAGGCCATTTATCAGAGTGTTGAAGTCTTCACCTGAAGCCAGTTGTTGTCTCGCCGAATCAAAGACGTTAAGCATCTTATTCAGATATTGTGCAACAGGCTTCGCTTCATCGCCGTGCGAACCGGAATCGCTACCGTCACGATAATGCTGAATAGCACCGTAAGTTTTCACAACTTCCGTTTGCTGCGTTCTGTTCAGTTGCAATGCGTAACCCGTAAGTTCCTGATCATCAAATCCCAGTTCCAGCGCTTTCTCAAACGCCTTATCCAGATCGCCACCAAAGAACGTGTCAGCCAGATCGTTAACGGAATCCACTAAATCTGCAATGGCCGTTAACTCACCTTCATCCAGCTCACCTTTCAGAGAAAAACTGATCCCCTGACGATCAAAGTACGAGTAAGAAATGCTGTCTGTTGCAACGATATTCTGATAACCATTACCTTCACCACCCTGCCCCTGTTCAGTCGTATAAGCGACGGTTTGCTGGCTGGCATATTGATAAGCCCTCAGACTCTCAAAGCTCAACTGCACTTCATCACCATCTCTGGTACGAATTGTCAGACTGGCAGATTCTGAGTTGCTGCTATTAACGTTCAAAGCTGACGCAACACCGCCTGCAGCAAGTTGATCTTCATTCTGAATACCGAGCAGATCCGACTCCAGTGCATTAAGGCGGTTTTCGATGAGACTGCGGCTCCTGTCGATGCCTGTTGAGATATCATCATTCATCAGGCCTCCAAGATCTTTTTCTGCCATGGCAATTCCACGGGAAACCCCTTCTCTCGCCTGCGAAAAAAGATTACCGAGTTTCTCTTCATCCGCACCACCTCTTGCAGCGCCCTGAATCACACCACCGACAAAGCGCATAACGTTTTTTGCCACTTCCTCAAAATCAAATAAAGAGGTTTCCTTTTCTTTATCTGACGAATCATCTTTTGCAAACTTACCACGCAGTCCGTCAACGGTAACCTGTTGCTCCATTGACGAACTGTAGACTTTCAGGCCAATGGTCGTCTGCGAACTACTGACGCTTACCATTGCGGTTTGCCGCTGCTGAAATTCAGCAGCCTGACGAAGTCCATCCTGCTGTAACTGCTTTTTGATTGCTTTGTTAGGGTCTTCAGGTGCCTTCTGTTCTGCAACAGCCGGCTTCTGCTCACTAACAAATGCCTTAATTTCACCCACGTTCATAATGTTGTCCTCACTAACCTCACATTAGTTATCGGCAGACTTAACGAATTGTTTAATTTTAATGCAATCTCAGAACAGTGTTTGCACAAATAATTTAAGACACTACAATGCGCAGCCCGGCAATCAAGATGAAGCTATTACCATGACAACTCAGACACACAGTCAGCAATATACCGCGCAGTTAGACGAAAAGATCTCGCGACTGTCACAACTACTTGATCAATATGGTCAAACTGAGATGTCTGTGTTTGCCTCTGAAGAAACCGGCTACCGCATGCGGGCAGAATTTCGGGTATGGCATGATGGCGATGACTTGTATCACATCATGTTCAACAGCGAGACGAAAGAAAAGTATCGCGTTGACACCTTCCCGCCGGCAAGCGATACCATCAATGCCGCTATGCAAATTCTAATGACAGAACTTCGTTCAAGCCCGGTACTGAGAAAGAAGTTATTTCAGATTGATTATCTGAGCGGGTTGTCAGGTGAACTGGTGATAAGCCTTCTGTATCACCGTCAGCTGGATGATGAATGGGAAACGGCTGCCAGGGCACTGCAAGATACGTTGTCAGACACCTTCGGCACAGTGAATGTTATCGGCCGGGCACGTAAGCAGAAGAAAATTCTGGGCAATGACTTTATCATCGAATCGCTGCCGGTAAACGGACGACCCTATCAATTCAGGCATATCGAAAACAGCTTTACCCAGCCGAATGCAAAAGTGAACTGCCGCATGATCGAATGGGCATTGTCTGTGTGTGAAAACACCAGCGGCGATCTGCTTGAAATGTACTGCGGAGCCGGTAATTTTTCACTGCCTATGGCCAGCCAGTTTCGCAAAGTCATCGGCACTGAAATCGCCAAACCTTCGGTTAACGCTGCGCAATTTAACATTGAAGTGAACAATATAGACAATGTGGAGATTGTTCGTCTGTCTGCAGAAGAGTTTACAGAAGCATTAAGAACCGGACGTCAGTTTTCCCGCCTTAACGGCATTGATTTATCAGAATACAACTTTACGACTGTACTGGTTGACCCGCCAAGAGCCGGTCTTGATGAAGAATCACTGAAGATGATTCAGGACTATCCGGAAATTATTTATATTTCCTGTAATCCCGATACGCTGGCAGCGAACCTGGCGACATTGTCGCAAACCCACGATCTGGTGGCGTCTGCCTTGTTCGATCAATTCCCTTTTACGCACCACATTGAAGCTGGCGTAAAACTGGTTAAGAAAAACCGTTAATTACTCACTTTTGACTTTCCGGGGGCGATAGACTTTTGCCCCCAACTGTACAAAACGCAATTGCGCTTTTACCCTGTGACCAATTTCCTGCCTCAACGGCACATCCACTTCTAATGCTTCAGCTCCGGCACTGAATACAAGCCGGACCATGGCTTCTGCCTGAAGACTTGCCAGTTGATGCTCTGCCCCCTGACTTTCAACAATATAATCAGCCAGTTCTTCAATAAAATGCTGAATTTCCCTCAGTACTGCCATCCGGTAAGCAGTTGAGGTGCCGGTGTGTTCACGGAGCAGTAATCTGAACACGTTAGTATTGGCGGTAATAAATTCCATGAAGGTATCAACCGACGTATCGATAACCCCGCCGCCACTGGCGATACGGCGTCTTGCCTGACGCATCAGTTGACGGAGTGCAAGACCAGCCTCGTCCACCAGCGTCAGACCGAGTTCGTCCATATCTTTGAAGTGACGGTAAAAAGAAGTCGGCGCAATACCGGCTGCACGGGAGACTTCACGTAAACTGATAGCAGACAAACTGCGCTGCTCATCAAGCAAACCAAAAGCAGCATTGATAATATTCTGGCGGGTTTTTAATTTTTGCTCCTGACGACTCACCGCCAACTCCTTCTTTTCATTCCGGATACCTGTAAAACGGTATCGATTGTACCTTACCCCGGCGATGACGGCACATCAGTTTCACAGAATCTGCACTATACTTAAAGCTGAAAATGTCGCTTTTCCCTTGCCTGCGCCCGGTGAAAACGATAAATTAGCGTACAGTTGTAAGCCGAGTTGTTATCATGAAAAAACCACCAATTATCCTGACCAATGTTCTGGTATTTATTATTACCGGTGCAATTGCGTTACTGGCAGTGCCCCTTTGGGCGGTCACCATGGGATTCGACACCACGGAAGTGGTGACGGCTGTCGTATTATTTTATTTCACCGGTATGTCTATTACTGCCGGCTATCACCGTCTGTGGTCTCATAAAACCTATAACGCCAATATTGTTGTACGGGTCATTCTCGCCATCGGTGGTGCAATGGCATTGCAAAACAGTATCCTGCACTGGTCTTCCGATCACCGTATCCATCACCGTCATGTGGATCAAAACGACAAAGACCCGTACTCAGCTAAAAAGGGCCTCTGGTTCGCCCATATTGGCTGGATGCTGAGAGAATATCAGTCTCATCGCTATGACGATTACAGCAACTGCCGGGATTTACAGAAAGATCCGGTGGTTATGTGGCAACATAAGTATTACCTGCCTATCGTGCTTATCGCAAACTTCGGGATCACAGGTTTGCTGGGCTGGTTGAACGGCGATGTACTGAGTATGATTCTTTTTGCCGGTGTATTCCGTTTATTCATGGTCCACCATGTCACTTTCTTTATTAACTCGCTTGCTCATTTCTGGGGCAATCAGCCTTACACCGATAAAAACACAGCCCGTGATAACGGTATCCTGGCATTTTTCACTTTCGGAGAGGGGTATCATAACTACCATCATATTTTTGAATATGATTACCGCAACGGTATTTACTGGTGGCAGTTCGATCCGACCAAGTGGCTGATCCGTGGCCTGTCTTATATGGGACTGACTACAAATCTGCGCCGTGTACCGGAAGAACGGATTGAAAAGGCCCGTGCAGCCATGCAACTTCAGCAAGCCAATGCCAGACTTGCCGCCCTGCCGGATGCTGATGAGTTATTACAAAAAGTGCAGGCTGAGTATGAGTTGTTAGTACAGAAGATGTCTGCCTATTATGCCGCCAAAAAACGTCTTATGAATGTACGTAAACGGTGCCTGAAGCGCTCGGTTGAGCGACTGGAAATTGACTTCCATTACAAGGAACTCAAACACGCACTCGCCCTCCAGAAAGAAAAGTGGCTCCAGTTACAGACACTTTCACCACAGCTGGTCTGAACTCAGCCCGAAACGCCGCTATTTAGCGGCGTTTCTGTTTCTCCTTCTTGCAAAATCAATAATATAGGCAACACTTAGGTGATGGATTGCTCTTGCTGTTTTCTCTGTATTTTTTGAAATAAGAGTCCTCGCTTTTCCTTTATTAGTACGGACGGATGCATGAGTGATGAACAGCTTTTTACCTTTTCCCCGGAATCTGAACCGGACGACAGTAATACTCAGTCAGGAGAATGGTTAGTTCTTAGTGTTGAAGACGATTTGGGCTATCAACAATCCCTCAAACTGGGCTTAAGCGGCCTCAAAGTGCGGGGCAAACCGCTTAAATTTCTGACCGCTAATTCTGCGGCTCAGGCCTCCACCATTCTGGCAGAAACCGACGATATTGCGGTGATCCTGCTGGATGTTGTGATGGAGCAGGATAACGCAGGCCTGTTCCTGGTAAACACCATCAGAACCGTGTTAGGTAATTCCCGCGTGCGGATTATCCTGCTCACTGGTCAGCCCGGTATGGCTCCCCGTCAGGACACGTTTAAAGAATACGATATTGATGAGTACTGGAACAAAGTTGAGCTGACAGAAGAAAAGCTGAGAGGCATTGTTTCCAGTAACATTAAAACCTGGTCCAATCTGAATGAATTGTACGTCGCCAAACGAGGACTGCAGATGATTGTGGATGCCTCCAGAGCCCTGACGTCAAAGCAGGATGTGGGTGAGTTTACCTACACCGTGCTCAATGAAGTATCCCGGGTCATCGGCATTCCTGAAACTGGGGGGGTGGTGTGCGCTTACCGCCCGACCATGGCATCTATGGAACAATGTGAAGTGGTAGCATCAAGCGGTGACTTCAGCCGTTCTGATGCCACTATGCTGTCAGAATTATTGGGAGAATATCAGGCTTACGCGAGCTCCGGATTGCTGAAGGCCATCGACACTGCTCTGCACACCCATGAGCATCAGTTTTATGAAACCTGGTCAATTCTCTACTTCAATACGGCAGATGTAGATAACAATCACTATCTTGTCATCGTGCAATCTCCCAAGCCTCTGGAGCAAAGCCATATTACACTGCTGATGGTGTACAGCGAAAACATCGGCAATGGTTTCGTTAACCTGGCATTGCTCAATAAACTGTCCATGCTAGCTTATTTTGACGAAACCCTGCAAATTCCGAACAAAAACTGGCTGCACCGCGAAATCGTCAATATGTCACTGTCTGACTTGCATTCAACCTCACTGGTGCTGGTGAATATGACGGATTTCTCAACCAGTGAAATCACACTGGGCACAGATTTCAGCCATGCCCTGCTTGCCGGCTGTCTGAACGAAATGAAAAAGCGCTGTCAGAAAGCGATGACAATTTGTTATCTGGGAGATGGTTTTTTTGCGCTGCTGTATAAAACGGAAAAAGTGTCTCAGGAACCTTCACTGAGTCAGTTAGCTGAGCTGTCGGTGTATGTCGATAATGTTGAGCAACGGGTCACGAATCGTATCAGCCATCTGGCAGTGAAAGATTTAGAGCTGGATGATTTACGTAAGTCGTTGAAGACGGCGCAACTGGTGCATAACTCACGGAAACGGCGGGACCATTCCGTACAGACCATTTCACGACAATTGCTGGACGAAATGGGCACCCGCCACAAGCTGCTGAAATCTTTGTCTGATGCCATTGCCGACTCTCACCCGTTCTTTCTGGTTTTCCAGCCGAAAGTGGATCTGAAAACCGGTGTGACAACCGGACTGGAAGCACTTATTCGCTGGCGCACAGGAAGTAACGAAATCATTCCGCCCAATGTGTTCATCCCTCTTGCTGAAGCATCCGGGTTAATCACCCGTCTGGACAGCCTGGTGATGGAGCTTGCTGTCTACGCTGCAAAAGTGCTGAAAGAGTCAGGGCATAACTTCTCTGTGGCGTTTAATGTGACCCATGCCGATGTAATAGCACCCAACTTCATTCCTGCACTGGAAAACGCGCTGGCTACCCATAATGTGCAGCCGGAGCAGATAGAGATAGAAATCACTGAAACTCAGGCCATGGAAGATTATGAGGATATCAACCCGATACTCAATACGTTGATGAAAATGGGGATCAAAGTCAGTATTGATGACTTTGGTACCGGCTATTCTTCGCTGGCTCACCTCAGTACATTGTCGGCCTCAGCACTGAAAGTGGATAAGAGCTTTGTCGATACACTAAATACCGCGACCCCGAACTCTCCTGATCATATTCTGGACATGGTGCACAGGCTATCTGAACAATGTCATTTTCAGGTTGTTGCTGAGGGCATTGAAACTGAAGGACAGCGGGAAGCGTTGTTAAGTAAAGGGTATGAAACCGGACAAGGTTTTCTGTTTGCCCGCCCCATGGCATTACCCGACCTTATCGACTGGCTTAACGGACGAAGGCGATGAGTGAGAAAAAACACTGGCAAAGGGCCTGCTGGTTATATCTGTGCAATTTTATTTTGTCTGTACTGACTGGGTCACTGGTGTACCAATGGTTCTATAACCAGTCGATGCAGTCACTGAGTGTTGAACATGCGTCCGTCATATCATCGGTCAACACCGCTTTCAGTCAGGAACTGGGTGATATTACCAATGTCGCCAGGCTGGCTAACGAGCACCTGGTAGATATTATGTCTGCCGGGCTACAGGATGAAACGGAAGCTCAATTGTTTCTGCGCATTGGCCGTGTGCTTAATAATGTATCCCAAATGCGATGGCTGAACCCCGAAGGGGTTGAAACGGTACGGGTTAATTTTCTTGCCGACGGCGTTCAGATTGTCCCGACGGAACAGCTACAGGATAAGTCCACCCGATATTACTTTAAGCAGGCACAGCAAAAGCCGGCCGGGATCATGACGCTTTCTTCCGTCGATCTGAATATGGAAAATGGTGTGCTGGTCACGCCCTTTCAGCCGACCGTGCGGGCAATCCTGCACACATTTCCTTCTCATCCTCTTGGAGAAGGTTTCCTGGTGATTAATTTTGACCTGACGTCTTTATTCGACCACCTGAAAACCTTTGAAGAAACGCAAACGCAGCTTTTGATTTCCGAAGGTGCCATTCAATGGATGCTGCACCCTGATGCAGAAAAAGAATGGACCGCCAGCCGCGGGGTCACGCCTGCGAACATTAAGCTGGCTCAACCTGATATTCTCGGGAAACTAAAAAACAACAAAGCTGTTTCCCTGGTCTCCGGAGAAGAAGATGCGTTGTTCAGCGGTGCAGCCTTGCAGTTAAGAATGAAGCACACTCATACGGTTGACCCGTACTTCATTCTCACCCGCACACCCGCCGATTACCACGGTTTACTGGTAAAAGATGCGCTATTACCGGGATTAATTTCTTTCGTTTGCTGCTTTTTTATTGCCGGCTTACTGATTACCAGGGACCTGAAACAGTTATCCCATGTTACCCATCTGACAGATCAACTGTTAACGGAGAAACAGGATTTGAAATCCGCTCTGGATAAACAAACCCGCCTCCGTGACGAACTGGTCGAGTCAGAGAAAATGGCGTCTCTTGGGATGCTGGTAGCCGGTGTTGCCCATGAGCTGAGCACCCCCATTGGCGGCACAACCATGTGCGTATCGGCTATTGATAACCAGCTCGACGCGCTGGAAAAGAAAATCAGTACCGGACTGACCCGCTCAGATCTCGATGCTTACGTGGCATATACCAGGGAAAGCGTGGCCCTGTCTAAGCATAACCTTGAACGTGTAACCGAGCTCATTAAACGGTTTAAACGGCTGGCGGTGGACCGCGGAAGCGAAACGCCGGTGAAGTTTTCTCTGCACAGAGTAGTGGGTGATCTGGTCCGCACGCTGGAAGCTCAGGCCAGCGCCAAACGGGTAAAACTGACAGTAGACATACCGGAAACGCTGGAAGTTGTGAGCTTCCCCGGCCTTTACTCTCAAATTTTACAGAACCTTATCACCAATGCCTTTGAGCATGCCTTTGCGAATAAACGTAACGGGGAAGTCTGCATCACCGCCCGTGAGAAGGGGAACAGTTTTGAAGTCAAAGTCAGAGACGATGGCTGTGGCATTCTGGATGAAATTCAGCACACTATATTCGAGCCTTTTGTGACTTCAGCGCGCAACAAAGGCAATACCGGTCTTGGTATGCACCTCGTTCACCAGTGGGTTACTAATTTGCTCGGCGGCAGGATTGTGTTTACGTCGAAAGAAGGCAACGGCACAGAATTTATCATGACGTTTCCGATGGCGCTGCCCGACGCTAAAAATGCATGATGAAACCGGAAATGGGCAACGGAAACTTTGTCTTTCTTATCAGAATGTTGCTAGACTTTGCATGACACTATTCCAGTCCAGCAACGTATCTACCGGTTCCCGCCGGTACAGCAACCATTGAGTATTTTCGACCATGACAAAGAAAACAGCGAAAGTCGCAGAACCTTCTTATCAGTTTGACGCCATTGTGATCGGCACCGGACCCGGTGGTGAAGGTGTGGCCATGCAGCTGGCCAAAGCCGGTCAGAAAGTCGCCGTTATTGAGCGCTACGAAGCCGTCGGCGGTGGTTGTACTCACTGGGGCACAATTCCATCAAAAGCTTTACGTCACTCTGTCAGCCGTTTGATTGAATACAATACCACTTCACTGTTCTCGGAAAATCAGGTTGCCCGCCACGTTACTTTTCAGGACATCATGAGTCATGCAAGCGGCGTGATTAAAAAGCAATCCCGTTTGCGTACATCATTTTATGACAGAAACCGGGTAAGCCTCATCCACGGTGAAGCCAGCTTTGTTGATAAAAATACAATACAAATTGTGCGTCCCGACGGCTCAAAGGATCTCATCACTGCACGTCAGGTTGCCCTGGCAACCGGTTCACGCCCTTACTCGCCTAAGGATATAGATTTTAATCACCCCCGTATTTATAACTCAGACACCATTTTGTCGCTTAAGCATGAGCCGCAAAACATCATTATTTACGGTGCCGGGGTAATCGGTTCGGAATACGCCAGCATTTTCCGGGGTATGGGTGTGAAAGTAGATCTGGTGAATATGCGGGATCGTCTGCTGTCATTCCTTGATGCAGAGATCTCTGACGCCCTGAGCTATCACTTGTGGAACAACGGTGTGGTTATCCGTCACACTGAAACCTATAAGAGCGTACAAGGCCATGACGACTGTGTGATTATGGAACTCGAATCCGGCAAACGCATGAAAGCAGACTGTCTGCTGTTTGCTAACGGCCGTACCGGTAATACTGACATGCTCAATCTCGATGCTGTTGGGCTCAAAGCCGACTCACGGGGACAACTGCGGGTAGATGAGAATTACCGTACCGAAATCGATAATATCTTCGCGGTCGGTGATGTGATTGGTTACCCGAGTCTGGCCTCGGCAGCCTACAATCAGGGCCGCTCTGCCGCAGAAGCCATGATTTCCGGTAAAGCAAACTCTGGTCTGGTTGAAGACATACCCACTGGTATTTATACAATTCCTGAAATCAGCTCTGTGGGTAAAAATGAGCAGGAACTGACTGCTTTAAAAGTGCCTTATGAAGTAGGCCGTGCCCAGTTTAAGCACCTTGCCCGCGCGCAAATTGCATCCACCACCGTGGGCAGCCTTAAAATACTCTTCCACCGTGAAACCAAAGAAGTATTGGGTATTCACTGCTTCGGAGAGCGGGCTTCTGAAATCGTGCACATCGGCCAGGCAATCATGCAGCAAAAAGATGGCGGGAATACGATTGATTACTTTGTAAATACCACCTTCAATTACCCTACCATGGCAGAAGCATACCGGGTGGCAGCATTAAACGGGCTCAACCGGATTTTCTGAATCCGGTTTCCTAACACATCAGCCCGCTTTTGCGGGCATAAAAAAACCGGCTTCAAAAAAGCCGGTTTTTCAGTTCAGAACAAATTAGCGGTTCATTGCTAAGCTATTTTTAGCCTGAAGCGCGTCTCTGTGAGCTACGATATCGATTTGCATTTTTTCAGCATCGAAAGTCATTGTAGCAATGGCGTAGTCGCCAAAGTTTTCGCTCGCCTGCTCTGTTACTTGTTGTTGTGCATCGCGGTAACGAATGTTGTTGCTGATTTGATCAGTCATACATTGGTTATTCATTTCGAATGTTTTCGCATCCATACAATCGAAAAGCTGGCTTTCACCAGACTCCGCATGCGCAACACCAAACGACGTTAAGAGCGCGAGGCCAATAATTGTTTTACGCATGTGATTACTCCTGTGATACAGTGGATACTGTTATGATAAAGCATACTGTATAAACGGTGGTCAGTCAAATTCAGATCACATCAATATGACAGTAATGTGACACAATGAAATATTTCCGGATGTAATTAGAAGTATCAGGGGAATCCCCCGGTGGTACTGCGTTCAGCTATCGCCTGAGAAGCCTGAAGAGCAGCAAAAACAGACATCTGATAACATTATAATCACAATGTGATAAACCCGCATAAACGAAGATTAGCCGGCCCCAACCTTTTCAGAAGTGATAACCAGCCATTTCCACTCATTATTTAGTATTAATCTGAATACCAAAAATAGCGAAAATATACGTAATTTATCGTGTCACACCGGGACGATGCTATTCATCGTCACTTTCATTATTTTTAGCAATCAGAAATGCTTTCAGATCATCAAAGGGCATAGGTTTGGCAAACAAAAAGCCCTGAGCCTCGTCGCAACCAAGCTTAATCATAAAGCTGGCCTGCTCTCGCTTCTCCACGCCCTCAGCAATAGTCACCAGACCAAGCTTGTTACCCAGTGTCACTATAGTCTCTGCGATGACTGCATTTTCGCCTGGCTTAATGTCTTTCACAAATGAGCGGTCGACTTTAAGCCGGTCCAGCGGCAGTTTTTGCAAATAACTCATGGAGGAGAAACCGGTACCGAAATCGTCAATTGCAATGGCAACGCCGAACTCCTTAAGCAGTGTCAGTGCGTCTATGACAATTTGCGGTTCATCCATCACCACGCTTTCAGTGATCTCCAACTCCAGTCGTTTAGGTGAACAGCCATAGCGTGTCAGTGCACTTTTCACCTTCTCTACAAACAGACGGTCTCTGAACTGAGGGATAGACACATTGACCGCTACGCGGATATCATCGAAACCACTGTCCGTCAGCTCTTTTATGCGCCGGCATGACTCTTCTACCACCCAGTGACCGATATCGACAATTAAACCGGAATACTCAGCCATTGGCACGAACTCGGCCGGCGAAATATATCCGCCCTTTCCGTCAGGCCAGCGTAGCAGGCCTTCAACACCGATGACCTTTTCACTGACCAGGTCCACCTGAGGCTGAAACCACAATTGCAACACGCGATTCTGAAAATCGGTGCGTAATTGCCTGATCATATTTAACTGGCGGGTTGTTCGCTGTTCAAACTCAGGCTGATAATACTCAAAGTTGTCTGCCAGCTTTTTCTTCGCCCGGTTGAGGGCAATATTGGTTCTCTTCAGCGTATCGATACCAATGCTCTTGTCAGAGCCAATCCGGTAGAGACCGATGGTCACATTGACAGGTAAAGTATGGTCGCCGGCGGTGAAGCTTTCAGAGAACACAGCGTTTATCGCCTGCGGTGTGACCTGCAATTCAGAACCAATTAAACCGAAAACATCTCCCCCGATACGGCTTTTAATCACCCGCTCGTCAAAACTCGCTTCCAGTCTTTCACCAATGGCCTTCAGCAGCATGTTGCCCGCTTCCTGACCCAAACCGTCGTTGATGTCTGAAAAGTGATTTACATCTACCAGCGCCACACACAGATCGGCAGCACCGGATACAGAGGGCCGGTCCAGCATGTTGATAAATTCATTCCGGTTGGGCAACCGGGTCAGCCAGTCACGGAAGGCTGCATTTCTTAATTCGTGGAAGAGGTTCACGTTCTCGTAGCCCACCGAAATACTGGAAAGAAACACCTCGAGCAGTTGCCGGTCGACCTGAGTCAGCTCCTTATTCATATTCATATAAACAGCCGCTTCAAAACCCGAGCTGTTCAGATACAAAATAGAACTGTGATTTTCAAGAATGTGTTTTTTAAGGCGTAAACTTCGATTGATATTCTCAACAATGGCAGGGTCTTCAATGGTTTCTACAGGCTCATTGATAAAGCTGGCAAAGTTGCCCGCCGCACCGAGTATGTAGACACCATTGTCGTCTCTGTCGAGTACGGAGCCCGCCCTCGCGCACACCACGCCTTCAGCTTCCAGCCCGAGCAAGGAACTGATTTGGGTTACGATTCCCTCACAGAACCCCTTCACAGAGTGTTCTTCCAGCAAGTTGGAAGCAGAGGCGATGATTTTCTGCAGGCCCAGACGACTTTGGCTGATGGTCAGAATTTGCTGGTACGAGCGGACTGACGACAAAACGGTGGTCAGCAGCTTACTGCGGGTCAGCTCTGTTTTCGTTTTATAATCGTTGATGTCATAGGTGCGGATCACGTGCTCTTCCGGGGCGTACCCGGGCTGTCCGGTGCGGAGTATTATGCGGGGCTCCGGAAGATCAAGATTTTCACGGAGATATTGCACAACCTGCAAACCGGCATCATCGGTTTCCATTACCACATCCAGCAGGATAATGGCCACGTCCCTGCCATGTTCTTCAAGTAACGCTTTAGCCTGCTCACCGGAATAGGCGTGCATAAAATTCAGCTTTCTGTCACTGACAATCAAATCTGCCAGCGCCAGTCTTGTGACTGTATGAATTTCCTCATCGTCATCGACAATAAGTACATTCCACACCTTGTGGATCTGAGGCTCTAACTCCGGATGTGCTTCTTCATCTAAGAAAATAAGCTCATCATTTTCATAACCAGCCGATGACATCGAATATCTATCCTTATATATCGCCTTATTTAATCGTACTCGCTGGCTGTCTTTTTGCAAGTTATTCGACAAGTTGCTTAACCTTTGCGGCGGGCGTACAGTACCAGCAGACTTTACAAGAACGCTATCTCTATGAAAGTAACGGATTCCGGTCAATCTCCCCCGGTTCAGCCGGCTGTCACGGTGAAAACTGAAAAGCCCGGCAGAACGCAGGCAGAACCCCGTAAAAGCAGCACGGCTTCACGCTCTGCCAGTGACAATGCGCAACGTATACAGTCGCTGTTTGCCCGTGCAGGCATAGGTCACAACATGATTCTGCCGGATGAAGCTGCCCGTCAGCAGGCGATAAAACGCAGAAATGATATTCTGGCGTTGTCGCGCATAAAAAACCTGCAAGCCATCATGGATGTTGCATTGAGTGTCAGCTTAACGGAGACCAGCAATGAACCGGTTGATCCCGACTGGTTTTATGCATTTTCCCGTCTGGCAGAGAATATTCACTCCCCTGCGATGCAGGGACTATGGGGAAAAATTTTTGCTGTTGAAGTCAGTAAGCCCGGCGCGTTTTCACTGCGTACACTGGAAACACTAAAAGTGCTGACCCAACGGGATGCAGCAATGTTTACCCGAGCAGCCTCTTTGTCCTGCTTACGTCAGGGAGATACCGTGCCCCGCCTGATTACCGGCTATCACCGTAAGCCCGGTTTCTGGCGTTTATTTGGTCACCGTCAGCCCGAGCCTGTAAACCTGGCTGCCTATGGCTTGAGTTATCCGGATCTGCTTGCCCTTATCGACATGAAACTGATATTCGCCAGTGAGATTGAAAGTGGTGAATTACCGGTGTCTGAAGGTATCAAATGGCGTTCCGGTAACGACACGTTTACTGTAACCCCATCCGGTCAGGGACTTGCCTTTGTATACTATAAATTTACCAGTACCGGTGCAGAGCTTGCCAGACTCATAACCAGACATAATGCATCGGCATATGTGGATGCACTTAAGCAACGCCTCAGCCAGTCTTTCATTATTGAATAACCGGGTAAATAAAAAAGGGCGGCATACCAGCTGGCAGCCGCCCTTCCTGATCATCTGTCAACAATCAGATACCGTCACCGAATTCGTGCAGGCCACATTCCCGCTTCAATCCGAAGAAGCGTGTATCCTGCTCACTCATGCCTTCTTGCAGAGACTGAGTAGTATGCCAGTCACCAATGGACACATAGCCTTCTTCCCATAGCGGGTGATACGGCAAATCGTTATCTTTCAGATAGTAGTGCAAATCTTTATTCGACCAGTCGATGATCGGATAAACCTTGAACTGATTGCCAACTTTCTGCAGTACGGGTAACTTTTCCCGGGTATCAGACTGACTTCTGCGTAAACCGGCAAACCATGTACCCGCACCGAGCTCTTTCAGCGCACGTTGCATCGGTTCAACTTTGTTCATCCGGTTGTATTTCTCAATGCCTTCGACACCCTGTTCCCACAAACGGCCAAATCGGGCTTCCTGCCAGGCGGAGGTCATGTCAGAACGATAAACCTTAAGGTTCAGATTGAGCTTTTCGGTAAGCTCATCAATAAACTTATAGGTTTCCGGAAAAAGATAACCGGTATCCGTCAGAACCACGGGAATATCCGGCATTGCTTTAGTCAGCAAATGCAGCATCACCGCAGACTGTGCGCCAAAACTGGAAGACAAAATCGCGTTGCCGGGCAGCATTTTCAGTGCCCGGGCAATACGGCCAGCCGCATCCATGCCTTCCAGCTCTGTATTAATTGCTGCAATCTCCGCCGCACTGGTGTCCAGTGACAGCGGTGATGTGGTGTCGATTAAGGTATCAGTCATAGAAATCTCTTGCTGAGTCAACAACAGGCGCAATGATGCCTGCTCTGACGACGTAGTCACCGAACGCTTCACCGCTTTCACGTTCTTTCGCCCAGCGACCAATCAATGTATCAAGTTCCGAGAAGATCTCATCTTCACTGATGTTTTCCTGATACATTCTCGGAATACGCGTACCTTCACGGTTACCGCCCAGGTGCAGGTTATATTTACCCGGACCTTTACCCACAAGGCCAATTTCGGCCAGCATGGCGCGGCCACACCCGTTAGGACATCCGGTAATACGGAAGATAATGCTGTCATCTGCAACGCCATGTTGTGATAACAGTCCTTCCATGCGGTCAACCGCTTCCGGCAGATAACGCTCAGCTTCAGCCATCGCCAGCGGACAGGTTGGCAACGACACACAAGCCATGGAGTCGAGCTTCTGGTTAGATGTATCGTCTTCAATCAGCTTGTGATCGCGGGCGATTTTTTCAATCACAGCTTTCTGATCCGCCGGTACACCTGCAACAATCAGGTTCTGATTTGCGGTCATCCGGAAGTCACCTTTGTGGATCTTCGCGATTTCCTTACAACCGGTTTTCAGCGGACGGCCCGGGAAGTCAAGAATACGGCCATTCTCGATGAACAGAGTCAGGTGGTACTTACCATCGATACCTTCAACCCAGCCAAAGCTGTCACCACGGGTAGTAAATTCATACGGGCGGCTGTCAGCAAAGCTCACACCTGCACGTTTTTCCACTTCCGCTTTGAAGTTTTCAACGCCCACACGTTCAAGGGTGTATTTGGTTTTCGCGTTCTTACGGTTAACACGGTTACCCCAGTCACGCTGAGTCGTTACCACTGCTGCCGCTACATCCAGCGTATTTTCCAGCGGGACGAAACCAAAATCAGTCGCTTTACGGGGATACGTAGACTTATCACCGTGGGTCATTGCCAGACCACCGCCAACAAGCACATTAAAGCCCACCAGCTTGCCGTTTTCAGCAATAGCGACAAAGTTCAGATCGTTAGCGTGAACATCCACATCGTTTTGCGGTGGGATCACAACAGTAGTTTTGAACTTACGTGGCAGATAGTTATCACCTAAAATCGGCTCAACCGGCTTCTCAGTAGATTCAACTTTCTCGCCATCCAGCCAGATCTCGGCATAAGCACGGGTTTTCGGCAACAGGTGCTCGGAAATCTTCTTCGCCCACTCATAAGCTTCTACGTGAAGCTGAGACTCTACCGGATTGGAAGTACACAGTACGTTACGGTTCACATCACCGGCAGTAGCAATAGAGTCGATACCGGTACTGTTCAGCGTCTGGTGCATCAGCTTGATATGCGGCTTCAGTACACCGTGAAACTGGAACGTCTGACGGGTAGTAAGGCGAATACTGCCGTACATGGTGTGCTCTTCAGCAAACTTGTCGATAACCAGCCACTGCTCAGGAGAAATAATACCGCCGGGTAAACGGGCACGCAGCATCACGTTATGCAGCGGCTCAAGCTTCTGTTTTGCGCGCTCAGGACGAATATCGCGGTCATCCTGCTGGTACATACCGTGGAAGCGGATCAGCTGAAAGTTATCAGCCGTGAAGCCACCGGTGAGATCGTCTTTCAGATCCTGCTCAATGGTGCCACGTAAATTATTACTTTCACGCTTCAAACGTTCGTTGTCGGCCAGTTTGCCTTCAACAATAAAAGGAGACTTTTCGTTACTCATTAATAAACATCCTTCTGATAACGTTTCGCTTTGCGCATGGCAACTAAATACTCTTTAGCGTCGTCTTCAGACTTGCCGCCGTGCTGCTGAATAATTGATAACAATGCAGCTTCAACATCTTTTGCCATGTGGGTTGCATCACCACACACATAGAAATGTGCGCCGGCTTCTAACCATTCGAATACGTCTTTACCGTTTTCGATCAGACGGTGTTGCACATAAATCTTTTCTTTCTGGTCGCGGGAGAATGCCAGTGTGATCTTGTCAACCAGACCCGATTTCACGTAGCCCTGCCACTCAACCTGATAGAGGAAATCCTGAGTAAAATTAGGATTACCGAAGAACAACCAGTTCTTACCGTCTGCACCTTGTGCGTCACGCTCTTGCATAAAGGCACGGAACGGCGCAATACCGGTGCCCGGCCCAACCATAATAACTGGCGTATCCGGGTTTTCTGGCAAACGGAAGTTGTCATTTTTCTCAATGTACACTTCCACTTCAGCGCCTTCTTCCAGACGTTCACAGAGGAAGCCGGATGCGCCGCCCTGATGGCGTTTTCCAAAGGCTTCATAATCAACATGAGCGATGGTCAGATGCACTTCGTCTTCCACTTCATCCTGACTGGAAGCAATGGAATATAAACGGGGCGTCAGCGGACGCAATGCATCAGTCAGTACCTGCGCATCAACCTTTGCAGGATGTTCCCGTACGATATCGATGATCTGACGCTCAGCCAGATAAGTCCGTAACTGAGCAGGATCTTCAATCAGCACAGCCAGAGCATCAGAGCCGGTAGCCTGCTGATAAGCCTTGACGAAAGTCGGATAACTCAGCGTCAGTTCCAGCTTCCCGGCGAGGGCATCTGCGATAGTCGTTGTAGCATCAGCCACTTTCACTTCTTCACTGCCGCTTAAGCCGGTGAGAGATAACATCTCTTCAACCAGTGCCGGAGCGTTTTTAAACCACACGCCCAGTGCATCACCAGCACGGTACTGAATACCGGAATCTTCCAGGCTGATTTCGACATGACGGATGTCTTTAACAGAATCGCGGCCGGTAATTTTTTGCGACTCGATAAGCGTAGCTGCAAAAGGCGCCTTTTTCGTGTAGGTCTGCTCTGCACTGCCGGCGACTGCCGAACCTGACTGCACAGCAACCGCAGCGCCTGCCGGTGCACCGGCGAAGTCGTCCTTCAACGCAGCAATTAATTGCTCACCCCAGCTCTTCGCTGAATCTTCGTAATCAACATCACAGTCCTGACGTGCAACAACAGCCGAACCGCCTAGCTTGCCTAAACGCTCGTCAAAGTCTTTGCCTGTCTGACAGAAGAACTCGTAGCTGCTGTCACCCAGACCCAGTACCGCATATTTCAGACCATCCAGCTTAGGCGCCTTTTTGCCACCTAAAAATTCGTGGAATTCCACTGCATCATCAGGAGCATCACCTTCACCGTGTGTGCTGACAAACACAGCAACGTGGCTTTCTGCTTTGATCTGGCGGGGCTTGTAATCAGCCATGCTAATCAGTTTGCTGGTATACCCTGCTGCTTCGGCCTGCGCCTGAAACTGCTGAGCAACACCTTTTGCATTGCCCGTTTGCGAGCCATAGAGAATGGTGAGCACCGGGGCATTGCCCGCTGCCGCCGCCGGCGCTGCTAACTGAGGTGCAACAGCACCACCCTGCGCGGCTGCCATTCCTGCTGCGTAACCACTTACCCAGGTAAGCTGATCACGGTTTAAGCCTGCAATGGCCTGCGTAATCGCATTCCATTGTTGCTCATTGAGCACCGCACCGGGTGCCTGATTTTGATTCGAATTCGCTGACATAACTCATAAGCCTTATTGAGATAGCGTAAAGGTATCGACTTTTTTTGAGAAGAGAAAAGAATAAATCACACTTTTTTATGCTCTAAAGTTTTTAAAAAGCACTCTTGAAATGTGATCACCCTCTAAAAGACAACTGCCGCAAGCAATGCTTACGGCAGTTTTACAATCGCAGATTAGTCCGGCGGTTTTATCTGACCAGCCGGTCAGCGGGATCAGAAGTGGATTTCAATACCCGCAAACGGACCATCCCAGCTCATATCAGCATAGGCACCGTCAAGATCATCCAGATCCACTTCCACATTCCGGTAACCAGCCTGAATCGTCATGTCTACTGCCAGGCTTTCAATAAAGGAATACGTCAGCGCAATCTGATAGTCACTGAAGGTATGATCGCCAACCGACAGATAATTCCCTTCGGCATAAGCGCCCAGACCGGTAAACGGCAGGCCTACAGCAACCCGTGAATAAGCCATGGGGATAACACCGGAAAAAGGCAGCTCGCCGCTGGTCTGTGTATCAGCATCATTGACAAACAATGTACCGTCGATGTATTTGCCTGTCAGACCCAAATCAAAACTGACCAGGTCGTTGTCAAACAGCTCGTAATACAGTGTCAGATCGGTGGTGGACATTTCTACCTGCGTATAAATATCACTGCCGGTGGTGTACAAGTCGCCATCAAAGGTGAAACTGGTTTGCAGCGCAGTGGTGCCATCTGAGTCCAGCGTAGTGTAGTTCACCTTCACGTTTGGCAAAAACGGCACAGGATGTTCAACAGCGATATATAAGGAAGAGTTTGCCTGACTGTCAAAGTTGAAGTCAGCCATCGTGCTGTCATTGGAAAATGTGCCGTCATCAGCGAAGCCGCCTGACGTACTTGTGCGCCATCCCTGACCACCGAGATAAAGACCGGCCAGTGTGTCTGCCATTACAGGCGATGCAGATAAAGCTGCAGCGGTTGCTACTGCCATAATGCATTTTTTCATGAATTATCCTTGATTGAGAAGTTCAGTCAGTTCGATTAGTGCTGCATTAGCACGGGAAATATAATTCGCCATTACCAGAGAATGGTTCGCCATCATACCGAAACCATCCCCGTTTAAAATCATCGGACTCCACACTGTTTGTTGTGTAGCTTCCAGTTCACGGATAATTTGACGCAAACTGACCAGCGCGTTTTTGTCTTCCAGTACATCCGCAAACTCAATTTCCACCGCTTTTAAGAAGTGTAGCATTGCCCAGGTAGCACCGCGGGCCTCATAGAAATTATCGTCCAGCTTCCACCAGCTGGTTCTCACCACTTTTTCATTTACAGTCGGTGTAGATTGTCTGGCATTTTTATCACCGGCAAGGTCTGTATTCATCCGCGACGAACCTACACTGGCGCTCAGACGCTGTGAGTAAGAACCCAGACGTTTTTCAACTTGCTTCAACCAGTCCCGCAGGTTATCGGCGCGGGTATAGAACTGACCGTCGCCGCGGGTCGGGTCTACCAGTTCTGCTCTGTAGGCTTTTAATGCCTTGATACCGTTACGGTAAGATGACTCTGCAGACGGTAACGCCCAGCTCCGGCTGTTTACGTTAAATTCCGGCTGTGCTTTTGTCAGATTCGGGCTTTCAATAGACTGGGACTGAGAACGGCTGAAATCCTTACGCATGGACAACGACAAATCACGGATCATTTCCAGCGCCCCGTATTCCCAGGCAGGCATGTTGTCTAAAAAGAGGCCGGGGGGCATAACATCATTTGACAGATATCCGCCCGGCTTATCCAGCATATGTTCAGTTACCAGAATCAACGTGGTCGTTACAGTGTATCCGGGCACTTCAGTTTGAGTGGGGTTTTCTGCCGTTGCAGCGACAGACTGTCTTACATCAAATGTGTCAGGCTCGACACTCCAATACACGCCAATTAACCAAAAGAGTAAAAACAGGATCAGCACGGTTGCTGAAATCGTTTTGGTGTTTAAGTATTGTTTAATGCTCAACGTTAATATCCTTTTCTAATGACAAAATGGGCGTTGTAAACGCCCATTTATTACCATGTACCTGCACTTTAGCATCATGACGGCGAATTTTCGCCTTAATTTACTTCGCTTTTCCATCACTTAATGATTCGGATACACCGTTCGGGATTGACGGGGACGGCGGAACAGCCAGATGACGGCTGCCACCAGTAACACCGGCCATAGTGCACTCAGCCCCGTCACCAGCAGCGCTGCTACACAGGCAAAGACAGCCAGAGCAAGCGTCCCGAACACACTCAGTGCGACAATGAACCCGATTGCAACAAACACCAGACCCACCGCCGATGCAGCGGCAAAATTTTCTAACGGCGACAACATATCGTCACCCATCATCAAATGAATACCCCACCAGTCATTAAACAGATTGCCAAAGGCGTAAACAAGGATCAGTGCAATGATGACAGCCATAAATGCATTTTTCATTACGCCCACCTTGGTAACAGAAATGTTGCTGCGATATAAGCTATTAATACCGGCACATGAAACAGGATCAATCCGGTAACAGCGGCGACTCTTACCCAGGTCGCATCCACATCAAGGTATTTTGCCAGGCCTGCACAGACGCCACTTATCACGCCGTTGCTGGTATCGCGGTAGATTCGTTTATCAGTTTGCGGAAATTTCATCATATTCTCCTGTATGGCCGGTACGCGCCATCCGGCACGTAGCCGTATCAATTTCAGTTATCGTTCAGGCAGCGCGTTTTTTCTTCATGGCCGCCAGTTCAGCATCTATGGCATCGCTGGTCTCCAGCGCTTTAAACTGAGCTTCCAGAGACTGCCCGCTGCCATCGGTGACATCATAGGCATCAACCTGCGCTTCCAGGTGCTCAATACGCTGTTCGTAGCTGTCGAAACGCGCCATTGCCGATTCAATTTGCTCGCTGTGAGTAACACTGCGGGCTTTCAGACGCACGCCGGCATTCTGTTTTCTTGCCACCAGACTCTTTTGCTTCTGACGGGCTTCAGCCAGTTTTGCGTGCAGACGACCGGTGTCTTCCTGAATACTGCTTAACATTTCAGTTAACTGCACTTTTTGAGATTCAATGGCTGCCAGCTTGTCGCTGAAAGCGTTTTTCTGTACCAGCGCTGCCCGCGCCAGATCATCCTTGCCTTTATCCATCGCCAGCTCAGCTTTTGCCATCCAGCCGTCAACATCCTTCTGAAGCTTTTCAGCCTGACGATCGAGATACTTTTCTTCAGCCAGATACTTCGCTGCCACGGAGCGCATTTCCACCAGCGTTTCTTCCATTTCCTGAATGATCAGGCGAATGACCTTCTCAGGATCTTCCGCCTTATCTAACATGGCATTGATGTTCGCCTGTACGATATCTGACATTCTTGAAAACATACCCATTGTGTTTCTCCTTTAACTGTCTTGTTTGTTCGGTTACACAATAGTTATTACAATGCCCGTGCCAGATGTTTAAGATGTTGTTTTAAATGAGATTTTATTATTCCGCGAAGGATTGGAGAGGTGCTCGGCACGGTCGTATATAAATATTTAGTCATTTTGACCAGCCAGATTGGTTAAAATGACGATCTTCAAATTTCGATTTTCAATTGCACATAAAAAACAGGCAACCGTTTAAGATTGCCTGCAACTTCGCACTGATAATGTTTGATGCTGAATTCGCATCTTACAGCAAGCCATAAGCTTACTCTTCTTCAGATTCAGCGTGTTCAGATTTTGATTGTGTCCCGCTTGCAGCAAGATCAGTCACACTCACTGACCCCGTCTTTGTTTCATCCGACAAACTGAAATTATACGTTGCGTTTGCAACAGACTGGCGTACGCCGTTACTGATTTCTTCGCCCGCCATAGACACGGCCTGATCAATCATCCGGCCAAGGAACGATTCAACAGCACTTTCCTGCGCCATCGCCTGTGAACTTAACATCGCAGCAGTTAATACAAGGCTGGTTAATAGTTTTTTCGCTTTCATGGTGTTTCCCTCTGGTAATGTTTTAAATAAAGCCGTACTCACTGCGACGACAAGTTACCTGAGAGATAGCGAGAGACGTGCCAACCTCTAAAATTTTTTATGCCATTGATTTATATGGAATTAAACTAATCATCGAAAAAACCGGCAAGCTCAAAAAACGATTAGGACTACAAGTTAGCGAAATAAACCACCTACGTTGGTCTATTCCGCTACCCGTTCTGACAGAGATTCAATATCTCTGTCACCAGGGCTTATTGCTGGAAACCGGAGTTAAGCGATTCGCTTACCGGCCATATTCTGAAGCATGTCAGGATGGCTTTTTAAATATGCCGGGCGCTGCCGCAAACGGGAGATATAAGCTTGTACCTTACGAGACGGAGTAAACCACCCCACTTTAGATGCAAAGTCCAGCAAACCGCCAAAGATCACATCAGCCGCAGTAAATTGCTCACCGGTTGCCCAGTCAGAATCTGGTGTTAATGCTTCGATTGTATCGATGATCCTCGGCATGTCACCCCAGCCGGCCATGGAAGCATCGGGATACTCAATATTTGCAGCGGCCAGCGTAAACGCCGGTTCAATAGCGCTGCCTGAAATAAACAGGATCCGGTAATACAATCCGCGTTCAGCAGACCCGGCAACCGGCGCCATATCCTTCTGCGGATATTTATCCGCCAGGTAAGCGCAAATAGCAGCGGCTTCTGTAACAACAGTATCGCCATCAACCAGTACAGGCAGTTTCTTCATCGGATTGATACGGTGCAGCTCATCCAGTTGCGAATTCTGTATGCCAAAATCAATACAAACCCGCTCGTGCTTAACGCCCAGTTCTGCCAGCATCCAGTCGGTTATGGCACTTCTGCTTCTTGAATTATAAAAATGTTTCATGATTTACCTTCCCTATAATGTGATTAAACGGCTACCAAACTCTGGCCTCATTACGCGGCCTGAAGGCCCCGCACTCGCCATACCGGAAAGTGTATAGATAATTATGCCGTTAAATGGCATATTAAAAATATGACGAATAAAAGCTTCACAAACCGGACTGACAGGCGGAGCCGCCTGATTGGCTTATTGCAGTCTGAGGAATACTGGAAAACCGCAGACTTACGGGAACAGTTGGGGGTCAGTCAGCGCACGCTTATGCGGGAACTGGCAGAACTCAGGGAGGCCGGTTACCCGGTGGAATCCGACCGCGGACGGGGCGGCGGCATACGGTTGTCTGGTCGCTGGGGCATAGACCGGCTGAATCTGACTCACCGTGAAGTCATTGAACTTATCCTCGCGCTGGCCATTATGGAGAACCTTCAGTCGCCATTGCTCACAGGAAATTTAAAACACATCAAACAAAAACTGTTTCAGGCGTTTCCGCAAAAGCAGCGTCATGTGGTCAGTGATATCCGCAAAAGAATTATGGTGGGAAACAACGCAGCAGCTAATATTGCGACGCATTATGGCGCACCGGCGCCTGACATGTCGGAAGACATAGCAGAAGCGTTTCTGGGTCGCCACTTACTGGAAATCGACTATCAGGCTGAAAGCAGCGACATGACCAGGCGGGTTATTGAAATCCACTACGTTCTGCTGAACTGGCCAATCTGGTATATCATCGCCTGGGATCATTTAAGGGATGCCACCCGTGTATTCCGCATCGACCGGATAAAACGGGCCGGCCTTGTAAAAGGTCATTTCAGGCCCCAACCGAAGGATACCTTCGCGACCATTTACGCGCCGTTTTTTAAAACCATTTAGTACTACTGTTCCGTAACACGGGAATCGTTAAAGGCTTTCGCGTTGGCCTGCGCCTGCTCTACCTGCTCCAGCGCATTCATCAGAAGGTTTGGATCACGCTCTTTGCCCGTACCATTCTGACTCAAATAACGACGCCAGATGCGCCCGCCGGCCTGTCCCTGGTACAAACCCAGCATATGACGGGCAACGTGCCAGGGTTTAAACCACTCATCGGTTTGACGTTCAATGTACTGCTGCATAATGTGAACAATTTCGCTGCGGGATTTCACCTGTGCATCATCGCCAAAAACCAGTTTATCAACCGACGAAAGCAAATAGGGATTCGAATAGGCTTCCCGCCCCATCATCACGCCATCAACTTTGTTTAAGTGATCCAGAGTATCGTCCAGGGTTTTCACCCCGCCGTTAATGCTGATATTCAGATTGGGGTGTGTTTCTTTAAGCTGATAAACACGAGGGTAATTCAGCGGTGGAATTTCACGGTTTTCCTTGGGGCTCAATCCCTGCAGCCAGGCTTTACGGGCGTGCACAATAAAGGTATCACAGCCTGCATCTGCAACAATATCAACAAACCTGGCAAAACCTTCGTATTCGTCCATATCGTCTATGCCAATACGGCATTTAACCGTTACCGGAATATCCACTGCCGCCTGCATGGCTTTCACACAATCCGCCACCACTTCAGGTTGCGCCATCAGGCATGCGCCAAACGCACCGTTCTTAACCCGGTCAGACGGACACCCTACGTTGATATTGACCTCATCATAGCCACGTGCCTGTGCCATTTCAGAACACCGTGCCATATCGGAAGGATCACACCCGCCCAGCTGCAGCGCCACCGGATGCTCTTCTTCGTTAAACGCAAGATAGTCGCCTTTACCGTAGATCAATGCACCGGTAGTGACCATCTCGGTGTACAGCAAGCTGTGTTTTGAGATCTGACGCAGGAAGTACCGGCAATGTTGATCAGTCCAGTCCAACATAGGTGCAATCGAAAACCGGCGGTGGGTAGATAGCATAGAAAAACCTGTAATCTTTTAACGAATATAGAACTGGTTTTTCAGCGGTCCTGCACTCCAAACCATCAATAAGCCCTTTGCTAACTCTCAGCTTCTCACTGAGAACCTTCGCATGGGCCGGATGACTGTGATTTTAACACAGAATCGCGCCCCGTGAACAAACCGGATATGACTACAATCCGGAGAAATTTACGATTCGAACGCCCGTTCAGCCGGCATAACCGTTTTCTTTCTGCGTTTAGATTGCCCCAGCACCACACCACTGAGAATAAGGCCACATGCCATTAATTGGGTTTGCGTGAGGGTTTCGTCCAGCAGCCAGTACGCAAAGCCAATGGTGTATACGGGAATGAGGTTACTGAAAATGGTCGCTTTGCTTAAATCCATTTTGGTAATGGCAATGTTATATAGCAGATAGGCGCCTAAGGTCACGCATACGCCAAGGAAAACAATAGCGTAAAGCGCTGGGCCGGCATGTAATGGCGGCACATCCTGACTGAATGCCAGCGGCATAAAGAATATGGCACCGGAAAACGCCTGTAAAGACGTCAGTACCAGCGGAGAGTAGCGGGTGGACAGTTTCTTCACACAAACACAGTACACCGCAGAACATGCCATTGCAGCCAGTTCAAGGGTATTGCCCAGCACAGGATTACTGGCATGAACATTTTCTTCAGCCGCCCAGCTAAGCCAGACTAAACCGGCAAAAGCGACTACAAAACCTGCCTGAGCCGTGATAGTCATGCGTTCCTTTAAAAAGATAAACGCCAGTGCTGCCGCCATAGGCGGTAAAACCGCTGTGACCATACCGGCTTGTGCAGCCGAGGTGTACTGTAGTGCCATGGCTTCAAAAACGAAATATAAACAAGGCTCTGCAGCAGACATCAGCAGCAGTAACTTCCAGTCGCCTTTCTGATAAGTGAATCGGCTCAGGCCCTTCCACATCAGCAGAAAACAAATGCTTGCCACCACCATACGCAGAAAAATTACCCACATAGGCGAGTATTCGGCAAACGCGATTTTCAGCGCAATGAAAGAGCTACCCCACAACATGGTAGCAATGAGCAGCAGAATAAATGGAAGCATAGAGAAACAGTCCGGTAAAAACAGCGGCAAGTTTAACAAAGGACGAAGATAAAACCTCTACCCGGACCGCAAATATTAGCAGTAAATAGTTACGGTTTCTGTGTCAACCGGAACTGCATATTCACCTGCAAACCACCTTTATCTGACAAGCTGAATGACATATCGCCGTCGTTCAGACGAACAGCTTCTGCGGCAATAGCGAGGCCAAGACCCAAGCCGCCGGTGTCGCTGTTACGGGCGCTGTCAGTGCGGTAGAACGCATTGGTCAGTTTTGATAAATCTGCCGGTTCCACACCCGGCCCGTCATCTTCGATTACGATAGTCAGTTGACTACCGGCAACAGTGCAAGCCAGGGAAACGGACGAGTTTGCGTATTTAAATGCGTTTCGCACCACATTCTCAATGGCGGTGAGGAATGGCTCTTCGTAAATACTGAGCGTGCCGTCTGCAAGAGTATGTTGCCAGGCGATCCCCAGTTGTTGCGCCTCAAATGCAGCATCTTCGCACAAGTCATCCAGTAATGCTTTTACAGTAATGTCTGCTTTGCCCTGCGAGATAGCCCGGGATTCCATGGTGGTGAGATCGGATAAACGCTGAATGTGCAGGTTTAGCAACTCATTTTCTTTTTCAGCCCGTTCCAGCAGCGGGATCAACGAGGGGTCCGCGCATTTTCGGCGTACCAGTGCCAGTGTCATTTGCAGGCGGGTAAGCGGGGTGCGTAACTCATGAGAAATGTCGGCGCTCTGGCGTTTCTGATTCTGAATGAGCGCTGCTATTTTACCGGTCATATCATTGAACTGGGCAAACAAGCGGGTAAAAGGTGATTCCCCGCTACGACGGCCACCTTTGCCTGCAGACTGACTGTATTCGATGCGGTGATTCAACTGTCCCTGCCCCACCGCAGTGAATGCGTCACCCAACCGGTTCAGCGGACGGGCAATAGAACGTACCAGTAACCAGCTCATCAAGCTGGTCACTACCATAAAAATACCCAGCATCAGCCACCACGGTACGGCTCTGAAAACATCCAGAGGCCGTGGTCTTTCAGGGCGCCACAACACCAGTTTCCAATCCGGTCTGGCGGTCAGAGAGACCGGGCCTACTAGCCGGGTCCACTCCAGATTAATTTCCCTTTGCTGCTCTTTTTGAATGAAATACCAGAAGCGCTTGCTGTTGAATTCTTCGGTGAGGGAGCGCCGCAAAGGCATACTGCTTTGCACTACGTTAAGCTGTTTATCAACAATGAGCCATTGATAAGATGTGCGGGTTTCCAGTTGTTCCAGTTGCCGGGGGATACCATGAGGATCTGCCGGGCGGCTGAGAAGAATGGTATCAATTCTCTGCGCCACATTATTCAGCAAACGACTGTCCCTGCCGGACAGGGGCTCGTTTTCATTGATTTCCTGCAGGATAAACGCCGGTATGGCAATGGACAGAATACACACCAGCAGAGTAAGCCAGAACCAGCCCAGTACTTTCAGATTAAAATTGCGAACAGCACCGGTCATCAGGCAAAAATCCCGTAACCGCGCCCGCGCTGACTTTTAATGTCTACCTGTGAATTTGCGGCAGTGAGCTTTTTACGCAGGTTACTGATATGGGTGTCGATACTGCGGTCGAAGGCCTGCAGGCGTCGTCCCAGACACGCCTCGGAGAGCTCTTCTTTAGTGATGAGTTCTCCGGGCTGCAAGCTCAGATGCTTCAGTAATGCATATTCGCTGCCGGTGAGATCCAACACTTGCGACTGACAGGTCACCACCATTTTCTGCACATCAATGCTGATATCGCCAATCGGGATAACAGACTTTTTCGACAAACTGGCCGGTTCGTCTGTTGCGGCTTTATCGCCGGTACGACGGATAATTGCCCGGATACGTGCCAGTAATTCGCGGTCGTTAAACGGTTTCGCCAGATAATCGTCAGCACCCAGTTCCAGCCCGAGTACTTTATCAAGGTCGTCCCCCCGTGCTGTCAGCATGAGCACCGGTAATTCACTTTTCTGGCGGATGGCTTTAAGTACGTCCAGCCCGTTGAGGCCGGGCAGCATTACATCCAGCAAAACCAGCTCGATATCGCTGCGGGCCAGAGCTTCCGCAAGACCAGACTCGCCATCAGCACAGTGAGTCACGTCGTAGCCGGACATGCCGAGAAACTCAATGAGTAACTCTGCCAGCCCTTTATCGTCTTCGATTAATAGAATGCTCATGTCAATACGTCGTCTGTCAATGCTATGTCAACTTGCTTATTACAGGGTCAATAATGCCTGACTTTTCATATGTTCACACCAGATTTGCACTTCTTAACGTTACGTGACATTCAGCGCGATAGTATGTATTCGTCCTCATTGTGAGGTAGCAGATTTTCAGGAGAACTTTATGAAACGTTCGATTAAAAAATTAAGCATTGTAGGCGTTGCCGCTCTTTTCATTGGTGCGGGTGTAACAGGCTTCGCGTTAGCAGCAACCGGCGCAGCAGCAAAAACTGAGCGAATGGAGAAAATGGATCCCCCGCTGGTACCGCCGCAAATGCACAGAATGATGAAAGATGTCGAGTTAACGGCTGATCAGGAAGCAAAACTTGAAGCGCTGAAAGAAAAGCAGAAAGCATTACGTGATGAATTCTGGGCTGTATTCACAGAAGAACAGAAAACACAGATGCTGCAGGATATGATGCACAGACCACATAAAGACATGCGCGTACCCCGTGGTGACAAACGAGGTGGTGACAAGTTTGACAGAGGCGACCGTAAAAAACGTGGCGAAGGTAAAGAAGTTGAAGCACCGGCAGAGCCGCAATAATTCCCCCTTTATCATGAATTGAGAGGTCGCGGTTGCGACCTCTTTCATTTCAACTTCTTAAATAAGAATTATTCTCAACCTTTCACTTCATGCCCGGTGCAGGTAAACTGCATGTTCTTCATTTACAGAGTCCCGCCACTGACATGGAAAAAATCTTTATTATCGCAGCGCGCATTGAAGCATTTACCTGGTTCGGTCTGATCACCGGTATGTACTTCAAATACAATCTTGAAGTCACCGACCTGGGTGTCTGGTTATTCGGCCGTCTCCACGGTATCGCCTTTCTGATTTATTTTGTGGTTGCCATTGTTGCAGCGGTCCGCCTTCGCTGGAGCGCGTGGCACAGTATCCTCGCTATTCTTGCTGCTATTCCGCCACTGGCAACTTTGCCACTGGAAGTCTGGTTTACAAAAAAGGGCATTTTATCCGTACCTATAGCAGAAGATCAGGCCACATAATTCGGGTATCATTTCGTACCAACCGTTTTTCACAACGGTACAAGTTCAATTTCCAGTCTTTGGTTCTCTTCCGAAATGCGATGCCAACTGCGTTTCGTATGGTATCCGTTTGCACTGACTTCAATTTCATAGTTACCGGGGGCCAACAACATTTTTTCCCGGTATATCGGTTTGATATTCATGATACGGATTTTTGCTCCCGCTACATTCGATACAATTGTCAGAGTAACCGGTGTATTCGTTGCATCTGAAGACAATTGCTCAGAGGCTCCATGCACTATTGGCAACTTTACATCTAGTGCTGCAAGTTTGTGGGTTAACGGTTCGACGTTTCTATAAATGCCGGTATTCGTTTCAAACGCCAGCCCCAAAGGATGAAGAACAGGTTGAGCATGTAATGTCCATCGTAAGGCCATTGATATAACGGGATTACTATTAGTTTCGACCTTTTCGAGAAAATAGTTAACCGGACTGTCGGAACTGGCAGTAAATTGGCTTTGCACCAGAAGAAAAGGTAAAGTACATAGCAAGAAAACAGGCATACTTTTGATGCCAATCCTAACCAATAACGACTTATTTTTCTGCCAATCCGGCCTCAAAACTTCGTAAGTCTTGATGGGTAATTTTATTATGGTTAGACAGATTAAAAACAAACTCAAAAACATCGAAATTGGCGGTATGAGTACTGAACGCAGCGCTTGTTTACCTGCTTCAGCATATTGACGACCATCTTCAAAGTGTACTCTTGCGCCTGAAATCATATCAAGGTAACGAAGCGTTCTTTTTTCTATATTTGGATCGAGAACATATTGTTTAAAATTTGCCTGGCTCCAATCAGCTTGTACGTTATTAACATACATATCTCCCATTTTATCAGCAATCTTTCTTTGAACACTGGGGTGAAGCTGAAAATCATGCCATTGTAAATTAACCGGAACTGAAAGCCCTTCGCGCTGCATCGCTTCGTTCCAACTTGCATCAGCTTCAGTTTTAACTTTATTAAAAACGGCTTGAGAAAATGCTAAACGTTGCTCAACCCGCCATTCCTCAGAGAGCACTAACCCTTTAACTTTAAGAGAATTTCGGACTCGTTGTTGTGTTTCATCATGATTCCGAAATGCTTCCAAGTCCTGTATATCCATAGGATATCCAGTATCTTTTTGGAACTGAGTCTGAAAATTAGGATGTGCAAGTATTAATCGCTGGTAATGAGAGGGATCATCAGTATATTTATAGCGTTTATTCCTTATTCCTCCATCTCCCCCTGTAGCCCAGCTCAGCAATTGCAAAGCCGTAGAAACGCCCCCAGTGATAACACCAGCGATAGCTGTATTAGCCGCATTTTCAAGTCCGCTAACATCTTCTTCAATGAGCCAGTAACCAGGCTCGACATATCCCAGTCCGGCTTTGTCTATTTCAGATTTATATCGTACATGTAACCGATCAACACACTGGACTCTGCGTTCTTTTTGTGAAGATTTCTGAAAGCGCTCCTGACAGCCATTTACCTGTTTATGATATTCAAAAATCCCAGGCCCATATTTCTGTGCTCTGGCCTCGGCACGAGCAATATATGATTTCGTTGCTTGCTGATAATCTTGCCAGCCCTGATTGATTTTTTGTTCTATTGCTTGCCAGTACTCCAGCTCTTGTTTTGGAATGTCAGCCAGTTTTTGATTATAGGTATTTGAACCTTTTGCGTAGTCTTTGTAACTCTCCGACAATTGTACATACAGGCTCGAAAAGTCCTGATAATGTCGATCAAAATCCTTATAAGCTTTTTTTTGTACAAACTGCTTAACAATCTGATGTTTGTAGCTCTCTAAATTACCCGCTAATTTATCGTCGGCATACAGCAGGCCTCCAAATAGCGCTAAAAAAGTAAGGTTTTCAGAACTGTCCTGTATCGCGGTATCGTATTCAAGACCAGCCACGGCAACAGCATTTAACGCCAATGCGTCCCTTAAAGCGGCACTAAGCACAGCATGTTCACGTTCTTCCGGTGAAGATGACGCGATAAATCTCTCTACAATTATTTTTTGACCGAAATAGACCGTTGGCCATACGAAACAAGCTACACAGACTAACGTCATTAAACCTCGTCCGGCTGAACAATAGAATCTACCGGGAAGCAGGTCAGCCAGCAATAAAGTAGCACCAATTCCTGAAATAGCGCGACCATACACTTCTAATTGTTCTAACTGGCTATCTTGAGGTGTACCAAGGCCTATCAGGGAAACAAGTTGCGCGTTGAAGATTGCTTCCGGAACTAAATAGACTGCACTTAAAATGAGTAAGAATAGCCGCCACGGCTTGGGTTTATAAGAAGGGTGCATCATTTGAATCCCTTAGCTCAACTTCAATTGCCCTGTCAGTTTTCAGATTGACTTCGCGCTCCCGCTCTTTAGGGCCAGCTTCAAGATTCAACATAACAGGGATGAAGGCAGGGCTTGTCACATTTTTATCTATATTTTTAAGCAGACCACCCAACGCGGGATAAAGACCGTTGTCAAAATATGTATCCACTTCGTCAAGGCGCTCTAAATCAAGATCTACAGGCAAGATTGCGATACGTTTGGTTGAGGCAGTTGAACCGGTATATGCCCGCATATCCGGCAATCCATATTGGGTACAAAACCCATAAAGAGTATCATCAATAATGACTGAATCGGGCCTTGACCTTGCCTCTACTTTTAACAGTGCATTTGCATGATATACGTGATCATTGATCGTATATGTAGCGACAGGTATCTGGTAGCCAGTAACTAAAGGTTTGATGCGACCAGCCTGACCAATGTACTGGCGAATATCAATTGCCATTCCGAAATTTCTTTTAAGAGCTTTTCTAAGAGTATTAATCCCTGCGTGAGAATCGTAGCGCTTCTCTTTGTAGCGACGAAAAGCAACCCCCGCGATGTTCTCAATCCTTTCCTGATTTTCCTGATAGAGGTTATCACTCGACGCCCCCTTTTCGATTTGAGCTTTTAAAAGCTTCATTGATTGTTCTGCCGGACTCTGGATAAAAGATAAAAAAACCTGAGAATTAATATTGCGCATCCGTTCGAGGGTTCTGAGTGACAAACTGGAATAGTAGTAGCGACCTTGCCCGATTGTTGTAAATGCCAGATAATCCAGCATTTCCAAATCTCCCGATGGGGCATCGGATTTAATTTCAATATTCAGTTTCTTTCCTGGACCTGCATTTGATGCAAAAGCTTTAGACATAGCACGAAAATCAGGCGGTACTGTATCTGATAACTGTCCCGAATTTCGATCACGGGTGCGCAGGTAGCCCCATTCTTTTGAATAACGTATACGTTCAATTTTCCTTTGAACATTATCTACAGTTCCCGTTTCTCTTCCGGTCCGTTTGTCATGATGAACAACCCAAACCCCATCCCGGGTAACCTGAACATCAATTTCGACAACGTCAAACCCGTTATCTAAAGCATCGACAACTGCGTTTATTGAATTTTCAGGATACCGTACCGATCCACGGTGACTCTGCAACTGATAGTTACCGCATTGCTTTACATTGAGATAATTAATGTTATTAGCAGAAGATAAATAAAAACCGCGAGCCTCAAATACCTCATTAAGGGCTATTCTCTCAGAACTTACGGTTTTTGTGTCGTGAGATAGTGCAGGTGGAGTACTGTTACAACCACTCAGAAATATTATAAAAACGTTGACAACAAATATAAATTTGCGGCTGATAAAATCCATTTTGAGTCGCAATACTACAGAAAAGAGGAATTTATAACAGAAACATAAGGGAAAATGCAATTAAATCTTACATTTATACCTTTCTAATCATTTGGTGCAATTACTCAAATTACCATCTCAGAAAAAAGCCAGCTCCTGATATGAACAAAAAAGCCCCAGAGGATATCCGTTCGTCTGAGAAGAAAAAAATAGCCGCATAAAAGCGGCTACATAAAATATGGCATTTATATTGTCCGCTGAAATCAGCCTTTAGCGACCCGCTCAGCGTCGAAAATTTCAATCCAGTATCCGTCCGGATCTTTAATGAACGCGATATTGTTCATCTTTCCGTCAGACAACCGCTTCTGAAACGCAACACCCAGTGACTCAAAACGCTCGCAGGCAGCCTCCAGATCCGGTACGTGAAAGCCTATATGACCAAAACCGCGGGGATCGCTGTTACCATTGTGATAGGTGGTTTCTCCGGCGGTGTCGCCCCAGTTGTGTGTCAGTTCGAGCATGGCCGGACGACCGAAAGTTTGTGCTGTGCGTCTGGTGTCATCCTCGCTGATATCAGAGAAGTCTTCCCCGTGGGTCAGGAAGTACAGGCTGAACTCCATGTCGGGGAAATCGAGCTTTTTGAGTAAAGTCATACCCATAACGCGGGTATAAAAATCCAGCGAACGGACCGGATCCGCGATGCGCAACATAGTCTGATTAAATACAAATCCGTCAGTTGCGGGATCTTTACGTTCACACAATCCGTCTGCCTGTTCGAAATGTCGGCTCATAGCAGTATCCTTAATTTACCGGTAATTGAAGTATTCAAAAGTGGGGCTGCGACACGGTTTACCAAGGGGCAGTCACCGCAATTTCAAGTGCATTCAGCATCACCACCACTTACTGGTTTACGGGATAACTGGCCAGCAGTTCACCTACAAGTTCAGTCAGGGATTGCTGAATAGAAATACTGTCACTTTTCTCCAGTTCGGCGCTGCCGGTGGCGCTGTAAATAAATTGCCCGTCTTTAATCACATCAATCTGCAAATTCTGATAAACAGACACCTGTTCACCTACAGGCACAGTAAAAATACTGCCCAGGGATATTCCCCCTGAACGGCCAAACGAACCGGTTCCCAATCCGAAACTCACAGACTTACCGTCCTCCTTTCTGGCTGTGGAAGGCAGAAATGCGACTTTGACGTCAGCCTCATCCGGGCTTGCCGCTGTCAGTCCTTTTGCGGTCATCACATCAGTAATAGTGGTACGCAGATAATTCTCTATAGTGGGATTCACAGTGTTCAGCGGCGGTTCAACAGAAAAAGTGCGGATAGCAGAAAAGTTCTGTTCTTCGTCCATGTTGATTTGCGGTTTATTGGATGCACAACCCGACACCAGAAATACAAAAACGGCACAAAGTAGTAAACGAAGTGCCGGATAACGACTTATTAAGGATTTATCCATATGGACTCTGCCAGTTAACCATTTTAAATTTTAACGTGTGCGGTATAAAAACCGATCGCTTTTACGACCCGCTTTGCCGGCAGTTGACTTAACACCGCCAGACGAAATCAAACAGAAACAAGACGAACGGTATCCGCTGACCGGCGTGATGCTGTATGTTTTCATTAGCCCGGCAGTCAACGAGCTTAAGGCTTGTACCGTTGCCGGTATAATCATAAGAACGACAAGGAACTCACTATGCTCATTCGTCCACTCGCCCTCGCAGGCGGTCTGGTTTCGGCGTTGACCTTTACTGCACATGCAGCGCAACTGCCCGACACACTGCAATATAAAGACACCTTCAATCTTGAATACGCCGCATCGCCGTTTTTCAGTAAAGACGGTAAATCAGTTTACTACGAACGTCGTGCTATGGATATTATGAAGGACCGCACACACAGCACACTGTGGGAGGTCAGCACTGACGGTAAAAAGCATCGTCCGGTGATTGCCGGCAGCGCGAATGTGCGTCAGGTTACATTGTCCCCTGACGGCACCATGCTGGCTTATCTTTCGGATGAAGATGGCAGCAATCAGCTTTATGTGCGCTATCTCGACTCCGGCCAGCAGGCCAGACTCACAGAAGTATCAAAGGCCCCCGGAAACCTTACCTGGTCCCATGACAGCAAACATCTGGCGTTTACTATGTTCACACCGGTAAAAACCAAACCGCTGTTTACTGCTATGCCGGAAAAACCCAAAGGTGCAGACTGGGCGCCCGCCGCCAGCATCATTCAGAAAACAGGATACCGTGCTGACGGCAAGGGATATTTACCGGACGGATTCAATCAGATTTATATTCTGCCGGTATCCGGCGGTACGCCCCGCCAGCTGACTACGGGTAATTACCCTAATGACGGTCGCCTGGCATTCACCCCCGACAACTCGGGGATCTATTTTTCTGCCAACCGTTCAGAAGACTATGAATTGTCTCCTTTTGACAGCGACATATACCGCGTTGATATTCAGTCTGCTGACGTCACAGCGGTTACAGATATGCCCGGACCGGAAGAGTCTCCCATGCTCAGCCCCGACGGCAAATATCTGGCCTTCAAACAAATTAATGATAATAAAAAAGCTTACCAGTTCAGCGACATTGTAGTTTTGAATCTGGAAAGCGGAAAACTGAGCCGTCTGACGGGCTCTCTTGACCGCTCAGTTCAGCAGGTCGAATGGTCAGATAACAACAAGTCACTGTATTTCTCTTATCTTGATCACGGCGAAACCCGCCTGGCCAGTGTCAGTCTGAAAGGTGATGTTACCCGTTTCGATGCCACCACCGGCGGTCAGTCCCTGGGCAGACCTTATACGTCAGGGGAATTTGCTGTTTCATCCAACGGAGAGCTGGCGTTTACTCAGGATGACCCGTTAAAACCGGCGGATCTGGCACTGCTTAAGAAGAAAAAAATCACCACCCTGACTAATCTGAACGATGATGCGCTGGGACATCTGAAGCTGGCGCAGGTAGAGGCATTACCGGTGAAGTCATCTGCTGATGGCCGTGATATTGATGCCTGGATTGCATTACCTCCGGGTTTCGATAAAAGCAAATCTTATCCACTGATCCTGGAAATTCACGGTGGCCCCCACGCCGCTTACGGCCCGCACTTCTCAATGGAAATCCAGCTCATGGCAGCACAGGGTTACGTTGTTGTGTGGTCGAATCCCCGTGGAAGTTCGTCTTACGGTGCAGAGTTCGGCAACCTGATTCATCACGACTACCCGTCTGACGACTTTACTGATCTGATGGATGTCACTGATGCTGCAATCGCAAAAGGCTTTATTGATGAAAAGAACCTCTTCATCACCGGTGGCTCCGGCGGCGGTGTACTCACAGCGTGGTCAGTAGGAAAAACCGATCGCTTTGCTGCAGCCGTGGTGGCCAAGCCGGTGATCAACTGGATCAGTTTCGGCCTGACTGCTGACGCGTATCCGTATTTCACTCAGTACTGGATGCCGGGCAAACCCTGGGAAGCATTTGACCATTTATGGGCACATTCACCGTTGTCTCTGGTTGGCAACGTGAAAACCCCCACTATGCTGCTTACCGGCGAATCAGACTATCGTACGCCAATCAGTGAATCAGAGCAGTTTTACCAGGCACTGCGCCTTCAAGGTGTAGACTCTGCGATGGTCAGGTTACCGGGGGCCTCTCACGGTATCGCTTCCCGTCCTTCACGCCTGATCCAGAAAGTGGGTAACATTCTGGCCTGGTTCGACAAATACCGTAGCGGCAAACCTCAGGAATAAACGCCTGCGATTAACGGTTAAACACGCCCGGCTCGCCGGGCTTTTTTGTCTTTTTTAGCCGCTTTTAAAGAACAATTTAACGGGAAATCACGTATTGTAACTTCTGATAGTCATACTAATGATTTATAAAGACTTATTACATTGATATGAAACATAGGTTTAGTTAAATTCTGTGATACCCGACGTTTTCCTTTTTAGCCTCTGAGAGCACCATGGCAGCAACAAAAGACTTACGCCGCACCAAAACGCTTCTGTTTGATATTTTAAAGCCGGAAGCAGGCTTTTTTTACCTGGCTATCGCATATGGCCTGATGATTGGTTTACTGACCCTCGCCGTACCGTTTGCAGTACAAACCCTTATCAACACCGTGGTTTATACCGCTTCAGTCAGCGCGGTTCTGGTGATCAGTACAATCCTTTTCTGTACCTTGCTGCTGTACGGATTATTCAGTGCCCTGAGAACACGGGTTATGGAATATTATGAGCGCCGGATCTATAGCCGGCTGACTGCCGATCTTGTACTGAAAACCATTCAGGCCCCTCATCAGTTTTTTGAAGGCCGGAAAAACAGCACGATAACTCACCGTTTTTTTGAGGTAATGACCTTTCAGAAAAATATGCCATCACTGATGGTAGACGGTTTCGCACTTCTGCTTCAGATGCTGGTAGGTATCACACTGGTTTCTTTCTATCACCCGTTTTTGTTTGTCTTTAATGTGGTGATTATCATTTCTATGTACTTTATCTGGCGGATGTTGAGTACGCCTGCGAAAAATACAGCCATCGACTTGTCTGATTCTAAATATGCCACCGCAAAATGGCTCAGCGAAATTTCCTCTGCTCACGTATTTTTCAAATCCAGCCGGCATCTTGACCATGCTGCTGAGAAAACGGAGGCCATCATCAGTCGTTATGTGAATTGTCACGCCGGACATTTCACTTTTACCTTTTCCCAGACCGTACTCTTCCTGATTGTCTATGCGCTGGCCAGCTCCGCCCTTCTGGGACTGGGTGGTGTACTGGTTGTGCAGGAGCAATTATCTGTCGGTCAGCTTGTTGCAGCCGAACTGATCATGTCTGCGGTGTTTCTTGGTATTTCACGGTTCAGTGTATACCTGAACCTGTATTATGAATTGTATGGTGCGGCAGAGAAGCTCAATGCCGCACTGAATATACCTCAGGAAGATGTACAGTCTTCCGATAACGAAACCTTTACCCGTAACGATCTCCACTTCCGTCAGACTGTGCTGGTTCAGCAAAACGAGTCTGTGGAAATTGATATGGCCTTGCGGGAAAACGGAAAATACTACGTCGTCACCGGGCAGGCATGGCAACAACGAAAACTGATGACGGTACTTAAACGTTATGAAACGCCGGAGTCTGGCTGGGTAGAACTGGGAGGCCTTGCATTAACGGATTACCAGACCAGCGAGCTGCGTCAGGCCATTGCCATTGTTGACCGCTCTCTCATTATTGAGTGTTCAATTCTTGAATATTTGCGCATGGATGCGCCGGATGCTTCCGAAAAAGCGATTCGGGAAATCTTTCGCGAACTGCAACTGGAGCCGACACTGGCGAGACTGGAAGACGACTTGCAAACCAGTCTGTCGCAGTTGGGCCATCCCCTTCAGCCCATGGAGTTTTTGTTATTGAAACTGGCTGCCGCCCTGTTGTCGAAACCGGGGGTAATTGTGCTGAACCAGCACTTTGATGCCATTCCTGAAGCATACAGATATAAAATTCTGAAATACCTCGATACCCAGCCGGTCACGGTGATGTACTTTACCAGCAGTCCGATTCAGGAAGTCTTTGATGCCACCATTGTGTTAAATGGTGATTCACAGCTGCTTTCCCATGATGTGCTCGCTGACAAGGAGGAATTGTGATGAATTACTCTGATCAGCAGGAATTCATGAGTAAAATGAAGACGCTTTCGCAACAGACTGTGCCGACCTGGTACAGAAAAGTGGCGTATATGCTCTTTCTTCTTATCGCAGTCACCGCCGCAATATTGTACTTTGCGCCCTGGCAACAAACGGCTTACGGTACGGGAACTGTAAGCACGCTTAATCCGGCTGACCGCGCTCAGCCCATATCCGCACTGGTCCCCGGGCAAATAAAAACCTGGCACGTGCGGGAAGGACAAAAAGTAAAAGAAGGCGATCCCATTGTAACCCTGGTCGACACAGATAAAGCGCTGGTTGAACGCCTTCAGGCCCAGGTAAAAGCCGCGGAGCTGAAACTGGATGCTGACCTGATGGCTGTGGAAAATGCCCGCATAAACCTGGATCGTCAGAAACGGTTGAATAAAGAAGGTCTGGTTTCGGTCCGCGACATTGAAGTGGCGGAAAATACGTTACAGGAAAGACTGGCGACAGCCGCTCAGTCTGAGCAAAGCCGGAACTCGCTGAACTCGTCGCTGGCAAGGCAATCTACTCAGACCAAGTACGCACCTCAGGATGGTACTGTGACCCAGTTGCACTCCGGTGGTTTATCCACGCTGGTCAGTGCGGGCGCAGTACTCGGGTATTTTATTCCTGATGGTGTCGAGCGCATGGTAAGAGTGAAAGTAAATGGACTGAATGCACCGCTGGTCACAACAGGCCGGAAGGTGCGTCTGCAATTTGAAGGCTGGCCAATCTTCCAGTTCAGCGGCTGGCCGGGCACATCAATAGGTACATTCGGTGGCAGAGTGGCGATTGTTGAACCGGTGGCAGACCGCAACGGACTGTTTAATGTATGGATTGAACAGGATCCGCAGGAAAAGCCCTGGCCGGAAGAAACCTTTGCCCGTCTGGACAGCAGGGTCAATGCCTGGATCTTGCTGGAGGAAGTCAGTATTGGCTACGAACTCTGGCGACAGCTGAATAACTTCCCGCCTGAAAATGTCAGGTCAGATACAGAACAAACACCACGGTAAGTATGCATGTTGAGGTATTTTTCTTTTTTTACTGCCAGTTTTCTGCTGCTGTGCCTGAACGCTCAGGCGCAACAACCACCACCGACTGCAGAAACAGTTCTGCAGTCTATTCTGCACAATCATCCTAAGCTGCTTGAGCTTGAAGCCAAAGGTGGTCAGCGCCGGCAGGAGCTGGCTTACGCTGAAGCGGCATTTGATGTGCAACTCGAGCAGGATACAGCCCTCCGCACCAGTGGTTACTACAGCGGTGACTATCTGTCTCAGCGGGTTGTCAATCCGCTGGGAACCGCCAATGCTAAGGTGAAAGCCGAATACCGTATCGGTAACGGTACCTTCCCCTATTACGAGCGTTACTATGAAACGCTGACCGGTGGTGAGGCCAGTATCGGTTTTGCCATGTCATTGTTGCAAAACCGGGAGACGGATAAAAAACGGATGGCCATCGAAGATGCCAGAGTGAGTATGTCTCAATGGGATGCAGAAGCCGCCCTGGCCCTGAATGAACTAGTTTACAACGGCTTATCGGCTTATCTGGACTGGTACGAAAGTCATCTGAATGAGCAGATATACGCAGCCCTGGTGAAGACCACTGAGACCCGTGGAAATGCCATTAATACCCGGGTTGAAGAAGGAGATCTTGCGCGCATCACCCAGACAGAATTTGAGGTCACGGTGATGCAGCGTAATCTGGCTTTACAGGATGCCAGAAGGAAGGCCGCACAGGCGAGAGAGAAGCTGGCTTATTATTACCGCGATGCGCAATTCCGTCCGGTCAGCACGGCAACTCTGAATACTGTCCCCGGTGATATTCAATGGCCCTGGATGAGTGCTGCGGTTAAGCCCGCGTTGCTGCAGAGCCTGATTGCACAGCACCCTGCTCTCACCAGTTTGCAGGCAGAAATGCAATTGGCGAAAAACAAGCTGCGACTGGCAAAGAACGCGCTCTTACCCACGCTGGATATTGAAGCAAAGCTGGCGCGGGATATCGGCAGCGGGCCGGAGAACCTGACCGGTACAGAAACAAAAGTCGGCCTGCAATTTTCCATGCCGCTGGGCCGTCGCCAGGCGAAGGCTGATGAGGCAAAGGCTTCGTTAAAGTTGCGTGAAATTGAAGCCGTGGTTCAGACCACACAGGATGCACTTGAACGGGATATGGCAGTGGGTTTACAGGCATTGCAGTACGGCAAGACCATGTCTGAACTGCAACAGCAGCAGGCGGTTTTAACGGAAAAGCTGTTCAGTCAGGAACAAAAACGGTTTGAGATGGGTGACAGTGACCTGTTCTTACTTAACAGCCGCGAATCACAGGCAATATCAGCGCGTCTTAACGCGGTGAAAGCAGAAATAGAAATTAAGCGGATTGTACTGGGAATCTACTACCAGACCGGTTTGCTCGCCCAAACGCCTGATACCTCGCTGTAAAAAAGAAAAGCCACCCCGCAGGGTGGCTTTGAGGTTGCAGGAAGAAGGGCATCACTTCCTGCAAGAGGTTACTGTACAGACAGCTCCCTCAACCGTGGTGCAGGATTCATCGCTACACTCACTTTTTCAGCCACTACAGGCGAGTCAAGGGAATAACTGGCACCAGACTGAATATTGTCAGAGGCAGCGCCAACGTGGATATTGTATTCACCCGCATCGGCCACCCATGCCCGTTGTGCTTCATTAAATGAAGCCAACAGCTTAGGTGTTATTGCAAACTCAAGGGTTTGCGACTGTCCCGGTGCAAGCTCGTTTGTTTTCTCAAATCCCTTGAGCTCTTTGACCGGTTTTTCACTGCCCGGCGCAGAGATATAAAGCTGAACCGCTTCCTTCCCTGCTACTTTTCCTGAATTAGTGATGGTCACCGAAACGGTGAAATCACCAGCGTTCTTTCCGGCCTTCACAACGGCATCGCCATAGTCAAAACCGGTGTAAGATAAGCCGTAACCGAAGGCATAAGCCGGTTTCACATTGAATGCATCGTAATAGCGGTAGCCGACATAAATGCCGTCGTTATAGTCGAGTTGTGACTCTTTACCCACGAACAGACCAATGTAAGGGTCTTTCACGTCGTCTTCAGATGTGGGGGAGCCCGGAAATGTGCTGGCTGATGCCAGGTCGGCATATTTAACCGGAAAGGTCGTTGCCAGTTTACCTGACGGATTGACTTTACCGGTGAGCACATCAGCCAGTGCATTACCGGCTTCCTGACCGCCCTGCCAGGGCAACACAATCGCGTCGGCCTTGTCACGCCAGCTGGCCGTTTCAATAACGTTTCCGATATTCAGCGCGACAACCACTTTCTTGCCTTTAGCATGAAACGCAGCGGAAACACGGTTTATCAAATCCTGTTCAGTCGCATTCAGGTCAAAATCGTTATCAACGATACGGTCCTGGAACTCACCGGAATTCCGGCCAATGGTGATAAGCGCCACGTCGTTTGACTCTGCCATGCTGGCAATCTGTGCATCAGACGGCGTGTATTCCGGTAACGGAGGTTGCAACTCGAAGAAATTTTTCTTCGGCGGACGTTTGGCGTCTTCCGCTTTCATGAAGGCTTCGTAGTCTGCCTGTAATGCTGCATCTACTTTCAGAGAGCTGTTTGCCAGCCCTTCCACCAGCGATACGGTATACGCTTCGTTCACATCGCCGCTGCCCGTGCCGCCGGCGATAAAGGCATAAGACGTGTTACCGAATGCGGCTACATTCTGAGCACCGGTAAGCGGTAAGGTTGCCTGCTCATTTTTAAGCAGAATAACCCCTTCTGCAGCAGCACGGCGGGCCACTTCAGCATGCGCTTTCAGATCAGGCTTATTGCTGTACTCATATTCATTAAAGGTGGGAGACGACAGCATTACAGTAAAGATTTTGCTGAGGTTGCGATCAAGCACGGCTTCTTCAAGCTTGCCACTTTCCACCGCCTGTTTAATGTTTTCACGCTGATCCGGCATGCCGGGCATAATCAAATCATTGCCCGCCTGCATTTGCGCTGCAGCGTTATCACCGGCGAACCAGTCAGTCATAACCAGGCCTTCGAAGCCCCACTCTCCGCGCAAAATATCTGTCAGCAGCTTTTCGTCCTGAGAGGTATAGACGCCATTCAATTTGTTGTAGGACGTCATGATTGCCCATGGCTGCGCCTGCTCAACAGCGATCTCAAATCCACGCAGATAAATTTCGCGTAATGCACGTTCATTGACGTGGGAATCCATCCACATCCGGCTGGTTTCTCCACTGTTCGCCACAAAGTGCTTGATGGTTGCACCTACACCATTCGACTCAATACCATTCACAATCGAGGCAGCCATATTGCCGCTCAGATACGGATCTTCAGAATAATATTCAAAGTTCCGGCCACCCAGCGGGTTATAGTGAATGTTCATTCCCGGTGCGAGAAACAGGTCAATGCCATATTCTTTAACTTCCTCACCCATGGCCGTGCCAACGGCGTTCAGCAGCTCTTTGTCCCAGCTGGAAGCCAGCAGAGTTGCAATAGGAAATGCAGTGGCGTAGTACTTATTTTCATCCCCTTCACGCTCGGGAGAAATACGCACACCGGCAGGCCCGTCAGCCAGTACCAGTGCGGGAATACCTAATTCATCGATGGCGAACGTTGAACCGGCAGCGCCGGGCACTTTTTCCGATCCGCCAATATTGTCTACTCTGAAGCCCGTGCCGGTAACCAGCCTGATTTTCTGATCCAGCGTCAGCCTGCTGATCAAATCAGCCACACGCTGTTCAACGGGCAGACTGGCATTTTCATAGATGTCCTTCTGACCGTTACCATTTAAATCACGGAATGCTGCCGTTGTTGACGTAGAGTCTGCAGGTTGCTCATTTGCACAACCTGCTAAAGCCGCAATTGCACATGCCAGCACAGTTTTCTTCAGATTTATCTTCATTTCACTCACTCATGGTTAAAAAAGGGAGCTGCGGAACAGCCCCCGGTTAGCCATTACTGAAACTTGTACCCGAAGCGGACACCAACAAGACGAGGATCAGCAAAGGTTGCTGTTCCTGTGTTGAAATCGCCGCTCGGGCCAACGTTTGACAAAGTAATGTTGTTTTCAAGATTCTTGACAAAAGCCTGTGCATGCCAGTCTCTGTCAGGACTGTTGTATGTCATGGTCAGGTCTGTTTTGGTAAAGCCGGGCTGGCGGAAATTCGCGCGCAGTGCACTGCTTAATATTTCATACTCTGCACTCCAGCGGGTGTTCAGAGCGAAACTCAGCTCACCACCGCTTTGCATTTCCATGGTGTACTGATAACCAGCAGTAACGGTCCATTCAGGAGAGCGCGACAAACGTTCGCCGGCGAAGCTCACACCGGCTTCCTCATCTAAAATCCACTCATCATAAGAAGCATCAAGTAATGTCACTGCTGCATTAAAACGGTGATTTACATCCGGACGATAGAATGTATCCAGTTCGGCACCGTTGATGGTGGCTTCTGCCGCATTAGTGGTTACCTGACAAGGGCCGCCACATACATAACTTAACTGCGAAAGCTGCAGATCCTGATAGTCGTAACTAAACACGTTGGCATTAATAGTCATCTTGTTGTTCAGCACGCGGGTTTTGATACCCAGCTCTGTAGACGTCAGCGTTTCCGGGTCATAGTAGACTGCGGCTTCAGGCAGCGGACTGTTACAACCTGTTGCGCCTTCCACACAGCCGTCATTAAATCCGCCGGCTTTGTAGCCTGTGGCAATACTGCCGTAGAGCATGGTGGCATCACTGATGTCGTAATCTACGCCAAGCTTCCAGGTAGTTTTTGAATACTCACGGTCTGCGTAATTAAGCGAATCAGGTAGCGGATTGTCGTCGCTGGCCTGGAAGTTCAGCTCTTCGCCAAGGTTTTTGTGGAAAATCGTGGCACCGGCACGGGACTTTTGATCCTTCGTTGTGCGGATACCGGCAGTCAGGCGTAAGTCATCAGACACGTTGTAAGTCGCCTGACTGAAAAAGCCCAGCGAATCGGCTTTGGTAGGGTTTTGCGGAAAGCCGAAAATATAGCCGTCTTCACCCGGTGTCGGGTTGATCAAACCGATAATGTCGAGACGGATCCCGGACTGTTCTTCAAAATAATACAAACCCGCCTGCGCCAGCCACTTGTCGCTGTTATACGCTATACGGAATTCGTGAGACTGCTGCTCATAAGTACCTGAGAAAGGCCCGTCAACCCAGTAATCGGTTTTGCTTGCCGAATCGCCACCCAGCAATAGAGGTAACATTTCGTCACGGTCAAACTCGCGGTAGCTGCCAAGATAGTTGAAGGTCAGCGCATCGTTTAACAGCCAGGTGAAATCCCCCATCACACCCCAGGTAGAGTTATCTGCATACACATCAGGGAAGTATCCGGCAGCCAGTGTTTGCTGATTATCTGTGCCGCGGTTTACATAGACAGGCGATACTCCCTCGCCGGTTTCTGTCGTCGACGGGTCGGTGAAGGGTGTTTCAAAAAAATTGTGTACCGGTACAGATGCCATATTGTTGCCTTTCATCTGCGAGTAATCACCGCGAACCAGCAAGGTCATATCTTCGGTGAAGTTGAACAACCCTGACAGACGGATTGACCGGTTATCTTTGAAATCCGAGATATCGACAGCCTCAGTACCATCAAATGCTTCGTATTCGACATAGTTGTCGCGTTGATCGATATTCACTGCAGCACGGAAAGACACGCTGTCGTTTACCGGCATATTCACAATGCCGGTGAACTGGCGGGTATTATAATTACCCAGCGTCATATCTGCAGAGGCTTCAAAAAACTCATGGGGTTTGGCCGAAATAACATTTACGAGACCGGCAGTGGTGTTTCGTCCGTAAAGCGTGCCCTGCGGACCACGCAGTACTTCTACGCGATCTATATCGAAGAACGACACTTCCTGCGCCTGAGGTCTGGCAATGTAAATGCCGTCAAGCATAAATGCTGCAGAAGGATCTCCCTTCTCGGTGTTATCCGTACTGGTAACACCACGGATAGTAATTTGAAGTCCGTTGGTCCGGTCAATAGAAACGTTCGGAACCGTTTCTGCGAGCTGTGTAGGGTTGGTTATCCCCTGATCACGCAGTTGTTGCGTGCCTAATACCGACAACGCTACCGGCGTTTTTTCTGCGGCAGTAGCGGTACGGTTCGCTGTAACCATGATTTGTTCGTATTCAGGCTCTTCCTCTGCGGCTGCCGGCGCTTGCTGTGCAAACACCTGGGAATGGAATAAGCCGCCGGCGATAACTAAGCCAAGTGTTATTTTGTTTAATTGTTGTGGTTTCATTGTGTGTCCCTCAATCCTGTAACGGTTGTTTGATTGAGCAACGGCAGGAACGCTGACCGGCAGTTTGACTACCCATAACACTTTGCCGGTTGAAATCACTGCTGTTCTGCGCCCGATATCCGCAGGCAGTGAACATTTCCCGAGTCGTTGCCCTGAATAAAATACCACCAAATCAGACATCGATGTCAACATTGAAAATAACATTTTTTTAACTAAAAACGATTGAATTAAACATTATTAGTGTGCAATAAATAACAACATATCGCGCCAGGACGCTTATACATCGCAGATTATGCAGTATTTTACATTCACATTCATTCTTTAAAAAATACGATTGTAAATTTTTTTAAAGAATTATGACATCGATAGACATTCAACTTCCGGCTAATACCGGAAGCAAGAAATAGGGAGAGTTCATGTTAAACCGCATCTTACTGCTGGCATGTTTGCTGGTCATTCCTGCCGCACAGGCTGATGTACCTGAAACTCTTAAGCAGGATGCTATCTGGTACGGGGTAGCATATTACGATGAGTACATGCCCTACTATCGTCTGATGAAGAAAAGCGTTAAATTTTGCCCTGAATGCGCTTACAATTGCTCAGAACAATAAGAAAAGTGGTCGGGCGCATTGTTTTCCGGGGCATCCCGTACCCTACACGCGGAAGTGCAAAAGATGAGTAAAGCGACAATTGGTGATGTGGCAAAAGCCGCCGGTGTTTCAAAGAAAACGGTCTCCAGGGTGTTAAATAACGAACCCGGTGTGCGCAAAGAAACCCGTGATGCCGTTACCACCGCGATCAAAAAATTAGATTACATTCCTAACCTGAATGCCCGCAGGTTAAGAACCAATCAATCTTATCTGATTGGTGTACTTTATATCGATTATCCTACCAACTTTTACGGCAGCCTCATCCTGAACGGCGCGATAAAAGCCTGCGATAAACTGGGCTACGATTTATTGATACGCCCTTTTGCATCAGAAAATCCCGCAGGTGAAATTACCACTACCTTGCGGCACATGGTTGAACGTTCCAATGTTGACGGATTTATTGTCGTACCACCTTTGTGTGAAGATCAGGCTGTTATCGCAGCACTGGAAGAAACAGGCACGCCTATTGTAAAAATCGCTTCTCTGGACGATATATCCTCGTATTGCCTGCACAGTGATGAGGTAGAAGGAGCGCAACTGGCTGTGGAACACCTGATTAACCTGGGCCACAGCAAAATCGGCTTTCTCAACTACCTGGTAGGCCACGCAGCCGGTAAATGGCGTTACGAGGGCTATCAACAGGCGCTGACAAAATACGGCATCGAAGAAAATCCGGACTGGGTTGCACAGTTTGTATATGGTGAGAACACGTTGGAACAGGCCTGCCGGAAATTACTGTGTCAGGAAAACCGCCCCACCGCTATTTTTACCGCCAACGACGCTTCTGCGGCCGTGGTGTACCGGATTGCCTCCCAGCTGAAATTGCGTATCCCGTATGATCTGAGTGTGGTGGGTTTCGATGACGACCCTGCAGCCCTCAACCTTTGGCCGCCGCTTACCACCATTAAGCAACCTGTTGCCGAACTTGGCTACAATGCGGCGACTATACTGATTGAACAGATCATCCGTCACCAGGCGAAACGGGAATTACCCCTTTCACCTTCCGAACTCGTCGTCCGCAGTTCAACCGGGCCGTTGCTGGAGTGAGCACAATCAGACAACAACCTTCGGAACTGGAAAATGCATTAAGCCGTAAGTCCCGCTGTCAGTACCGGCTGATATGGGTTCAGCTATTTACGTTACTGACTCTGGCGGTAGTGTTCGGTTATACCTGGCTGAATTTTGATGATTTGTATGTGCCTTACCGTAGCGCCTACCCCAATCTCAGCACGCTTTTTTCACCTCTTAACATGGTAATAATCACCCTGCTGGTTGCGGTAAACGGATTTGCTGTCTATCAAATCCGCCATGCCCGTGAGCAACTGGCGATCAGCGCTTATGTTTTACTCAATAAAATGGATGAACCGCAACAATCGTCGCATCCAGACTGGCTGAATGCTTTTCTTGCCGCCGCAGGACTTCCTGCAGACTATTCATTTGTTCTGCTTAAGAAAATGAAAATGCGGCATTTTATGACGATGTCCGGCGCTATCAATAAGGCGGTCAGCGAACACAAAGCCGCCTGGATTGCACTCAGCCGCCAATATTGACGTCGTCTGACCGTCTCAAACTTATCCATTAGACCAATATATTGCTACCGGTGGGCGATGCTGCTGGATCAGGTTTTTCTTTCAGGGTACATTTGTACCAGGTAAGGACGCCGCACTGTCAGGAGGAGCGGACAAATGGCAAAAGATAAGAATAATGATGCACCTCAGGCATCAACAGCTGACAAATCAGAATTAGGTCAGCTCCGTGAAATTTTGTTCGGCCAGTCCAGCCGGGATTTTCAGCAGCAACTCGCATCTCTGGATGAAAAACTGGAAAGTAGTTTTTCAGCATTGAATCAAAAACTGGAAAATCATGTGGCTTCGCTGAATAAAACCATTGAAACACAGTTTGCTGCACTGTCTGAACAACTCTCAGCCGACAATTCGCAACACCAGCAAGCCCAGGAAAACCTGAAAGGCCTTCACGATACGCTGAAATCTGAGCTTGAGATGGCTGAAGCCGCCGCGCAGGACGACACCAGTAAACTGGAAAGCAAGCTATCCAAAGAAATGGATGCCATGGAAACCTTGTTCAACAAACGTCACGAAGCGCTGTTAGAGCGTTTGCAGCAAGTGACCGAAGAATTGTCTTCCAGCAAAACCGACCGCAAAACCCTGGCAAGCCTGCTGTCTACCATGGCCTCGAATCTTGCCACTGATCAACCCTGACGCCCATGAGCAATTTTGTGCCGCCAACGGATGAGGATGCGCACACAATGGACGACGTCAGGTCGTTAATCATTGGTGGGGATGAAAAATTCGTAGAAAATATTGTCAGACGCAATGCAAAAGGCATGGTGTCTGATGTGGTATCTGAAGCACTGAATGAGCGTGAGAGTCAGGATGGCTCAGTGAACAAAGTGCTGGTCCCCCTGATCGAAAAATCACTGCACCGCTCAGTGGAGGCTAACAGTGATAAAATTGTCGGCGCACTCTACCCTCTTGTCGGCTCGCTGATCAGAAAAGCCGTATCAGCGTTTCTCATCGAATTCATTGAGCGTACAAACACCCTTATTGAACACAGCTTTTCAGCTAAAAGTGTGAAGTGGCGCTTTAAAGCGTGGCGCTCAGGTGTCCCCTATTCTGATTATGTTGCTTCGCAAATTTATCAATATCAGGTGCATCAGGTTCTGGCTATTCACCGTGAAACCGGCACCCTGTTAAATAGTGTCACCAGTCATCCGGGAAATGCGAAAGACGGTGACCTGATTTCTTCCATGCTGGTTGCTATCAGCGATTTTGTCGCTGATGCATTCAGTCAGGATAATCAGGCAGAAGAAACCGAACTGGGAGAAATTAAAACCGACGATTTTACCCTGCTTATTAAGGTCGGTCCCCAGGTGATTCTTGTCGCTGCTGTCAGCGGCCATGTGTCGCCACGCATGCGACATAAACTGCAGGACACTCTGGAAGAGTTTCATCGCTTTTATCAGTCACCACTGCAAAAATACCAGGGCGACAACGGTCCGTTCGCCACCAGCGATGCCATGCTGCAGGAATGCCTGATCAGTGAGCAAAAAACGACGCAGGAAAAGAAAAAACAGGCCGGTGCCGGTGCATTTATTCTCGCCGGACTATTGGTTGTTGCCGGCTATCTGGCATTTTTACGCATCGACCTTGCCATCACGTCATCCACCATCGCTAAGAGTGAGCCTCCGGCCGGCATTGTGATGCTGAACACACAAACAGACGGCAATCAGATTATTCTCTCAGTATTAAGAGATCCGGCTGCCACCGGGGTCGCGCAATGGCTTGCAGGGCTCGACATTGACTCTTCCGTTGTCGATATTAAAGAAACGCCGTTTGAGTCAAAAGATGACCGTCTTATCCCGGCGAAAATACAACAGCTGGCCTCGCGTTTTCCTGCACTGACGTTCACCAACAATGAACAGCCGGCACTGTCCGGCACGATCAGCAGCAGTGACTGGCAACAATTCCTCCGCGCTCTGCACAGCATTGCGGGCATTGAAACCGTATTCCCCGATACCACCAAAGTAGTTCTGGAAGAAAGTACTCCCGTTAATGACGCGTTAGCACTGAATGCTCTGGCCGGGTCTCTGGCAACCACACTGTCAGGTTACACGCTGTTCTTTGATATGAACCAGAGCCGGTGGTCAAAAGCGAATGATGCGACTATTGGCGATATTGCCGAAACCATCATTAACCTGCAAAATATCGCTGAACAATCAGGGCAAACCCTCAGTGTATTTATTCTCGGTGGCAGCGATAATTCGGGTACATCAGTCAAAAATATGCTATTGAGTGAATCACGTGCCCAGTCAGTGAAGCAAGCTCTGACTGAAGCGGGCGTGGAACACTCTGTGCTGCACACCAAAGGTTTGGGACAACTGGATTTAGCCCGCGGCAGTAATAGCCGGATGGTATTCTTTCATGCTCTGTTAACACCTGCAGAGGCTGGTAAAGGGAAGAAAACAGGATCAGAAGAAGGTAACCGTCAGTGATACAAAAAAAGATCTGTCTGCTAGGCCCGACCGGAGTGGGTAAAACCAGCCTGGTAAGACAGTTCGTCGATGGCATTTTTTCAGAGAAATATCTCACAACTATCGGCGTAAAAATCGACAAAAAAGAAGTCTCCGCGGGCGATAAAACGGCCCAGCTTCTTATCTGGGATATTGAAGGCGTTGACCGCTATTGTGGTTTTAATCCACGCTACCTGCGTGGTGCCGCAGCCTTTGTCATTGTGGTTGACCAGACCCGCTCCCAGTCGTTGCTTGAAGGTATGGATATTTATGAGTCGGCGCGGGCAGAATTTCCTGATACGCCGGCCTTTTTTGTCGTCAATAAAGCAGACCTTCCCAGTGAATGGTACTGGAGTGAAGACGAAGTCGCTGAACGGGAGAATTTGTTCAGTGCCGCCATTAAAACCAGCGCCAAAACCGGCGAAAATGTTGAGCGACTCTTTCAGGAGTTAGCGGAACTTACGGTGTAGATATGGACATTTTCCACCTCAATGCACTTGGCATCACGGACTGTGCAATATTTGAGCTGAATGAGCGTGATGAGCTGAATTGCCTCACACCAACGGTGCATTGGGTAACCGACCTTGTGAAGGTCAATGAACTGTCACTGGATATTGAATCCGTTCGCAGTCTGTTTCTCGAAGATTTTCTTATTGATGCCGGCGATTGCTGGGCAACTTCCCTTCCTGCAAATCTGACTTCAGGCTTCTGGACCGAAACCACAGAACATGAATCCCTGCGCCTTGAGGCTATCGCTATCAACGATGGAAAAGGCGGACGATTCCTGGCCATCAAGAACGTCAATAAAGAATTTGCCTACCGCCAGCAATCCCTGCAATCTGCCAGAGAATTACTGCTGACCCACCATGCGGTGATCAGCCAGCAGGATTACCTTACTGAAAAATTACAGAAAGCGCTGAAAGAAGCGCGGGAATGTAAGGGCCAGCAGCAGGCCATACGCCAGACAATTCACCATCTCAGTACAGGCGTGGTGATACTGGACGCTAACAAACAACTGTTTCTGGATAATGGTGTGGCACGGCAGTTTTTCCGTGCACAAAATGCAGATGTCTGTGTTCACCGTTTGTTGCAACTGATAAAAGATGTTCAGCTGGATGAGATGTTTTTATCGACGCTGGAAGAAAGACAAACCGCCTGGCGCGGCGAAGTATTCTGGATGAACTCTCCTGATGGTGGCCGGTGGCTGCAACTTACCATCGCACCGGTGATGCAGCATATTCATGTTTCTCACTGGGTATTTTTGCTGACCGACATGTCACATATCCAGCACACCAGTCAGTACAGTCCGGTGCAGCTGGACAAAGATTCACTCACTCAAACCCTTTCCCGTCAGGCATTGAAAAAAGAAATGACAGTCTGGGTCGAAAAGGACGAAAACTTTGGCCTGTTTGTCATTGATATCTGTGAATTCAGAAAGGTCAATGAAAGCCTGGGCTACCGCTCCGGCGACGATATTTTAAAGAGTGTGGCAAAGCGTTTACACGGCTTTGTTGGTGAAGAAGGCCGTCTGGCCAGAATTGGCGGAAACGAATTTGCGGTGATGACACCGGTGAGTGCAGGTAATGAGACTGCGTTGTACGATATCGCCAGAGGCATAACCGGTGTTCTCGAACACACCTACCTGTCTTTAGGCAGTATTCAAACCACCTTATCCACCAACGTTGGCATGGCGACGTTCCCTGAACATGCCAAATCGCCCGAAGGTTTGATGCAGAACGCCGGCTACGCTCTGCAATTTGCCAAATACGCAGGTAAAAATAAAGTCACACTGTTCCACCCCATGCACAAGCAAAAACAGGTTGAACTGGCCGAAATGGAAGCCGCGTTTGCCAGAGCGATTGCAGAAGATACGCTGGATATTTACCTTCAGCCTATTGTCGACTTATCTTCCGGCAAGCTGCTCAAGTATGAAGCCCTCGCCCGCTGGAAGAGAAACGATGAATATGTGCCGCCGGATGTATTCATTTCGCTGGCGGAACGTTCTGAGCTTATTTTCCCCTTTGGTGAATGGTTGCTGGATAAAGTGTGCAGCACGGCCAGACGAATGATTCGCTATGTGCCTGATGTGCGTATTGCCATGAATATTTCCGGCCGCCAGATCATATCGCAGGATTTCACCGGCAACATTCAGGCAGCGATTAAAAGACACGGTATTTCAGCATCTAACTTGGCCATCGAGATTACTGAAACCTCGTTCATCAACAATTTAAATACTGTTGCAGCGGTGCTGAAAACGTTGCGGAATATGGGTGTTACCATATCGATTGACGATTTTGGTACAGGATTCAGTTCGCTAGTTTACTTAAAACAGTTGCCTCTGGATGAGCTGAAAATTGACCGCTCATTTATCCAGGATGCCATGACCAGTGAAGGCGACAGGGCGATAATCAAAGCCATTTTAGGGCTTGCCGGTAATCTGAATTTGCAGGTGGTGGCTGAAGGTGTGGAAACCGGCGAACAACAACACTTCCTGCTTGATGAACAGTGCGTGTCCGGTCAGGGCTATTTATTCGACCATCCCTTACCGGTAGAAGAGATTGAAAAGCGCTTCGCAGCCGGCTGATCCGCCTGCTGCGAAGAACTGATTATACCTCTTTATAACCCGCCTATGCCCAAATGGCTGGCATGAAATTGCAGGTGTTCTTCGATAAAAGACGCGATGAAGAAATAGCTGTGGTCATAGCCTTCATGCATATTCAGCGTCAGTTGCGTATCACTCTTCTGAGCTGCATTAATCAGCGCCTGAGGCTTTAATTGTTCTTCAAGAAACTGATCGGCACGTCCCTGCTCCACCAGTAACGGAATGTAGTGTTGCTTCTCAGCAAGCAGAATGGCTGCATCATAAGCTTGCCATGCTGATTTATCGTCACCCAGATAGCCGCCCAGCGCCTTTTCACCCCATGGGCAATCTGACGGATTCGCAATCGGACTGAACGCTGATACAGACACATACTGCTGCGGATTACGCAAGCCGATAACCAGTGCGCCATGCCCGCCCATGGAATGCCCGCTGATGGCCTTCTCACGTGTCACCGGCAGGTTTGCTTCAATCAGAGCGGGTAACTCCTGCGTGACATAGTCATACATCTGATAATGTTCATTCCAGGGTGCCTGTGTCGCATTAACATAAAAGCCGGCCCCTTTACCCATGTCATAGGCTTTGTCTGCATCGTCAGGCACATCATCTCCCCTGGGGCTGGTGTCCGGTGCCACAATCGCCATACCCAGCTCAGCAGCCATCTTCATTGCACCGGCTTTCTGCATGAAGTTTTCATCAGTACAGGTTAACCCTGACAGCCAGTATAAAACCGGAACGGGATTTTCTGCGCTGGCAAAAGGCGGCAGATAAACCGCAAAGGTCATTTCACAATTTGTTGTTTTTGCAGCATGGCGGTAACGGCAATGACGTCCACCAAATGCGCGATTTTCACTGATTAATTCCATATTTTTCTCTATTGTGCTGCCAAATTACGTGTAAATCCTTATTTCCCGGTATAGGGTGTATCGGATTTTAGATCAACATCGTTTACACTAAGCACCAAAATTCAGAGGTGAATGACGATGCTTAAAGCTGTTGGCTATCATTTGCGTGGCACTGTGTCAGTGCTGGGCTATTTTTTCAATACGGTTTTCTGGTTTATCCCTATTTTTATACTATCCCTGTTAAAACTGCCACCGGTGCAGTGGTGGCGGCGAATTGTATCTTATCCTCTGGATGCCTGTGCGACAGCATGGATAACCGTTAACAATCTCAACCAGCGTCTGCTCAGCCGCACCCGCTGGTCTGTTAACGGGATCAACAGCCTGGCCCCTGACGACTGGTATCTGGTGATCGCCAATCATCAGTCCTGGGTCGACATTCTGGTATTACAGCGTATTTTTAACCGTAAAATACCGTTTCTCAAATTCTTTCTGAAACAGGAACTTATCTGGGTTCCGGTACTGGGTCTGGCCTGGTGGGCGCTGGATTTTCCGTTTATGCGCCGCTACAGCAAATCGTTTCTGGCGAAAAACCCGCACCTTAAAGGCAAAGATATGGAAACCACCCGTAAAGCCTGCGAGAAGTTTAAGTCGAAGCCGGTAAGCATCATGAATTTTGTAGAAGGCACCCGTTTTACAAAAAGTAAGCATGACAGACAAGCCTCGCCTTTTACCCACCTGCTCAAGCCAAAAGCCGGTGGTGTTGCCTTCGTACTCAGCGCCATGGGCGAACAACTGCACAAGCTGATCGATGTCACTATCGACTACCCTGCAGGCGTACCAAGTTACTGGGATTTCGTGTGCGGTAAAGTAAAAGAAATTCGCGTAAATGTGTCGGTAATGCCTATCAAAGATATTGTGCAGGGCGGATTTTTCAACGACACCTACTTCACTGATCCCGCGCAAAAAGCTCGTTTTCAGCAATGGCTGAATGAACGCTGGCAACAGAAAGACCAGCACCTGGCTGCATTAAACTCAACACAGGCTCCGCTATGAGAAAGTTACTGGCGCCCCTGATATTTGTTATTCACACGCCGTTGCAAATTATTAATCTGGGGTTCTGGGCGTCGATCATTATCAGTTGCGGACTGCTCAAGCTGGTGCTTCCGGTACCGGCCATACGTCATTTGCTGATGGGCTTTATGCATTTTGCTATGCAGTGTTTTGGTTACATCAGTGTGTTACTGATCAAATTGTTTAATCCGGTAAAAGTGATTTACCGCATCGACGGCACATTATCAGTGGAGAACTGGTATCTGCTGATTGCTAATCACTTAAGTTACCTCGATATCATTCTGCTTATCGACTTTTCCCGTAAACGTATTCCGCCGCCCAAGTTCTTTCTTAAACAGGAACTGATTTGGCTGCCTTTCGTCGGTCTGGGCGCATGGGCGCTGGATATGCCGTTTATGAAACGGTATTCGCGGTCTTATCTGGAGAAATATCCTCACAAAAAAGGGCAGGATATTGAAACCACCCGCCGCTCCTGTGAGAAGTATAAAACCTCGCCCACAACGGTCATCAATTTCGTCGAGGGCACACGCTTCACCCGCGCGAAACACCAGCTCAGAAAAAGCCAGTTTGCCCATTTGCTGCCACCAAAAGCCGGGGGAATTGCCTTTACACTTGCTACCATGGGCGATCTTTTTACCAATCTGCTGGATATATCGTTATTGTACCCTGATAACGAAGCCCATCCGATGATGTCCATGCTGAGCGGCCAGATGACCCGCATCATTATAGACGTAAACGTACTGACTGTACCGGTGGAAGCGCAGGGAGATTACTTTGCCGACGATTCATTCCGGATCCGGTTTCAGCACTGGCTGAATGAGTTGTGGACAAATAAAGACAGCAGGATTAATCAGTTACTGGAGCCCTGAACGTGCAGATTGCATCTTCAATCAGAGATACCTTTGTACACACTGTAAAAGACATATTTCCGGACCTCACCACAGATACCCTTTTATACAACACCCTTGCGATCTCCGGCATTCTGCTGGTCGCAGCGGTGTTTTATATTGTCAGTCGTATACTGCTGAAAGTGCAGATCGCCATGCTGGTGAAACGCAGTAAAAACAGCTGGGACGACGCATTACTGAATCACGGTTTCTTCCGGCGGTTAACGCACCTTGTTCCGGCCATTGTGATTTTTCTGCTGACGCCGGTACTTATCAATGAAGAAAACCTGTTACACGGGTTCATGATAAAAACCTCCATGCTGTACATGATGATTACAGCGCTTATCGGCTTATTTGCCCTGCTGAACACGGTTCAGGATGTGTATAACGCATCTTATCTGGCCAAACGGGCATCAATAACCGGCTTCATTCAGGTCGCCAAACTATTCTTCTCAGTCATCGTATTGTTGCTGTGTGTTTCACTGATTGTCGACAAGAACCCGCTGCTGATCATGTCAGGCCTGACTGCACTGGCCGCGGTACTGTTACTCATTTTCCGTGACACCATTTTAGGCTTTGTGGCAGGTATTCAGATTGCAGCGAACCGGATGTTTAACACCGGAGACTGGATCCAAATCACCAAATTTGAGGTGGACGGAGAAATACTGGAAATCGGTCTGACAAATGTGAAAGTGCAGAACTGGGACAAGACCATTTCTACGCTGCCAAGCTATTCACTGACAACAGAAGCGGTCAAGAACTGGCGGGGTATGCAGGAATCGGGAGGACGCAGGATCAAGCGCTCGGTTTACATCGATATTCATTCCATCAAACTTTGCGACAGCAATATGATGGCCCGCTTCAGTAAGATCCGCTACATCTCAGAGTATATCGATAAGAAAGTAAAAGAACTGCAGGCGTACCACAAAGACTATTCCATTGATGAGTCGGACCTGCTGAACAGCCGCCGACTTACCAACATTGGCACTTTCCGCGCATATCTGGAAGCCTATTTACAGAAACACCCCAATATTAATCAGTCACTGACTCTGATGGTAAGACAAATGCCCCCTAACGAGTTAGGGTTACCACTGGAAGTTTACTGCTTCAGTGCGAAGAAAGAGTGGGTTGCCTATGAGAAAGTACAGGCAGATATCTTCGATCATATTATGGCAATGCTGTCCATGTTCGATTTACGGGCTTATCAGCGGGACAGCCATTTAATGCTGGCCAGTCACTATGACGATGCCCCGGAAGCCGTGTATGAAGGCAAAAGGGAATCAAAGGATAACGCGGACGGAGAAGAAAGTTCAGCGGGAGACCGTCCGCAATAGCAGAGACAGTTAAGGCTTGCCGTCACCGGCAAGCCTTAATCAATGGGAATATCTGAAAGGATTTTCCGGCGCAGAGTAAATCTGCCGGAAACATCAGGAAAGGGCGTATGCCATCAGTACGCAAACTACCAGGCCTGACACGCCGAAGAAACCATATTCAATTTTCTCCTGCATACCTTCCGCCCCGGCTTTAGCACTCATGAATCCCATGATAATACTGGACATACCCAGTACAAAAGCAATCAGGCCGGCGCCAAAACCAACAGCACTTATCCACTCACTCATCACATTACCCTTCACTGTTCTTTTCATTTTTAAACCTGCCTGTCATACAGAAGACAAAGTGCAGGTTTTCAGTCTGCTTGTATTATGCAACAAAATCCTGAAAATGCGTAATTAATCATCACTCTGTGCAAGGTCTGTTTGATCCTGGTCAATTGCGCCACTTTATCGGAATTTACACTAATCCACAGAGTAAAAATGCGATCTCACTCTATTTAAAACATAAGCAAACCATTGATAAATAATAATTTTTAAAGTTGGCCTCAGGGTTGCTATATCAGCACAAACGTTACTGAATCATTCAGGCTGTTTACCGGAACACCACCCGCCGGACAAGCTGCCGCAACCGACAGATTTAAAAAGGAAGAGACATGAAAACTTTAGCTGCCCTGACAATGACCGCTGCCCTCTGTGCTTCACCCGCCTTCGCAGGCATGGACTCTGAGCACTGCGATATGAACCTGCAGGGCGATGTTAACTGGCAAAAAGGCGTACTGACGCTCTTTACGGCCAACGACGAGCATGTGGTGATTAATGGTTCAGGCCAGATGACTGTAAACAACCGCTCAGTGTCACTGACCAGCGAGCAGCAACAATGGGTGAATGACTATTACCACAACATTGAAACGGCAATTCCAATGACACTGGAAATTACCTACGACGCACTGGAACTTGCCGGCAACTCCATCAATGAAGCCTTCGGTGAACTGCTGGGAGAGGACAACGGCATCGTGACGGATTTAAATGAAATGTTTGCCGGTTTGCGTACTGAAATGGACAGCCATTTTTATGATGTTGACGGTGAAGTGCGTATGAACAGTGAGGATTTCGAAGAAGATGGCTGGATTTCAGAACGCTGGGAAAACAAATTTGAAGACCAGGTAGAAAACATCATTGCCAATTCCACCGGTCGCCTGCTGATTGCTATCGGCAAGGCCATGCTAAGCGGTGACGAAGACTTTGCTAACTTTGAACAACACATGGAAAACTGGGAAGAAGATTTCGAACAACGTGTTGAGGCAAAATCTGCGGCTATCGAAAAACGCGCTGACGCCCTGTGTGAAGTGCTGAAAAAAGCCGATTACGCCGAGCTTAAAATGCAAAAACATATTCCGGGCCTCGAAAACCTGAATGTGCTGACCATCAACAGTGACTCTGATTTAAAGATGTAAAAAAACGTATCGTGCTACACTGCCGGAAACTTGTTTTCCGGCTTTTTTATGTCTGCTGATATATCTGCAAACTCAATTCACTCCCTTAACCTCACACTGTGTGGCTGTGGGTGGCTGGGTCAGTTCCTGGTTGATGCATTGCCTGAAGCAACCATTACCGGTACAACCCGTTCACAGGAAAAGGCAGACGCGCTGCGCGAAAAAGGCGTGACCCCGGTGTTGTTCGCGCTGGGTGATGATGCCACATCACTGATAAAACAGAGTGCTGACAACGCAGTAATACTGAATATTCCGCCGGGACGAAAAAAAGCGGTGGGTGATGACTTTACCCGCGCAATGACGGCTCTGGCGACTGACTTCCTGAACGCAGGGACAAAGAAGCTTATTTTCATCAGCACCACTTCTGTGTTCGGGAATGCTGAAGGAGAGCTGACAGTCAACGCCCCTGTAGCGCCGGCTACAGATTCAGGCAAAGTGCATTGCGACATCGAAAGGTTCTTACTGGCCGGGCAGGATCCCCGCGTTCATGTGGTTCGTCTGGCCGGACTGGTGGGAGGTTCCCGTCATCCGGCAAAATTCCTGGCCGGTAAAACGCTGGATAAAGGCGAGCAGGCGGTAAACCTGGTGCATGTGTCCGATGTGGTCAACGCACTGATTTGTATTCTGAAGGAAGTTGACGGTACTTCAGCGTTTCCCCCATTGATGCAACTCTGCAGTCTGGAGCATCCCCGCAGGGATGACTACTACCGTTGGGCAGCAGAGGCTCTGACGTTACCTGCACCGCAATTCAGTGCTGAACATAATAATGCTGCTGACGGGAAGAAAATCCTCAGCAAAGACTGCTGGGAAGCACTGGGACTGACGCCGGAATACGCCAGCCCCTTTGATATGCTTTGAATCATTAGCCGAACAGGCTGTGACCGAAATACTTTACAGCCACGGTATTGATAAATACCAGCAACAGGATGACCGGAATGAAAGTGCCCACTGACACATCAACATACTTCTCGAAGAAGCTGCCTTTGTAGTTCTCTGCACCTTCATCCAGCGCCTTGTTGAAGTTATGTTTCTTCCAGCGATAGATAACGAAGATACAAATTAAGAAGCCGTTCAGCGGCAGAATGGTGTCGTAAAACACGTCATACACCACATCAAAGAACGATTTCTTCGCACCGGCATAGCTGACGAACTCAGTCAGAAACGCGTTGTAACCGAACGACAGTGCACACAGCACCGCAAGCACAACCATCAAAACACCCAGTACAAACAGTGCAGGCTTCCGCCCCATGTCTTTCTCGTCCATCAGCGCTGCCACAGGTACTTCGAAAATCGAAACCAGTGAGGTGATAGCAGCAAAAAACACCTGCAGGAAGAAAATCGCTGCCACAATGCTAGCGCCGGTATAGCCAATGGAGTCCTGCAAAGCGAGGAATATCTTAGGCAAAAACGTGAAAATCATACCGATTGAGGACTCACTGAGTTCGTCCGGATTGGTATTCGGGTCGAATGAGAAGATCGCCGGCAAAATCATCAAGCCCGCCGTAAACGCCACAGCCGTATCAGTCAGGGCCACCAGCTTGGCAGATCCGGGCACATCAGCACGCTTATCGATATAGCTGCCGTAGGTGATCATGATCCCCATACCCAGTGACAGGGAGAAGAATGCCTGAGACAGCGCCCCGTTAATGACCGATGCATTGATTTTAGAAAAATCTGGCACCAGGTAGAACTCTACGCCTTTCATGGCGTTGTCCTGCATAAGTACGAAGCCCACCAGCAACAGCAGCATGATAAACAATGTTGGCATCAGCAGCTTGGCCGCTTTCTCGATACCTTCTTTGACACCACCCTGCAAGATCAGATAGACCACAGCCACAACACCGGCCATGTAAACAAAGATTTTTTCGCTGTTTATAAAGGTGCCGAAGGTATCCGGGTTAGCCAGAATATCTAAATCACCGGTGATGATTTCGTACAGATAGCCGAATATCCACACCGTGATCACCAGATAAAACACGGCAATCATAAACGGCGTAATAATCGATAACCAGCCGGCCAGCTTCCAGTGCGTGGCGTTATTACTCAAATCCCGGTATGCACCTAAGGGGTCTTTTCTGGCATGACGGCCCACTGACATTTCTGCCAGCATTACCGGCAAACAGATAGCCACAACGAAAATGGCGTACATCAGCAAGAAAGCGCCACCGCCATTTTTTGCAGCGCCCACCGGGAACCCGACCAGGTTACCGATACCTACCGCAGACCCGGCTGCGGCTAGAATGAATCCGATGCGCGATCCGAACTGTTCTCTCGCCCCGCTCATATCATCTTTCCTCTTCACTTATTGTTATAATCGGGTGGTGATGATTTTATATTCTTCCAATGAAGATTATTGTCGTTCACACGTGCGACAACCGGATTACCCTAAGTCATTCCGGCTGTCACCTTCCCCACACTACCTGCACTTTTAGCTGTGCCTGGGCAGTTATATCGTTGTCATTTTCACGCGGATATAAGGGCGAATAGTATCAGCGTCCCTGCCGAATGTCCCGTATTTGAGCGCTGGAATGGCCTGTTCCGGCCCGGCTCAGTGTAGTGATCTCTTACCAGGGAACAGGTTTATGCGCCCAGTCGATGAAATGCGGATTATTTTCCGGCGTCGCTTTGTCAATGAAATCAAGTAACTGTGAAGCAGTAAAGGCAGGCGTAAAGAGTTTTCCCTCAGATACGTTGCCCTGAAATGGTTCCGACAACGCACTGTCCACTGTGCCCGGATGGTAGCTGATAAGCACCGTATTTTTACTCCGGCGGGAAAATTCTGCAGCCGCGGTTTTCAGCATCATATTCAGTGCCGCCTTTGAGGCCCGGTAGCCATACCAGCCGCCCAGCCTGTTATCACTGATACTGCCCACACGGGCACTTAAGCATGCAATGGTACTTCTCTCTTTATCCAGCACATTCACAAGTGCTTTCAGCCAGATCGCCGGTACCACAGTATTCACCGAAAAGTATGCCAGCAGTTTATCCGCACTGATGTCTTCGATTTTCTTTTCAGGCCTCACCTCCGTGCCGCCTGCGTCGCCATGCAGGACCCCGGCGGTACAAATGACTGTCGAAAATACGATGCCACTTGCTTTCTGTTCAGCCGTCCATTGGTTTACTGCTTCTTCATTTGCAGATTCCAGCGTGATTGCTGTCACGTTGCCGGCTTCAAAACTCTGCTGGTGTTGCCTTGCGACGGCAAAGACACGGCTTTGAGGCTCTCTGGCGGCCAGTGCTTCTGTCACTGCCCGCCCGATAGCACCGCCGGCGCCAATAATGAGGTGAGTATGCGCCATATTATTTGTCCGTCCTGTAACCGCACTGGCCATCATCACAGGTCCGGCGGCGGCCGGTGAGCAAATAGGAAATGGTATAACGGTTTCTGGCGAAAAGGTTGTAGGCAATGTCGGCAACAATGCGGATCACCGGCCAGCGAAGAGGCGCGTAAAGCCAGCCCCGCCCTACAGCCTGCCAGGCTGCGTGGGTAGCGTCCAGCCCGGTAACCATTTCACCGTTATCCAGCTCTACGTGAATTCTGGCATCCAGTTGTGCTCTGTCCAGCCCGGGATAATGCTCACTGAAGGCAGGATCCTGAATATCTACCAGTTGGATCCTGCCATGCTGATCACGCTTTTTGATATGAGACATTTCAGCACAACATAAGGGGCAGTAACTGTCATAGAAGATTTTCATGATTTCTCCGTTTACCGGGGCCTGAATCACCGCCGGCCCGATGTACCACTTTACCTGTATAATAGTACGCGGTTGCACATCATTCAGAGATTAAAAAAGCGTAACTTGAGGTTGAAGTCAGCGACTAACGTAACCACATTACAGGAAATCTGATAACAGGAGCTTTAATAATGGCAACGACAGAAACTGCGACACTCGGCGGAGGATGCTTCTGGTGTATTGAATCGGCATTCAACAGTGTGGAAGGCGTAATAAGCGCTATTTCCGGATATGCCGGCGGACACGTTGAAAATCCTTCCTATGAGGCCGTCTGTAAAAAAGATACCGGGCATGCTGAAGTCGTGCGGGTTGAATTTGATCCGGCCAGCATTTCTTACCGTGAAATCCTCGAAATTTTCTTTGCTTTGCATAATCCCACGCAGGTTGACCGCCAGGGGAACGACACTGGCCCGCAGTATCGCAGCGCAATCTTTTATCATTCCGAAAGCCAGCGGGATGAGGCACAGAAAATTATTCAGGAAATTAATGACGATGAGATTTGGCCTGACCCCGTCGTTACTGAGGTAACAGAAGTTAATAATTACTATCCGGCAGAAGACTACCACCAGAATTACTTCAAAAATAATCCGCAGAATCAATACTGCGCCATGGTAGTGGCACCTAAGCTGGCTAAGTTTAAAAAGACGTTTGCTGCCAGATTGCGTTAAGTCTGCATCCCGGCACATTCATTTATCAGGCAGCCTTCAGGGCTGCTTTTTTTTGCACAATTTACAGATGTCTGCATGTTTTTCTTACCCGCCAGCCATTTTGCCTCTGTCGCAATCCGTTAAAAATCCTCTGCAGCCCGCTTTCTAAAAGGTGAAAAGAGAAAAATGTTACAGCCGGTACGTGGTTTGCAGCTACTAATTCACTAACTTAGAGGCTGCCCGCTCAGAGAGTCTGCAGCCGTAAACGACTAAAGCAGGAGAAATCATGAGTAAGAGTAATGTTGCTGCATTTACTGCACCGGGTATGAAAAAAGACGCTGCGAAAAAAGCTGTTGCTGTGCTTGAACAACGTCTGGTGGCACTGCTGGATTTACAGCTTACGCTGAAGCATATTCACTGGAACGTGGTTGGCCCGAATTTTATCGGTGTACATGAAATGCTGGACCCACAGGTCGATGCCGTGCGCGATATGACAGATACCATTGCAGAACGAATTGCTACCCTTGGCGGAGTACCTCACGGTACGCCTAAAGCGATTGTTGAAGGTCGTTCATGGGAAGACTACAAGATTGGCAAGGCACTGGTCACTGATCACCTGGTAGCGCTGGATGCCGTGTACAACGGTGTGAATGGCGACCACCGTAACGCTATTGAAGAACTGGAAGAGCTGGACCCTGTATCAGAAGATATGATCACCGGTCAGCTGGCTGATCTGGAACAGTTCCAGTGGTTCGTAAGAGCGCACATCGAATCTGCCAGTGGCGAATTGAAAAACTAAACAGAGATCTGTCTGACTTAAATTTGCGCTCCGTTCAGGAGCGCAATTTTCCGTTAACCCAAATTGTATTTTTTCATACGGTAGGCCAGCTGAGCACGACTGATACCTAATTTTCGGGCCGCAGCGGACAAATTATTATCGTTCAGTAAAACCGCTTCTTTTAGCAAAGTTCGCTCCAGAGAGTCGAGGGAAAAGCCACCGGATTGCAAAGTTTCTACTTTTTCTAAAATGTTTTCTGACGAATAATTTGATTGCTGACCCAACTGCCCCTGTGCATTCACTGAGAGTAAAAATTTTTCAGGTAAAGGCTCTTTGTGAAACATATGATGTATATCGACACTATCGTGGTCTTCCGCCCATATGACACCGCGCTCAACAATGTTTTGCAGCTCTCTGATATTGCCCGGAAAATCATAGTTTAGTAAGGCTTGAGAGGCCCTGAGAGTTATTCCGGATAGTTTTTTTTCATGAAGGATGCAGTATTTTTTGAAAAAATGATTGACCAGCAGTGGGATATCATCGCGCCTCTCCCTGAGAGGAGGTAGAGCAATGGGAAACACATTTAACCGGTAATATAAATCTTCGCGAAATTCTCCCTTTTCAACGGCATCTAACAAATTCAAATTTGTCGCAGCTACAACTCTGACATCGACAGAAACAGGTTTAGTACCGCCCACTCTTTCGATCTCCTTCTCCTGTAAAGCACGGAGTAACTTGCTCTGTCCGGACAGGCTTAATGTGCCCAGCTCATCGAGAAATAAAGTCCCACCTTCAGCCCGTTCAAAGCGGCCTTCACGGCTGTGTGTTGCTCCTGTAAAAGCACCTTTTTCGACACCGAACAATTCAGCTTCGAGAAGATTATCCGGAATAGCTGCACAGTTAAAAGCAACAAACGGGGACCGGTGCCTTTTACTGGAATAATGCAATTGTTGCGCAAAGAGCTCTTTACCCACTCCAGATTCACCAGTTAACAAAACCGTAGCGTTTGTTCGCGCCACTTTGCTAAGCGCATGACTGACTGTCAGAAAGGCAGGGGAAACACCGACCATACTTTCCTGCTCCTCACTCTCATCATGAGCAACTGGAAAACTGTTTTTTTCGGAATATGGTTCACCTTTCTTTTTCTTTCGGTGTTTCACAAGAAAATCTACATCTTGCTGCCCCTCTGGCCATTTATTGGCATTCTTCCCTACTAACTTGCAATGGGTATGCCCCATACCGAGGCATCCGGACTCGCGGAAAATAACCAATGTACCAAGAAGACAACTGACATAGCCGATAGCATAGCCGATTTCCATCCAGCAAACAGGCTGGCTACTAACTCCATAGGAAGTGAGATGCTGCTCTGCCTCAAGGCTGTTGTGCCAAACAAACTCGCCATCATAAAGACCTTCCGATTTGTCAAATTCAAAATGTACTGTCTCCACTTTCACGGCGCCTTCAAGCGAGTGCAAGTTAGTACCTGCGGCAAATATTGAAGCAGGATCGGCTTCAGGCCACTGAGATTTAACCAGTTCACCATCCCTCGCACCTGACAAATACCCTACCCGCATAAACAGCTTCCTTGCTTCATCCAGACCAAGCGTATCAATTATTTGTTGTCTTAAAGCTCCGAAAGACTTTCCGTGGAGCAATATCATGCGCTGGTCATTCATCCAAATTCGCCCGTCTCCGGGTGAAAAAAATAAACATTCGGTCAGCTCATCAATAGTCGGGCTGGTAGATTCATCCAGTTTTGATGATGAACCGTGCAGTGCCCCAGATCCATCCTTCGAAACGAGTCCCGCAAGAGAGACTTTGTTGTGAATTTGTTTTTCGTACCTTTTCATGACCGGAAATTCTTATACAACTGGATAAACTAAGAGTAGCGGGATTAGTGGGGATTTACACTAAAAGCGGACCGCATATCACTTACGGTCCGCTGGATGCTTATTTCAGTAACGGAAACTGAAATTCAAAGACCACATACGCGGCGCGTTGTACACAACTTGCGTAGTGCCCACATCGTTGTTTCTGAAACCTGTGACGATAACGCGATTATCCGTAATATTTTCGCCACGGAGTGACACATCCCAGTTTCCTTCGGCGGAAATATACTTCACAGATGCATTTGCAAGATGATATGCAGGCTGATTCGTCCCCGGCGAGTTCTCAGTGACATTCGCTGTCTCCGTTCTGAATGCCCAGTCCGCCATCCATACCCATTCAGCACCTGATTCAAGCATATAATGGTAGCGAACTCCCAGGCTGCTGGAGAATTCTGGTGTATTCACGAATTTGGCATCTCCGTCTATTACAGCTCCCTCTTCCAATTCGGTGTATTTTGCATCTATATAGCCTAGTGATGCATTCACATACAAATTTTCCGTGACGATAAACTGACCTTCCACTTCAAGGCCGCCGATTTCGCCTTTCGCTGCGTTCTCAAAGAAAGGAGATAGTCCGCGATTTACTGTGATTTGAATATTGTCATAATCAGTGTAAAACGCAGCAGCATTGACCTGTGCCGCTCCGTCCCAAAATCGTGACTTGATGCCCAATTCATAGCTGTCGGCTTCTTCAGGTTCAAAGGTAGGTGGCACATTCCCGGGCTCGGGTACTGTTAGTCGTGTTGTCCACCCGCCGGATTTAAAGCCTTGAGAATATGACGCGTAGCTCATTATGTCTTTAGTAATATGATATTCAAAACCGAGATGTATAGAGGTATCATCAAACGACAACGTATTTTTCCCTAATGGATAAACTCTCGTCAGGTCATCTTGATCAGGATAGAGACTAGCCGGAAAACCCACCTTTATGCCAAACTGGTTAAGCTCGAGTTGCTTTCCTTCAAATTCTTTATCTTCACGGGTGTAACGGATCCCGAAGGTCGCTCCCCATCTGTCATTAATTTCATAATTAATGTGCGCAAACCCGGCTACTGCTTCGTTCTGCAAGTCATTCGGTCCGTAAACCTGAACCAAACCAGCAGCAAATACAGGCGTGTCAACGAGTGTGCCTTCTTCTGTAAAATAATATAGACCTGTCACCCATTTCATTTTGTCGTTAAATGCGGTACCGGTCAGTTGCAGTTCTTCGGAAAACTGGCTCTGCTCCATGTAAAATGATGTGTCGACCATCGTGAACGGCCCACCTGAATTGTCAACGCCGAAGCTGGACGCCAATGAACGGTACGCAGTAATCGATTTCAATCCCAGATCACCGTTGAGATCCCATTCTGCGGTAAGAGCAGTTCCCCAAGCTTCAAGCTCTGAGAAATTACTGCCCGCGGCATAGGTAATATCCGGATCACCCGTGATATATCGATCATCGATGGGCAGACGATTATTTGACGGGTCGTCATCTGCATTTGCTCCTGCCAGTGCCGTTCCGATAGTTGCCCGTGTTCCACATACCGCGCCTAAGCCAATACCAGCAAGTGTAGCTGTATCCAGACTTATACATGTATTATACAGTGAAGCAAGGCTGGCTGTATTGTCGACTGAAATCAGTGTCGAAGGGGCAGCGCTTTCATCGGTATCGGTATAATCAGCCGAAAATGTTAAAGTCAGATCGTCTGATACAATGTATTCCGCTTTTATACGACCATTAACTGTATTTTCAGCTCCCGCCGCATCTCCGTACGTCAGCTGATTTTTAGTAGTGTTGAAATGCCCGATGTCGTTTACAAATGCTTCACTGCCCGGAAATCTCAATCGCTTTTGGTAACCGTCCCTTCGTTTTGATGAAAACGAGACCTGAGTCAGTAAATCATCAGAAAGCGGTATATCGGCAGCCACACGTAGATCTTGCCGGTTAAAACTGCCTACAGTCACTTCCGATTTAAATGCAAATTCGTCTGATGGACGACTTGATATTATGTTAAGCGCACCACCAATAGTGTTCCTGCCAAATAAAGTCCCCTGAGGGCCTTTCAATACTTCAATTCGCTCAAGATTCAAAGTATCAACTACGGCACCAAGAGTACGGGCGTAGTACACACCATCAACATAGAGACCCACTCCCGGTTCGAGATTAAAGGCAAAATCGTTTTGTCCGATCCCGCGAATAAAAGCACTCAGAACAGACGACGAACCAGCAAAAGGCGAAGTCGCGTCCATCTCTACGTTGGGGATAAAAGCAGACACTTCAGTTACATTACCAATATCATTATCGCGGATACCATTTGCAGAAATAGCACTAATTGCTATAGGAACTTCTTGTGCATTTTCTACCCTTTTCTGGGCTGTGACACTGATGACTTCCAAAGTGCCTTTATTATCCTCCTGTGCACTCGCTTGATTAGTCACTGCAATACACAAAGTAGATGCGAGCGCAGTTAATCTTAACGGCACGAGCGGGGTGGTTTTTAATTTCATTTTATTTTCCTCAGGGTCTTCATTTAATTTACATTTAGCACTCAAAAAACTAACAAAGCAAAAACAAAGCCAACCAAGAAAGATAAAAACATATCATTGATATTTAATGCTATTTTAAAAGAAAAAGATAATTAAGTATGATTTTATCATCATCAAAAATGAGTACCTAATCGAACTTAAATGTTAAAAAAAATAGTACTTTTCTACACTATCACCTTACATTCAGCTCAGGTATCGTGGGCATGAGTCGTCCTGATTGATCAAATGAGCAATCACTTAGGACAAAATTGATCATTTGAGCAATTATCAGATAGTAACCGTCATATATTCGTGTCTTCCAGCCGACCAGACTATCCACCGAGCCCTTACCATCACCGCCAACGTAAATAAAATGTTATCCACATGTGTATTTTGGCACATGACTTGAAATACCCATGGCGATATTTATGAAAATTGAGGAAGAAACCGTGGTCAATCAATGGCTAAAAGAACAACCCTGGAAAAGCTGTATATATACTGGCAAATGGACAAAAAATGGACGAGAAACTATCGCTGTCGATGAACCGGCCAAACAGATGTGGCTAACAGAAGTCGGTAGCGCCGGCGAAGAGGATATCCGTAGAGCAGCAAAAGACGCATCCCGCGCAGGCATGGCGTGGGCAATGATAGCTGCCAGAGAAAAAGCAGATGTTTTTTTGAAAGCCGCAAATTTTCTGCAAACACATTTCACATCATTTAGCGAGATTGTGGCCAGAGAAACAGGTGGTGCCAGATTCAAAGGCGAACACGAGGTACGGGAGTGCATCACACTTTTAAAACTTGCTGCAGGAATGGCTCTACAACCTCACGGGATCACCTTGCCTGACGATGAAGGAAAGCTGTCTTTAGCAAAGAGGAAACCAATTGGCGTTGTAGGGGTAATATCACCATTTAATTTCCCGATGGTACTTAGTACAAGAAGTGTGGCTCCCGCTTTAGCCACCGGAAACGCCGTAATATCGAAACCAGATCCCCGCACGCCGCTCTCAGGTGGTTTTTTACTTGCATTGGCACTTGAGCACGCTGGATTACCAGCCGGAACATATCAAGTATTGCCAGGTTACGGAGACGCTGGAAATGCACTTTGTACATCAGATGAAGTAGGTATGATCGCCTTTACCGGATCAACGCATGCCGGCAGGTTAGTAGGAGAAACTTGTGGAAGACACCTGAAAAAAGTGTCATTGGAATTAGGTGGAAAAAGCGCGCTTATTATTTTAGATGACGCAGATATTGATATTGCTGCCAGTAACATCGCATGGGGGGCATTTTTACATCAGGGTCAAATTTGTATGGCCTCAGGACGAATATTAGTTCACCGTTCAATTGCTAAAGAAGTCATCGCTAAGATTGTAGGACGGGCGAAAACACTGTCTTACGGCGACCTGGACAGCCAATGCCCCATCGGCTCTCTGATTAGCGCGCAACAATTAGAGAAAGTCAGCAAAATTGTCGAAGATTCTGTCGAAGCCGGCGCGATTGTGCAATGCGGGGGGTATCACGAAGGTCTATTCTACGCCCCGACAGTTCTCACTGATGTCTCGCCCGGTATGCGCTGCTTTGAGGAAGAAATCTTCGGGCCGGTTGTAAATATCGTCACATACGATACTGACGAGGAAGCTATTGAACTGGCTAACAGTGGTGACTACGGACTTGCAGGCGCCGTTATCTCCAACGACCTCACAAGAGCTATGCAAATCGGCGCTCAACTCGAAGTAGGACTGCTCCATATCAATGATCAAACTGTAAACGACAATTGTTGCAACCCGTTTGGCGGATTCAAATCATCAGGAAACGGTTCTGCAGTTTGTGGCCCGGCCGACTGGGATTTATATACTCACTGGCAGTGGCAGACCATCTCTCCCAAAGCTCAATTAAAACCTTTCTAAGTAAAGTGAGATTCAAATAATGAAAATAACCGCAGCCGTAGCCAGAGAACATAATAAGCCTCTGACGCTTGAAACCTTAACGTTATCCCAGCCTGCCGCAGACGAGGTAATGGTCGACTTAGTAGCAACCGGAATATGCCATACAGATCTGGTAGTACGTGCAGGAATGCTCCCTACCCCCCTTCCAGTTGTCTTAGGCCACGAAGGGGCTGGAATTGTCAGGCAGGTGGGGGAAAAAGTAACGAAAGTAAAAGTAGGTGATCACGTGGTAATGACGTTTGATCACTGCGAAACATGTCCCAGTTGCAAGGAACAGATGCCAAGTTACTGTCATGAATTTTTTCCGAAAAATTTCTTTGCTACACGGAAAGACGGCACCACCGCTCTTAAAGACGCAAACGGCCCTGTGCACAGTCATTTCTTTGGTCAGTCTTCGTTTGCCTCCACTGCCATTTGCAGGCAAACCAACGTAGTGAAAGTCAGTAAAACTGCGGATCTGAAAATGCTGGGCCCGCTGGCTTGCGGACTTCAGACAGGTGCCGGTGCCGTTATAAATGCGTTGAAGGTAGCTCAAGGTAAATCCTTTATAGTCTTTGGCACCGGCTCAGTAGGCCTTGCCGCAATAATGGCGGCAAAGATACAAGGCGCTTATCCAATTATTGCGGTCGATAAAAACCCGTCCAGGCTCGCCATAGCAAAAGAGTTAGGGGCTACACACACATTATTGTCTGAAGGCGACACCGTTAACTCGTTGATAGCGATAACCGGGCACGGTGCCGATTTTTCGCTGGATACAACTGGAATACCCGCTGTTATCCGAACCGCCGTAGAATGTTTGGCCCCTCGTGGCACCTGCGGCATATTGGGGGCATCCGGTCCGGATGCTGAAATTGTGTTGAACGAAACCCACTTTATGAGTGGTGGCCGTCATCTGATTGGCATCGTGGAAGGGGAATCACAGCCTGAAACATTCATACCAGCTCTAATCGAACTCTACGAAAACGGCACGTTTCCCTTTGACAAACTCATTACCTTTTACTCCTACACAAACATTAATAAGGCCATTGCAGATATAGAGAACGGCGCTGCTATTAAGCCTGTCATATTATGGAACGGGGCCGGTAAATGACACTGACAGAATTTAATTTCTCTGCACCAGAGCACTCAATCCGGCTTGATCAATACGTCATCCGATACTGGGACACACAAACTCAAAACAAACCTCTGCTCCTGCTCTGTGGTGGTGTAGGAAGTAGCGTTGAGATTTGGGCTAACCAATTCTGTAGTCTCTCGCAAGACTACAGAATTATAGCCTGGGACTATCCTGGACACGGCCTTTCTTCTCCAGTCAATGGTCACGAAGACTTAAACGTATTGGCTATACTCGGCTGCCAGCTACTGAAACAAATTGCTGATGGGCCAGTGCACTTAGCGGGTAACTCTCTGGGTGCGGCTGTCGCTACAAGGATATACGAAATGATGCCGGAAAAAGTGCTTTCACTGGGCTTACTGAATAGTGCGACACTAGGACATGCGACACCATTTCCTTTTCGCCTGATGGGATTGCCGGGAATCGGCGCACTATTATCGCAACCCGGCAGAGTCGCTTTTACAAATCAGTGCAAAGCTATTTTCTATCAAGCGGAAAAGGTTGACAAGCTGATACTCGAAGCTGTTCGGCGAAACAGCTACCACAAACCAGCCCAGCAAGGCTTGCGTCACTTCGTATCTGTCATAAACTCGGTGTTTGGTCAACGCAATCATCTGATCCGCACCACGCAATCGATTTTAAACAGTCCACCGCCTGTTACCTGGTTTGTACATGGCAGGGAAGACATGGTGATACCCGAATTGCACAGCAGGCTTCAATCGTCAAATACACCTTCAGCAACCCTTCATGTCTTTTCAGCTTGTGGCCACACACCGCAAGCTGAAAAACCGGGCGCAATCAATCAACTTATTAGAACCATGCTGGATCGAGGGGAACAGAAAAAAGTAGCGGAGCCATAGCTTGATAGGCTACCGAATTTGAATCACAAATTATATTTTTCAAATAGTTTTCCTTCCAGGGATCGTTTACCAGATAAAGTGTGTTTCCCAGAACCGTTAAACCTTCTATGGATGCATTATCCATCCGCTCTTCCGTACTGCAGTTATCACCTGATGCCGGAGCGGTGAAATGTAACGGGATGCGTTTCGTTTCTTTTTCAGGATCAGTACTGATCACCCACAATTCATTATCATTACGCGCAGAAGCCAGCAAGTAACCCTGTTCGCCTTCCCCGTCATACCATGCCAGACCATTCAGAGGATGATTTCCGCTGTCAAAAACAGGCACAGCAAGTCCGGGATCCTCAACCGGAACAAAATCCGTGGTATCCCAGAAGTCGTCATCCAGGGTTAATGAAAAGATACGGGGCTGTCCCGCTGCGTCTTTTTCCAGTCCGAGATACAGGGTGTTATCTGCGCTTATTGCCAGTCCCTCAATGCCGTCGTTGGGGTAGTCCCCCACATTCAGAGACAGCGGGAATTGCAGTGGCCTGACACCTGTCATTGTAGTGCCGAACTCATGGCGCTCAAGCCGTATCAGCAATGACGGATAATCTGTCGAACCGGTATTCTGATAACGCTGCTGGCATCTTACCGACAATGCGCCGGTACGGGTGGCATCTTCGGTTACGGTATAGAAAACGCCGGGCTGAGCGGGATCAGCGACCAGCGCCTCAAGATCAGGCGCATCTGCCAGATAACCTGAAAAACAACTGCGTCTGACAGTGGTGCCAATACGCATTTTTTCTTCATCACTGGTTACCGTTGCAGTTTGAGGGTCAATAAAATGCAACCGGCGCTGCATGTCCGCGCCGGCACTGGCATCAGACAAGGACACCAGTTTCCCTTCCCACACGGTAAGGGCAGATGTTTGCGGATCGGCCATTACATTCCCGCTTTCATCTTTTATCCACGTGCCCTTAGCCTCCAGCGACGTGACTTTGGAAGCCGTGGCTACTTCAACTTGCTCCGGCGCTTCGCTGCATGCACCCAGTGCAAATACCGCCACACCGGCCAGGCCAATAATTTGTTTCATTCTTTTCCTTTAACCCGTTGAAGAATTGCGAAATAATTTAAAACGTTTAAGAGTATATCACTGTAAGAAACTCACCTGCGAATCTCATCAAAACACAGGAGCTTTACATCGTCATGTCATCTTTACCACTGGTAGTGGCGGGGCCGGTTCTCAGGCACACCCACTCACAGGGCTTCACACTTTGGCTTGTTACCAGTGAACGGGTTGATGCACAACTGATATGTAATCAGCAGCAGACAGAATGCGCTCAGCATACCGTACAGGCCGGTGAACGGGCCTTCGTTACTTTGCTGGAAGCCCACCTGGCTTCACCACTCACCGCCGGCAGATTAAACGAATACGAACTGCTTTTTGCGTCGCAATCACAGCAAAGTCAGTGGGATAATGAAAAGCAGACCGTGTTGTTTGAAGGGCAATCAGCCCTTTCTTTTTACTGGCAACCGGCACTGACAAACGTGTTACACGGCTCCTGCCGGAAACCTCATCATGATGAAAAAGATGCGCTTACCCGTGTTCACGGATTAATTGAAGAGGAATTCAAAGGCGGTGTCTGCCGGCCGGACATGCTGCTGTTGACCGGCGATCAGGTATACAGCGACGATGTCGCCGGTCCAATGCTTCAGGCGATACAGCAAGTCATTACTGCGCTGGGGCTTTTCGGTGAGCCCCTTGAAGGCGCAGTGGTGGACCACAGTGATGCACTGACCTCTCACTCATTGAATTACTATCAGCGGGACGAAATCCTCCCCAAAATAGCCATGAACACGGCACTGTCGAAGCTATTTTTCGGCGCCAAGAAAAAGCCGGTGTTTACTTCAGTAAATGCAAAAAACCATTTGATTTCATTTTCAGAAATCATGGCCATGTATATCCTGGTGTGGTCGCCGGCGATGTGGCGCGACATCAAATTTTCAGACAGTCACATCCCTGAACCCTACAAAGCTCAATTTAATCAGGAACTGACAGTTATTCAGGCTTTCGCAGCCACCTTGCCGGAAGTGCGCCGTTCTCTGGCACACCTGCCGGTCTACATGATATTCGATGATCACGACGTGACCGATGACTGGAATCTGACCCGAGGGTGGGAGCAGGAAGTGTATGGTCATCCCCTGTCAAAACGTATGGTGGGTAACGCACTGATGGGTTACTGGCTTTGCCAGGGCTGGGGTAACCAACCGGATAAGTTTACGGACATTCTGGAAACTGCTGCCGGCGTTTTCACTCCCGCCGGCCTGAAGGAACATGATGCCTTTATTGATACGCTGCTGGATTTCGAAGAATGGCACTACACACTGGAGACGTCACCGCCGGTGTATGTGATGGATACCCGAACCCGCCGGTGGCGTTCAGAATCCAGTCTGAATAAGCCATCCGGTTTGATGGACTGGGAAGCACTTTGTGAATTCCAGCAGGCATTAATTGGAAAGGAAGCGGTGATTGTGGTGTCTGCCGCCCCCATTTACGGCGTAAAGATGATTGAAGCCATCCAGAAAGTATTTACGTTTTTTGGCAAAGCACTCACCGTAGATGCAGAAAACTGGATGGCCCACCGTGGCACGGCAAACGTCATTCTGAATATTTTCCGCCATTATAAAACGCCGCCGGAATTTATTATTTTGTCCGGCGATGTGCACTACTCTTTCGTGTATGATGTGCGCCTGCGCTTCCGCCGGAACAGCCCCCATATCACTCAGTTTACCTGCAGCGGTATTAAAAATGCTTTTCCTGAAGGACTATTGCGCTGGCTGGAAAGATTAAACCGTTGGTTTTATGGTCATAAATCGCCGCTAAACGTGTTTACACGGCGCCGGAATATGTCGGTGAGATCGCGCTCTCCCGATGGCATCGACGGTAAAACCTTGTTGAACCGCTCTGCAATCGGCCAGCTTGTTTTACACAAGAATGACACCACTGTAATTTGCAAAGCGTTGTGCAGTAACGGGGATACGGTAGAAATCCCGCCCAGGAAAGAAGAATAGAGGTAAAAGAATGAGCGATGAAGCCCTGTCCATCGGTTTGTTTTATGGTTCCACCACCTGTTATACCGAGATGGCAGCCGAAAAAATTCAGGCTCAGCTGAACAGTATTTTTGATGCGCAGGTCGTCAGCGTTTTTAATATCAAAGATACTGCGCTGCAACAGGCAGAAGCTTTCGACATTCTTATATTCGGCATCTCCACCTGGGACTTTGGTGAGCTGCAGGAAGACTGGGAATCCAGTTGGGAAGACGTGCACAAGCTGAACCTTGCCGGAAAAACTGTTGCCCTGTTCGGATTGGGTGATCAGTTCGGCTATGCCGACTGGTTCCAGGATGCGCTGGGCATGCTGCATGAAGCCCTTGAGCCGTCAGGTTGCCGCTTTATCGGCTTCTGGCCCAATCAGGGCTATGAGTTTGCCGAATCAAAGGGACTGACGGAAGATAAGTCTCAATTCGTCGGCCTTAGCCTCGACGATGAAAATCAATTTGATCAAACCGATGAGCGCATCAACACCTGGTGCCTTCAGCTGTTAGATGAACTCGCCGGCTAACGCCTCTTCAGGCAGACTCCACCGCGAGTTCTACCGCAACGGTCCATCCCACCGCGACGGTGCGGACGTCAGCTTTAATGACATCCGCAAGTTATTTAATTTCTCTGCAATTACCATTGGCAAATGGGTCACGGCTGAAGAACAGCAGCTTGCTGCCAATTTGTTCTTCGATGCCCTGTACGATCTGATCGAAATATTACAAATAAACGAACAGGTGATCTCGCTGAACGGCACATTATCGCTGGCGTTTGGCAGTGGCGGCCAGAAACACGCCAGCGCCCACTATAACAGTGCTAAGCGGCAACTGGCTCTGGCAAAGAACGCCGGTGGCGGCGCACTTGCGCACGAATGGTTTCATGCCTTCGATCACTACATTGCATCCCGCGTTTTTAGCGATCTGCCGCCGGGATCATTTGCTTCCAAAGCCTGGCTGGACAGTGCGCCAATGCGTGCTCACCCCCTGAATGATAAGCTCTGCGAGTGTTTTCAGGTTATGTTCCTGAACGATCAAAAAGCACCGAATGATTATCTTTTGCGATCAATAGAGGCTGATCGCACGTTAAAAATGTATTACTATGCTATGCCACAAGAGATGGCGGCGCGGGCATTCGAAGCTTGTATCCAGGATCATCCCGTGAAGAATGCGTTTCTTGTGCAGGGAACAAAAAAGTCTGCTGAGGCTAGACTTGGTATTTATCCTCATGGTAATTTGCGTAAACAGCTTAATGATGCATTAATGTTGTATTTTTACCAGTTGGGTAAGGCCCTGACTAAAAAATCATCGTAATAATATAACTCACCGGTGATTTTGGCTAAAAAGCCAGCAACAAGTGTTAAGAATGGTGTCTGTTTATTACAAAATGCTACCAGTTTTGATAACAAACAGTATACTAGGGTGCTCGAACTTAAAGAGAAGAATGACTACGAGATGAAAAGAAAAAAGCATACCAGTGCCGATGACGAGGCTCAGATTGACATGACCCCCATGTTGGACATCGTGTTCATCATGTTGATCTTCTTCATTGTTACCACCTCTTTCGTGAAAGAGAAAGGTCTGGACGTAAACCGTCCTGATGACAGCCAGGCAAACAACAACAAGCCTTCCAAATCACTGTCTATCCGTATTGACGCGAATGGCGTGATTACAATGGGTGGTCGTGAAGTTGATATCCGTCGTGTTGTTGCGAACGCGCAAACGTTCCTTGCAGAAAACAACACTGACTCTGCAGCAATTCAGGCAGAAGAAAATACCGAACACGGTATCGTTGTTGAAGTAATGAACCAGGTTAAAATTGCAGGTATTGAAAAGGTATCTGTTCTGGTGAAAGAATCCTGACCATCAGTATTTCTTTTCTATCAAATTAAAAACGCGGCTTATGCCGCGTTTTTTGCATCAGTATTGTTCAACATACCTTCCTTTGCTGGTGTTGACCGGCCAATTAACATACAATCTTTACGTTATCTTTATTCATGCCTGAAATCACAAAAGGGAAGCATTCGGGCAAGCTTAGCGGAGCGTTTATGCGTCATTTACGTTTAAAACATCTTTTCATCGGATTGTTATTCGGCAGCCAGCTGGCCAGTGCCGCGCCTGTGTATCTGAATGAAGCTTTTGATTTCAACGCGTACATCATGGAAAACATGACAGGCACTCAGTCTGATGTAGAGGGTACGCTGGCCGTGGGTGGCGACTTAAACCTGCAGCACTATGGTATTGGTCTCGAACTGCCGGAAAATGGTCAACAAAACACCCTTACAGTGGGCGGCAACGTCACCATGCGGGATGCCCGTATTTACAATGGTGACGCTGTTGCCGGTGGCACCATTGATATCGACAGTTCTGTTGGCCTGTATGGCGTTAATGCAACGAATAATACACACAGTTTTTATAATGACAGCTCCTTTGATTTCACCAGTATCAATCAGGATCTGCTGACCACGTCTTCGTTGTGGGGCGTTTTGTCAGACAATGCTACCACCACGGTAACCGGTAACGGCACAGACGTGTGGAGTATCAGCTTTGATGGCAACAGCGATTTTAACGTGTTCTCTATTGATGCCTCGACCCTGTCTGCAGCAAACAAAAGCATTTATCTGAACGTTGATACAGACAGCTACAACATTATCAATGTGACCGGTACGGATGTATCTCTGTTTAATACCGGTTTTTATGGCGCAGACGGCAATAAGATTGCAGATAATCAGCCGGGGGTTTACCGTCACGACGGTACGTATGCGAATAATGTGTTATTTAACTTTGTTGATGCCACATCACTGACCCTGAACGCCATTGGTTTTAAAGGCAGTATTCTGGCTCCGTTGGCAGACACGGTATTCTATGACGGGCATATTGATGGCAACTTTATTGTGAAAAGCCTGACATCGCCTGTGGGTACACTGACAGGCCAGATTAATAACTATCAGTTCGGTAACTTTACTGTCAGCGAGCCCGGCGGCGCGTTGTTTTTCGTCATCCTGATGGCATTTGGTCTCCGTCAGTATTTATTAAAAAGCAAAGCCTTTTAATTCCACAGACGACCCTATCAGTGTTTCGCTGGTTACGCCCTTACGTGGGGCGGCATACCAGCGAAGCTCAATACCAGCATACGTTGCCTGATACGCCACAGCATGTGAGCGGCTGACATAACCCGCCAGCGACCAGTGATTCCCAAACAAATACTGACCTTCAATCAGCAACTCACCGTTGACGCCTGACACATTGGTTGACGGTAACACCGTGACTGAATCCTCAGTTAACGGAAAGCGCGGCCCGCCATCCTGTTTGATTGAAGACCAGCCGAGACTGAAACGGCCTCTCAACTGCCACAGTCTACCTTCGGCGGTAAGAAGGTCAGTGCTGACCCCGGTACTGAAGAATCTCTGCGGACTGAAATAGCCGCCATGTCCGGCCGTAAAACCACTTAAATCGTGATCATACTGCTGCCAGCCGAGATACGGTGCCACGCGAAAATAGTCCAGCCAGTCTTTCTTATCGCCGGATAATTCTCTGCTAACTTCAACCCGCAGGCTGTGCATGGAGTTATCTTTCACCTGCTCTCCGTCAAGCATGGCGGTTTCTGCTGACAAAGATGCTGACCACACATCGTTCAGGGCCACTACACCCAATCCACGCAGACCTGTTTGCATAACACCGCCCCACGCTGCGCTACTGTCACGTGATGAGGTATCAAACCAGGTGCCGGTCTGACTGAGAACACTGTCTTTTCTGCGTTCTCTGTAAGCCAGACCTGATACTAAGAAATCAGCCTGATACCAGGTAGCCCCTAAGGCACCGGTCAGACGGGTAGAGACAGGTTGATCAAGCAGCAAGTACCCGGCCTGACCGTACCAGGTCCAGTCCTGTTCCTGACGGGTTAAGGAAACATCGATGCCCTGCCCGGCCTGCTTTGCCTCACCGGCAAAGTCAGCATCAGACAAGCCTGTACCAAACCAGCTACCGGCATCCGGTGTCCCGCTGAACACCTGCTCGTGACGCACACTGACATCGACACGGGTATCTTTAAAGACATCAGTGAAGCCGGTATAACCGGCATGCTCATCAAGATGGCCAAGCCCCCTTTCACCGCTACGGTGACGGGCTGATAAGCCGGCATAAACCTGCACATCGCCGGCGGTTGATTCTTTTGCCGGATTAGCATTGTAACGATCAGCCAGGTCGAACTGTTTTCTCCCGAATGCCTGTCCGCCTTCCTGACTGCTGATAAACGTGGCAATAAAGGGATACTTTGCTGACAGCGGCATCAGCGCTTCAGCATTGTAATCAAAACTGTGAATAACGGCAGACTGAACCTCTTCGTCAGCCGGGGAGTCTGCCAGCACAGACAGAAACACCTTCGAAGCGGCCGCTTTATTACCGCTTTCATCCAGTGCCCAGCCGTACAGCATTGCCTGGTCACGGCTGAGAAGATTACGCTCTTTAAGGGATTCTGCGGCACGGATGCTGGCTGCATAATCTTTCGCTTCCCATGCAGCTGTTTGCTGTGAAGACAATCCGTCACGGCACCATGTTGTTAATTCAGTCGTGGCAGGAGTAGTACAAGCCAGTACAAGTGCGTCTTTACTGTGTCCCTGCCCGTCCAGGCTCAATACCTCACCGTAACGGTTACCGGTTATCCTGAATAAAGATCCCGAGCGGGTAAACTCACCGGCATCAAAAGCCTGCCAGGCAGCACCGTTTATCAGTGCGGCAACTTGCTGCGGCCATGCATCATAAAGCGCTTGCAACCCGTTAAGATCGTCTGCAGCCATGGCCTGAAAGCTGAGTGCATCCACAGCCGCACCAATGGCATCTTTTTTCTGTCCGGCACTGCCTTCACTGACCAGAGAGAACAGAGTCATGGCTTCGTTATATTGCTGCCTGGCCATGTAAATCCAACCGGTCAGTAACAAGTCCGCGTCATTACGTTTGCTGTTAGCAATGGTTGCAGCACGGGACACTGCAACGACAGAAAGCCTCTGCCACTGCTTTTCTTTCATCGCTGCCAGCCGGCCCATAAATGCCGCATCGGGGTCTTCTTTAACGGTCTCTTTTTTCCTTTCGACAGGGACCACCGGCTTTAACGGTTTATTCAGCAAGCTGATAGCCTGCTTTAGAGATTCTTCCGGCTGCCAGTCAGGATAACGGTTTTGTAAACGCTGATATTCGGCGTTCGCCAGCGTTACCTGCTTATGTTTAATGTGATACCACACGCCGGTGAGATCCGGTGCTTCAGCCGCTTGAAGAGGCGCATTCAGGCCCAGAGTCGTCAGTACTGCTACGGTTAAAAGTGACAACCGCTTAACTGCCATGCCGGTTTCCTTCTTGAATTGCCAGACGGCTAAGCATAATGAGACTTGCTGAATAGTAATCAAGCTCACCGTTAAGGGTAAATACACCGGCGGCGTTATCCCCCTTCACCGGCTCACCATAAAGCTGTGCCGTCGCGGCACTTGCCGCTTTCATGCCCGGCGTCAGGGGATATTCTGCCACCGCACCGGTAAGTAAGTTTTTAGTTGCCGGTGCAGCGGTATCTGCCCAGTAATCCAGAAAAGGCTTCGCTACCTGCTTATCGATATTTTGCCAGCCAAGTTGCAACGGAATACGACAGGCATTGAACCCGAACTCAGGGTTTACTACACCTTCAAGACTGATGCCGTCGTCTGTCACTCTTAACCAGTCCGGGGTTAATGACCACTGGTTATTACTCTGCTGTATCAGTGTAATGCCGGATACGGCCAGATCGTCCCAGGTTTCATCGCCGGTAGCATCAGCGGCAGCATTCAGCGCCGGAAATACCCAGTAGGATAAATTCACCTGCACGTCGCCGTTGGGGTAAATAAAACCATTTTCCCCCGGCAGCAACAGCACGTAAGGATGCTTAGCCACGACCATAGTGGCCCTTACAGCCTCCAGAATCGCCATGGCTGATTTACGGTACACAGGTTCCTGCCATTTATCTGCCGCTTTAATTAACGCCCAGGCGATAAGTAAATCCCCGTCCGAGGCGTTATTGGGATCATCCACACAGGTTCTGTCCTGTTGAGGACACGGCGTATACCGCCAGCTGAACAGCTTATCGGCCCGCTGTAAGGTAGTGGCTGTCCACTGCCATAATTCGTCAAACCGTGCCTTGTCGTCAGCCGCTACGGCGAACAACATACCGTACCCCTGCCCTTCACTATGAGACACATTGTTGTTACCGGTGTCGATAATACGACCCTGGTCGTAAAATCTGGCCGCGTAGGTGTCCCAGGCGAGGGCGAACTCACTTTTGCGGGCAGGAGAGCAAGCAGTCATCAGCACCACTACAGAAAGTAAAACAAAGCCAAACCGTCTCATCACCATTGGTCCTGCATCTTGTTATTCCGGCGGCGCAGCAACCAGTAAGCAATGAATGAACAGAACAGCACCAGCACAATAAACGCAATTAGCCAGTACCAGGGATGATTCGACAGCCACATGCGGGTTTGCAGCCAGCTATCTTCAAATTCTCCGACCACGTAAACATCGGCAACCTGCATCACCAGCGCCGGCTGCTCAGGGTTTTCCCAGGCAAAGAAGTCTCCCCCCAGTTGCCCCCAGATGGACGGTGAAATCAGATCCTGCACACGGTCATTGAGTTGTGAGGGTGTATCAGCGGCCATCATAAATATTGTGCCGGTACCGTCACTCTGCGGATTCTTTTGAGCAATCAGGACTGCCAGATCGCCCAGCCCGCTTTGCTGCACCGTCACACCATGCATAATCAGATTCTTATGCTGTTTGTCTTCTGCCGCTTCCCGCAGACGGTTGTGCAGCATGTTTTGCAGGCGGTAGGGCCACTTTTTGGCATTCTCAAGCGACGCACCGAACGCAGTGGCATACCCCTGCGGTACAGAGTCCGGTGTGGTCATCAAAAATGCGGTATCGGTTGTCGTGCCGGGCACGCCTTCAATAACGTGAATATCGGGAAGCAGCGTACCCGCTGTCTGCGCCAGTTTACCGGCCAGTGTCAGTGCACCACCGGTCATGTCCGGCCGGGTCACGTAAATATCAGCAGACTTGCGCACAACAGATGCCATGGGGTAAGCGGTTTCTCCAAACAAGCGCAGATCAGGCTGCCTGGCCACATGTCCCGCTTCCGGCAGCTCTATACGACTGTCAGGTAACAACTGGAAGTAAAGATGACGCCCTGCCACATCATCACAAACCACATCCGTAATAGGTGCACGCATCGCCACGTCGAAATCGAGACGGTTACGGCCTCCTTTCAGGTGCCTTGCAGGCACATTTAACTGATACTTGCGGAAGGAATCACCATTGGGATTTGATAACGGCAATCCATGCACCAGTTTGCCGTTTATCAGCACATTCATCATTGAACCCTGACCAAACTCAGCACCGTAGGCAAAATCCAGCAACAAGGTTACCGTGGCATTTTCAGGCACGTAGAAATCCGCCGGTAAATTGAATTCAACTCGCTTGGTAGTGGCAGTTTCTCCGCGGTATTCCGCACCACCGTCGCCCATATCCTGAAACGAATAGCTTTCCCCGGGCGTCAGGGTGTCGGCCACCAGCGGTACCTGATTGCTGGCAGTCTGGAAGCCGTCAATCAGAATGAAGGGATCCGGATTCAGTGCATCATCCATCAGAGCCAGTGTAGTTGCAGCACGCTGTACCTGCCCCTCATTAGTACCTGAAACAATCAGGCGCTGCCGCGCCGGCACCAGCACCTTGTCATCCACCACAATGGCTGGTGTGGACTCGATACCTAAATATGCATCTCCGATTTGATTGAAGGTTTGCTCAGATAAAAACGGACGCAAAGAAGACGCCGTTCCCACTACCACATGTAAGGCTTCCTTCGACCTGTTATCAAGATAAAAACTGCTGATGCGATAGCGTTCCGCCTGTTCATCACTCCACGGCGTCAGATCATCTCTGGCCGGCAGCGCACGGGTATTGTCCAGCACGCCATGGCGGATTGCCAGATTCTGGTAATCTGCACGTAGCGCCAGCGCCTGAGCAACCAGTGGCAATGCGGTGGTGAGAGTAGACTGTTCTGCTCCGGACGCAGTAAATAATGTAACTCCCTGTTGCCGGCCGATACCGGGATTAAACCGGTTCTTTAAATCAGCCAGCACAGCAGGGCCATTAACTGCCGAGGTTTCTACAGACAGCACTGAACGGTATAAATCGATTTCACTCCACAGTTCCGGCGCGGCGTTATCAACACACTGATTGGCATAATGCTGACTCACAGCAAACGTCAGGGTATTGAATCCTTCACGCCAGAGTTCAGCAGGAATATCAATTTCCGGACGGAAATTCGGCGCATTAGGATCCAGCGCAATCTGACTGATGGTGGCATTGTTAAACCGGACCGCCAGAACCGAACGCTGCCGGATGAGAGCGATAGAATTTACCGCCCGCATGTCCAGTGTGGCTTTTTCCACCTTCAGACCACCGGACAATGGCACAGATAATTCAAATTCTGCCACTGCCCCTTCCATTCTCAATGTACTGTCACCTGCATACAAATCAGACAGTCGCACTTTGTGGGTTTCTGCTGCTATTGCCTGACTTAGCAGACTCAGGCCAAATAACAGGACGAAAACCATTTTTTTCATTATGTGCTTCCTTTAGCTGTGCGCATCTTTTGCCAGTAGCGGCGGCTGTTCAGATACAAATGCTGAAATGCCGGTCTGACACTTACCCTCAGTACATGTTTAACACCGAACCAGTAGGACACCGGGCGGGTTCTGCGACGCTGGAAACTCTGCCAGCGCCGGCTGTCGCCCAGAACAAAACGGACGATCTGATCAATATTACCTTCGTCCTGAACAAACTGAAATCGTACAAATTTATTGTCAGGAGATACAGACAGCACCTGACACGGCAGGCGGATCTTGCCTAAGTCCCCTTCTCTGTCTGTGATCAGCGTCACTTTTTCCGGCAATCCGGCAGTGTCACCGCTCAGCCTGAGCTTTGCGCCCCCCAGAGACAAATCTATCAGGTGACCGGTCCAGGCATTACCATCAGAGCCGATAAGGCTGATGTAATCATTGGCCGGCAAGCGGGCCTGTTCCCGCACTTGCTTACGCTCTACCAGCACCCCCATCACACTGACAAGCAGCAACAGATTAAATGCGTTCCAACCCAACACCACGGCGGTGAGCTCACGGGTAAGGGGTTCATTCACCATTTTCACCACACCGGCTACCATGGCAATGCCCACCAGCAACAGCAATGCATAAAATACACCGGAAAGAGGTGAAATAAAGGTTTGAGTCAGGTTCTCCCCTTTCGGAGTCACTACAAACGATGGCGCACGGGGATTCCTGAACACTTTGGTAAGCGCCCTTAGAGTGAAAATACACTGCAGGATCTCATAAAGCTCTGATACCAGCGGCCATCGGGTTTTACCGAATAACATGGTGGATAGCATGTAAGTCGCAATGACGTGGGGCATGGTGTAAGCCATGATCTCAGTCATAGAGGCGTGGTAAACCTGCATGCCGAAAACCAGATAGGCCAGCGGCATTAAAAGAAAAATAATACGTGCGAAGGGAAACAGCCAGAACAGAATTGAACTCATATAGCCCATACGCTGATGCCAGCTCAGCTTCTTTTCCATAAACGGCTTTTTCAGCAACAGGATCTGTGTCATGCCCTGCGCCCAGCGCATGCGCTGCGTCACAAAAGCGTCGAAAGTCTCCGGTGCCAGACCGCTGACCATCGGGCGGTCTACATAAACGGACTCATAACCCATGGCGTGTAAATCGAAGGCGGTCTCAGCATCCTCTGTGATCGACTCTCCGGACAACCCTCCGACCATTTCAAGGTGACTACGCCGGAGTACCGCCGCAGAGCCACAGAAGAAGGAGGCTGACCAGAAATCCAGCCCCCGCTGAATCGTGCCGTAAAACATGTCGTTTTCTGAAGGCATTCTGCTGAATGCAGAGAAATAGTTCCGCTCCACCGGGTCGGGGTTCGCCATAAAGTGAGGTGTTTGTACCAGAAAAACTTTTTCGTTCTCCACCAGCCAGGGCACGGTATGATCAAGAAAATCCATGGTCGGCACATGGTCAGCATCAAGCACAACGATGAGTTCACCATTGGTTTCCAGCAGAGCATCGTTGATGTTCCCGGCTTTAGCATGATGATTCAGTTTGCGGGCATGATAATGTACGCCAAGCCGCTCACACATGGCCGACAGTTCAGCTTTACGTGCCCTGGCGCGGTTTGCCGCCGCGACATCCTGCTGCGTGATTTTCTGCTCTGTACTGCCATCGTCAAGCAGATGCACAGCCAGTTTTTCCTGCGGATACTTCAACATCAGCGCCGCGCGCAGGGTCACTTCCAGCAGTTCCGCAGGCTCATTGTAAGTGGGAATAAGCACATCGACGGTGGGTAACTTTTCTTCAGGAATATTACGGATGGTTTTGAGAGGCCGGCTCAATGGCAATGAATTCACAATACATCCCATTACATGGGTAATGCCGGCGTAAATTTCAGCCAGATAAAGCAACCATACAGCCACCAGCGACAAAACGTCTGTTGCCGTAAGGGTATACAGCCCGCGCCAAATCAGGTACCGGACAGTGAGCGCCAGGCCAAGGAAAATAGCCACCATGCGAAAAAACTGCTGATAGCTGTGATAGGCCCGCGACTCCTGAGAACAGAGATGCACGGCAATAAGGAGGACAGCGGAAACCAGTAACTGGGACCAGGCATCCATAGGCACCAGTAACAGCAAACCCAGCAGGCTTAAACCGGCAATAAAAACAATCACCAGCCCCCCGGAACGGGAACCGGAAACAGAATTTGAAAACAAATCAGCGCTCCAAAATGGGAACGCGGGTAACTGCTGAATAATTCCCGCGGTTAATCAGTACAAGGTGACTGTCAGTGACTTCAACTTCATGATTACTCTGGTAAAAACGTTTTGATAAAGCATCTCTGTGACGACGCTGCTCTTTAACCAGCAGATAGCATACCGGCTGCACCACACAACCACTGAAGAAAGCAATGAACTCCAGCGAAAACAGCCATACCGGTGATACGGGCGAGACAAATAGCGAAAAACACAGCATACAAAAGCTGATCACCACGACGACCAGCCAGATTGCCATCATACGTTTTGCCCGTTGCAAGGCTTTCTCTGCTGCACAGAACTGCCGTAAACGGTTCTGCCATAAGTTCTCCAGTTGATAAACCGTGTTATCACGGAAGTGTTCAGTGCCGGAAAAACTCTCAGACTCACTGCTAAAAGCTTCGCCTTCACTGACCTGCAGCGGAAAATTATCAAACGACATTACAAAAGGCTCCCGGAAATGTAGCGCCTTTCCGGATAACCGGAAAACGTGCTGATTTCTTAGATCATAGTTTAAAGCCGTGCCCTGGCAGGATAAATTCAACTTATGGCTGATACTTATATGAAGTTATAACACCAGAAAAATGGATTCAATGATGCGCTAAAATTTTAAGTAGAATTCACGACATAAGCGGCGAAATTCTGACGTGTACTCTCCGTTACCGTCCCGAATCGCCAGTTGCTTACTATCCAAGCAATTTCTTTGCCGTTTAAAACGCCAGGCGATCAGATAAGGCTGTTTATCCACCACCGCACTGACGTACAGCCTTTGACTGGCGTAGAGTCCGGCCTTTTCTGCAGTTTCAGTAATCAATGTTTCCCGGGAGGCAGGATATACGCAGTAGAAGATCCCATCGTCAGTCAATTGACGGGAAACAACATCAAAAAGTGTAGCGGGCGACAAGCTGTCGTCAATTCTGGCGGTTGCCCGTTCTGTGGTCAGCGTTGTGTATGCCCGGGAGCCCCCGGACACTGATTCAAAGTAAGGCGGGTTCGTTATAATCACATCAAAACGGCCAGAGAATGCAAGGGAAGTGATGTCACCGGTTAACGCCTGTAACTGAGTTGACCAGGGGGATGCAGCAAAATTCTGTGCAGCCTGTGCGGCTGCCGGCCCGTCAATATCCACCGCCGTTATTTGTGCAGCAGAACTGGCCTTTTGCGCCATCATCAGAGCAAGTATGCCGCTGCCTGTACCAATATCCAGCACCCGCTTTGCATTGCCGGGCTGCGCCCAGCTTCCCAGCAACATGCTGTCAGTATTTACTTTCATGGCGCAGTTATCCTGGGCCACCGCGAACTGCTTACAACGAAACCCCTTTCCCATTACTGGCTGTCAAACTCCTGCAGAGTAATCATTTTATGTGCCACTTCCGTGGCAGACACGGGGCGGTATTTCTTCAGTGGACCGGCCATAAACACACCCAGAGCAGGTGCTATCATTTGCCCGAAAGCTTCCAGCGGACGGCTTTCATTTCGCTCACCCAGCAGTAATGAAGGTCTGACCGCGGATGCATTAGGTAGTTGAGGCATCCGCATTAATGCATCTTCCAGTTCTCCTTTTACGCGCAGGTAAAAGTTGCTGCTTTTCGCATCTGCTCCCACTGAGGATATCCACACAAAACTGTCGGCGCGCTGCGCCCTGGTGAGCTGCGCGGCAACGTGGATATACTCGAAATCGACTTTACGGAAAGCCGCCTTTGAACCGGCCTGTTTAAGGGTTGTACCTAAACAACAATAAACATGGTTAACACTGAAATAGCCCTGATAATCCTGTAACTGCTCAAAATCGATAACCAGCGGTGTCAGCTTACCCAGCGGGTCGCTGAACAAGCTAGCCGGCACAGGTCGCCGGACCAGGATAGTAATAGAATCATATCTGGGATCGAGCAATAGCTGGCGAACCAACGCCTTTCCCACCAATCCTGTCGCACCCAGCACTAAAGCGGTTTTATTGCTATTCACCTTGTGTCATCCTTTAAATATCCGACAGACTTTTATAACTAACGATTGCCAAAGATAATAATGAAAAAAACGTTACTACTCGGAGCCCTTATGCTCAGTTCACTCGTTCACGCCAAAGATCTATCCATCGAACGTATATTTGAATCACCGTCACTGGACGGAAACGCCCCGCGGAATTTGCAGGTCTCCCCTGACGGACAACGGGTAACCTTCCTGCGCGGAAAGCAGGATGATTATGATCAGCTGGATTTGTGGGAATACCACATCCAGTCCGGCGAAACCCGCATGTTATTCGACTCAGCCACCCTTGCACAAGGCGACGGTGAACTGTCTGACGAAGAAAAGGCCCGTCGTGAACGTATGCGCTTATCCGGCAGCGGTATTGTCAGCTACCAGTGGTCAGCCGACGGCAAAGCCTTACTGTTTCCTTTAGGTGGTGACGTGTTTTATCACGAACTGGGAAAAGCAGGCGCCAGACAACTGCTTGATACGGACGCATTTGAAACAGATATCACTTTGTCTCCGAAAGGCAATTTTATTGCTTACATCCGTGATCAGAACCTTTATGTGAAAAACATCGCCAGTGGCAAAGAAACGGCGATTACCCAGGGCGGTGGCGGCAATATCAAATATGGTATGGCCGAGTTTGTTGCACAGGAAGAGATGGGTCGTATGACCGGTTACTGGTGGTCACCCGATGAAAAATACATTGCTTTTACCCGTGTAGATGAAAAGCCGGTAGACATTATTACCCGCTCTGAAATTTATGCGGACAGCATAAAAATGATTGAGCAGAAGTATCCCGCTGCCGGCACCCCGAATGTGGAAGTGACGCTGGCAATTCAGGAAATTGGCAGCGGTGCCCGTCAATGGGTGGATTTGGGCAAAGATAAAGATATTTATCTGGCCCGCGGAGCCTGGATGCCATCCTCCGGCGTTTTCACCTATCAATGGCAAAACCGTACCCAGCAGGCGCTGGAGTTACGCGCTTATGATCTGAATAGTAAAAAACAGACCGTACTGATTAAAGAAAACAGTAATACCTGGGTTAATCTGAACGATGATTTGACCTTCCTGCCAGAGCGCAATCAGTTCATCTGGGCATCAGAGCGCGACGGCTACAAACATCTTTACCTGTATAACAATGATGGTTCTCTGGTAAAGCAACTAACAAAAGGCAAATGGGTCGTGGATGAGCTTGAAGCCATCGATCCTGAAACGGGCAACATTTACTTTACCGGCAGGAAAGACACGCCTCTTGAGCGTCACTTATACAGTGTTTCAATTGATGATGGTGACATTCAGCGTATCTCAGAGAAAGACGGCTACCACAGCATCACTTTCTCTTCCGACGCCTCGATTTATGTAGACAGCATGTCAACGGTGAATCACCCTGCTCAGGTGAGTCTGCACAAAGCCGGTGGCGAACAAATTACCTGGCTTGAAGAGAATGCTGTAGACGACAATCATCCTCTCAGTGTCTACATGGACAGCTGGACAAAACCTGAATTCGGCACCATTACCACTGACGATGGCGCAGAGCTTTACTATCGTCTGTACAAGCCGGAAAACCTGGAAAAGAAACACCCCGTAATTGTTTATCTATACGGCGGCCCTCATGCACAGGTTGTGACTAACAGCTGGGGCGGAAACCGCGGCCTGCTGATGCAATATTGGGTAAATCAGGGTTATGTGGTGTTCAGCATCGACAACCGTGGTTCAAACTATCGCGGCAAAGCGTTTGAAGATCCTATTTTCAAGAAAATGGGAACGGTAGAAGTGGACGACCAGGTGGCGGGTGTGAAATTCCTGCGTACACTGCCGTATGTGGATGCAGACCGCATCGGTGTTCATGGTCACAGCTATGGCGGCTACATGACACTGATGTCGATGTTCAAAGCCGGTGACTACTTTGCTGCCGGTGTCTCCGGTGCGCCTGTCACCGACTGGCGTTTGTACGACACGCATTACACTGAACGCTACATGGGTAACCCGAAAACTGATGATGATGCTTACACAGCCTCCAGCGTCTTTCCTTACGCGAAAGACTTAAAAGGCGATTTGCTGATTTACCACGGTATGGCAGACGACAACGTACTGTTTACCCACAGCACTAAACTGTACAAGCATCTTCAGGATATGGCGATCCCATTTGAAACCATGGATTACCCGGGTAAGAAACACAGTATCCGCGGCAAAGAAACCGGTATTCACCTGTACAAGACCATCACCAACTTCTTTAACCGTAATCTGCATCCTTCGAAAGCGGATTAAACAAAAAACGGGCTGCAATTGCAGCCCGTTTTGATTTCCATGCAGTCCGGATTTAACCGAACATCTGATTAGCCAGTGCGTTCTGTACGCCCTGCGCGGCATTTTTGCTCAGCTCAATTTCAACTGGTGCATCCTGACCCGACACCCAGATTTTCAGTTCAGAATCCGTATCGAAGTGTCCCGCCGTTTCCACTACAAACTGGGTAATGGATTTGTAGGGAATTGAATGGTAATTCACTTTGCGACCTGTCAGTCCCTGCTTATCAATGAGGATCATTCGCCCGGAAGTAAAGACGATTAAGTCCCTGACAAGTTTGTAAGCACTTACAACGGACTCACCTGCGCCCAGTACCGGTGCTAATTCTTCAGCCACAGCCTGCGCATCAGTTTCACTGGCATTACCTAACAACGCATCAAACAATCCCATGGGTTCTCCTTAAAATGACGTTTATGCCCGAAGCAGATTAACATTATCACGGGTATGCAAACGATTCATCAATGGTAGTGGTTTACCCAGAGCAAAACCCTGACCGTAATCGACGTTCAGTTCCCGTAATGCATCACAGGTAGCCTGGTCAGTAACGAACTCAGCGATGGTTTTCTTGCCCATACTTTGCGCGATAGCACTGATCGCTTTCACCGTTTCATGGTCGATACTGTCTCTGGCCATATTTTTCACGAAGGAGCCGTCAATTTTCACAAAATCGACTTCCAGATTTTTCAGATAGGTAAACGATGACATCCCTGCGCCGAAATCATCCAGTGCAAACAGGCATCCTTTACTACGTAGAGTTTCAATGAAATGTCTGGCTGCATTAATATTGGTTACTGCGGCAGTTTCCGTAATTTCAAAGCAGATTTTGTGTGCAGGCACTGTTGAGCGCATTACCCTGTCGACGATACCTGCGAGCCCCGACGGGTCGCCTAAAGTCAGACCGGACAGATTAATTGCCACTTTACCCAGTCTTTCCAGATGAGCAGGATGTGCTTCCAGTACCGACAAGGTGCGGTCAACCACCCAGCCGTCAACCTGATTCATCAGACCATGTCTTTCAGCCAGCGGAATGAACAATGCGGGACTTATCAGCCCGCCTTTACCATCCGGCAGCCTGAGCAATATTTCGTAGTGTTCCAGCGCCTGTTCTTCTTTGTGCATAGGCACTATGGACTGACTGTGCAATTCAAACAGGCCGTGCTGGATTGCCCGCTGCAATGCATTTAACACACTGCTTTCTTTATTCAGCCCGCTTCCGCAGCCATCAGGCTGATGCACCACATAGCGGTTGCGGCCCTGATATTTTGCCTGATAGCAGGCGTTGTCAGCCGCCTGGATCAGTTCTGCCGCTGAACCGCTGTTTTGATCAATAGAAATGACGCCGATACTGGCGCCTACGTAGAAAAGCCGGTCTTCATAGACAAAACGGTATTCAGACACGGCTCTGATAATTTCATCAAGCTTTGCCGTAACTGCTTTCAGCGTTTGATTGGAAAAAATAATGCAGAACTCATCACCACCAATGCGCGCCAGCAATTCATTTTCAGTAAGATGGCGGGCAAAAATACCGGCGACTTCTTTCAGTAAACGGTCGCCGGCGGGATGACCGCAGCTGTCGTTCACCAGTTTAAATCTGTCCATGTCGATAAAACACATCACACCGGTTTGCTCTCCCCGTTTAACGCTTTCAAGCAACACGTGCAGTTCGTTATCAAAAGCATACCGGTTCACCAGTCCTGTGAGCTGATCATGACTGGCCTGAAACACCACCTCTTCCTGCAGAGCCTGCTCTTTTGTCACGTCCCTGGCAATCCCTTCCACGGCAATGAGTTTGCCGTTGTCGTCACACACCGGTGTGTCGGTGAATTCAATGACAAAAATCTCTCCGTCTTTTCCCTGATAATGAACAAGATAGGGTTCGGGCTTAACCCCCTTTTCGATAGCCTCTGTAACAGCGTGAATATTATCCGGTACGCGGTAAGTCAGACTGGCAGACTGTTCACAAAATTCGTCAGCACTCAATCCGGTAATGGCGCTGAGTCCGGCACTGACAAAAACAAACCGGTGATCAGGTGTTCTGGTGTACACGAAGTGGCGCTGCATGTTGTCCAGTAGACGCCGGTAACGCTCCTCGCTTTTCTTTAAATCAATTTGTGCACGGAACCGCTCTGATACATCCCGCATGGTCAGCGCCAGGGTTTCTCCTGCCTTCACCATCTGAATTTTCAGCCATCCTGCCGCCGTAGCATCTGTATCGACTTTTACATAGGTCTCGTAAGGCACTCCCGAGTCTGACACTTCCTTTGCTGCGGTTGTCAGCTCAGGATGACCAAGAAATGCCATCAGGTAGTGCAGTGTGTGTGGCAATTGCCGGTTTTTCAGAGAGGGAAACAGTTCATAGCTAACGGTATTGGCTTCAAGCAGTACAAAGCCACCGGACGCGGGCTGGTAAATCATCAGTGCATCCAGACCGGCTTCGCTGGCTATCTGATAACGCTTCTGGCTGACAGATAACCTGACTGCACCTTTTAACTGTTTATGGAAAATCCAGCTTACCAGCAACGACATCAGCACACCCGCCGCGCCCAGCAACCATCCGGCGTCGAACCTGGCGGGCCGGCTCTGTATTTGCAGTGACCAGTCGCGCCCCAGAAAAGCAATTTTGCCGGTTTCGACAATTGAACCGTCATCAGCAAAATCACCGGCTTCCAGTAAATGTGCATCAATATCGCGGATCATGAAATTAAACTGAGGCCCAACCAGCTCCCCGACCATGGCGTTAAGAATTTCACTGACATCGAAAGTGGCTACCAGGAAACCCAGTTCAGGCTCCTGCGTACTGATAGCGCGGGCGTATACTAAGAAATAATGGCCACTTGTCCGTGACTGCACCAGCATACTCTGAAAATCATCAGACAGGCGAAGTGAAGGGAGCCGTAACGGCGACTCTTTCCTTTCAGGCTTTGCAAAGCCGGCAGCTTCTGCCCCCTGCCCTTCCGGAATAGTCATCCAGCGGATCTTCCCGCTTCTGTCTGTCACAGACAATGACGTATAGCCGTGCTGAATATTCATCAGCGACACAGCCTGAACGTTGAACCAGTCAATTTCATTGGGAGAGAAAGCAGGCCAGGTCTGCATCAGACTGATCATTGCCTGACGACGCTCTGCAGAAAACAGTTCAAGGCTGTTTTTCAGCTGACTGGCCAGTGAGGTGGCCTTGGATATACGTGACTGGCGTTCATCGTTAATGAGGTAAAAGCCTGCCGCGACGAACAGGAAACTCAATAACAAAAACAGCATGAACGGGAGCAGGTAAACCCTGCTTTTCTTTCGTTCTGGCATCACATCACTACCCGGCTATGTTGAAACCGGGGAAAATACTACAAAAGTATGAAGCTTTTATTAAGTCGCAGCATCACAGAAACAGTGATAGTGTAGAAGGTTGAAATAGCGAAGACTATCAAGGAACAAAAGTGACAGATATCCGCCTTCCCACCTTCGATGACGTGCATGCGGCGTCATTACGGCTTAAGGGAAAAGTAAGCCGCACACCTCTGCTGGAATCCTCATTATTAAACCGCTGGCTGGGTCAGCGTATTTTGTTTAAAGCAGAATGCCTGCAAACTACCGGCGCATTTAAAATGCGCGGTGCAACAAACTTTATCAGCAAGCTGGCAGAGCAAAATGCTCTCCCTTCACGCATTGTGGCAAACAGTTCAGGTAACCATGCCCAGGCCGTGGCTTATGCTGCTGCACAACAGAATATACCGGCAACGATTTACTCCACTGAAAATATCTCTGCGGTAAAAGCCGCTGCGACTAAAAGCTATGGCGCGACACTGGCGTTGTACCCTACGCGGCCCGAAGCCGATGCAGCGGTGGCCGAAGCAGCAAAAGAAGAAGGAACTGTATGGATCCCGCCCTTTGATCATCCGGATATTATCGCCGGTCAGGGCACAGCATGTATGGAAGCGCTGGAAGATGCCGGTAAAGTGGATGCCGTATTTGCGCCTTGCGGCGGCGGTGGCCTTATCAGTGGCACCTTACTTGCTGCCAGAGCCCTGCAACCGGATGCCAAAGTCATCGGCGCAGAACCTCAGGTAGCCAACGATGCATCGCGTTCTCTGCAAAGCGGTATTATTGAATCACTACCGGGGCCCGCAAACACGCTCGCAGACGGTGCGGCCACACCTGCAGTTGGCTTGCATACCTTCCCGCTTTTACAGCAACTGGATGACTTTTACGAAGTTGATGAAATCCAGATTGCCTACTGGACCCAATGGTTACAACATTTGCTGAAACTGCATGTAGAACCCACCAGTGCCATGAGCATGGCAGCGGTAACCTCATGGGCACTGGAAGCACCAAAAGGCCAGACCGCCCTGGTAATACTTACCGGCGGTAATATCAGCCAGCAGAGCATGCAAAAAATCTGGGCGACAGACTATTTACTTCAGCCACCTAACTTAACTGAACAGGAGCAGGACTAAGCCATGTCATTGTTTAAACGTTCATTACGGTGGAGTGCCGCCGTATTGCTTACTGCCTCATTTAACTCCCTTGCCGGCACGACATTAATCAATAATATCAGCGGCTATACCCTGAATAAAGAAGGCGAGCTGATCGCCTTTTCTTCAATGCTGATAGAAAACGGCAAAGTGAAAAAACTGGATCCGGAGTCTCCCCGCGCCGATGCAGTTGTAGATGGCTATAACAATGTCTTACTGCCCGGTCTTATTGATGCCCACGGTCACCTGCTTGGCCTTGGCAGCAGTTTGCTGGAAGTGGATGTCCGTGAGAGTAAAAGTGCGCAGGATGCGGCTAAGCTGGCTGCTGCCTACGCATTTGCCAATCCGGAACAGCGCTGGATCACTGGCAGTGGCTGGAATCAGGAAATGTGGCCGGACCGCAGCTTCCCGGACGCAGGCATTCTGGATAAAGCGATCCCGCGTCGCCCGGTGTGGCTGACCAGAGTTGATGCCCATGCAGGCTGGGCCAATTCAGCCGCATTAAAACTGGCCGGTATTACCCGTGATACGCCAGACCCGGTGGGCGGAAAAATTATGCGTGATGCCGGTGGTAATCCTTCTGGCGTGCTGATTGATAATGCCATGGGATTGATGGAAAAGGTGATGCCTGCCCCGGGCGCAGAACTTTACCATCAGCAGTTAAATGCCGCCGGTCAGCATTTACTGTCTGTGGGTGTTACCGCCATGCATGACGCCGGTGTACCTCATCAGGTTTACGATTTTTATCTGGCCCGTGCGGCAGAACAATCGTTGCCGGTACGTATTTACGCCATGGTCAGTGCTACAGACAAGGACCTGGACGCCATGCTGGATAACGGACCGGTACGCAGCAGTGACGATTTTCTGTTTATCCGCAGCGTAAAAGCTTATGGTGACGGCGCACTTGGAAGCCGTGGTGCGGCTTTGCTGGCTCCCTATACCGACGATCCCCATCAGACAGGTTTACTGCTTACCCAGCCTGAAGAAATGGCTCCCCTGTTCAGTAAAGTCATGAACGCCGGATTTCAGCTCAACTTTCACGCTATCGGCGACCGCGCAAACCGTATGGCGCTGGATCAATTTGAAAAGGAAATGAAAAAACATCCTGATGCTGACTTCAGAAACCGTATTGAACATGCTCAGGTGATTCATCCCGACGATCTGCCCCGGTTTGCGGAGCTGGGTGTACTGCCTTCCATGCAGCCCACCCACGCTACCAGCGATAAGAATATGGCAGAAGACCGCCTCGGAAAGGATCGCATGGCCGGTGCATATGCGTGGAAGACTTTGCTGGATTCAGGGATCCCCATTCCGCTGGGTTCAGACTTTCCTGTAGAGCTGGCCAATCCGTTTTACGGTATTCATGCTGCCGTTACCCGTCAGGACAGAAACAACCAGCCGGTAAAGGGCTGGTATGCTCACGAAGCGATGACCGTTCAGCAGGCTTTCAGAGGTTTTACGCTGGATGCTGCCTACGCCGCACATATGGAAGACAGTCTGGGTACGCTGACCCCGGGGAAATGGGCTGACTTTATTCTTGTGGATCAGGATATCTTCGATGTGGATCCGAAAGATATCTGGCGCACCCGGGTGCTGCAAACCTGGACAGCCGGAATTAAGGTATTTGATGCTGAACGCAACCAGTAACGGCCAAAACAGCGGATACAAGTAATTCAAAAGGGGCGCTTTGCGCCCCTTTTGTGATTTTATTCTACCGGATGATTAATCCCGGTCCTGCTCTTCAATATGTCTGAAGCGGGGAACCGTTTCTCCGTTCACTTCCACCTGCTCAGTGAACATGGTCAGCGGACGGACCCAAAGCCCTTTTTCACCATATTCCGGCCGGTACACCACCAGTTCCGATTCATCTTCTGAGTGCTTAGCCACACCGATGACAGTATAAAAGTTGCCTTTGTAATGTTGATACGTTCCGGGCACAACCGGCTTTGACATATTATTCATCCTCCAGTGGCAATAGCAGTTGCTCTGCCGGCAAACCGCCGGCTAATCCAATGTGAATGCCCACCAGCCTGACACCCCGGCCTCTGGCCCGCTGCCACGCTTCATCCAGCAATTCATAAAAAAATGCTTCTTCGATATCGTGATGACGGTGCTCAACGGTGGTTTGCTGGAAGTCCTGAAACTTGAGCTTCACGCCCTGAGATTTTATCAGACATTTCCGCTCACCGGTCTTTTTTAAATGCCCTTCAATGCGTTGCAGCATCTTCTCCCACAACACAGGCAGTACCGCCTTGCATTCATCAAGTGTATGCAAATCGCTGCTGAAGGTACGTTCCACTCCGATTGATTTTCTTACCCGGCTGACATTGACATCCCGCTCATCCACACCGTGAGCACGGTTCCACAGCACTGAACCGAATTTCCCCAGCTCTTTCTGCAGACGTTCAAAGGGATATTGCCGGACATCATTACAGGTAGTCAGGCCCAGACGCTGCAACTTCTGCTGTGTGACTTTGCCCACGCCGGGAATTTTTGACAGCGACATATTTCTGACAAATGCATCCAGCTTATCCGGTGTGATCACACATAACCCGTCCGGTTTATTTTCGTCACTGGCTACCTTAGCCACGAATTTGCATGATGCCACACCAGCCGAGGCAGTCAGATTCAGTTCTTCTTTAATTCGCCGGCGGATATCCTGTGCTATGAGTGTGGCGCTGCCGTTAAACAAAGTGGTGTGAGTGACATCCAGATAGGCCTCATCCAGAGACAAAGGCTCGATGAGGTCGGTATAGTCATTGAAAATTTCACGGATACGCTGACTCTCGCGGACGTACATATCCATTCTGCCGGGTACAAGAATGAGCTCAGGGCACAAACGCTTTGCATAGGCTGTTGCCATGGCAGAGCGCACACCAAATTTTCTTGCCGGATAGTTACACGTTGATATCACGCCACGGCGATCGGCGCTGCCGCCAATCGCTATGGGCTTATTGATCAATGACGGATTGTCGCGCATTTCAACTGCAGCGTAAAAGCAATCCATATCAACGTGAATAATCTTTCGCACTCTGCCACCACACTGTATATATGAACAGCATTTTAGCGGATTATGTCAACTATGCCAGTGCAAAGTTCAACACCGAATAAAAGGTCAAAACATTGCAAAAAGTTAATACAACAGGATTGTAAAACCTTATTGAAAAGATAAACTGGTAATAAGCGTAAAATTTAACCATTCATCAGGGAGGATGTCATGGCTGCTTTTTTACCCGCCTTTGAAAAAATGATTGATAACGAAGGGGGCTATACACTTCATCGTGTGGAGGGTGACCGCGGTGGTGCTACCTACGCCGGTATAGCCCGCAATTTTCATCCTGACTGGGAAGGCTGGCCACTACTTGATGCCGGCGTCCCCGACAGTCAACTGATGCCTCATGTCGCAGCGTTCTACCAGCAGCACTTTTGGGAACGGATCCGCGGAGACTTTATTGATTCTCAACGTGTAGCTGAAACCCTCTTTGATTTCGCCGTTAATGCCGGCCTGTCTGCAGCGTCGAAACTGGCTCAGGAAGTTGCTGATGTGTACGTTGACGGGATCATCGGTACGAAATCCTTAAAGGCCATCAACAACATGCCACCGGAAGTATTTCTGCATGGCTATGCACTCAAGAAAGTCGCCCGTTATGCGGAAATTGTTAATCATAATCCCTCACAGGCAAAGTTCCTTCTTGGCTGGATAAACCGGACACTGAAAGGTATTGCATAGCAAACCTTTCCGGCTCCGCCCCCAGATACGCTATCGTCCCTTTTTCCTGATTACATATTTACACAAAATTTAAGTTGGATTTCGGGATAAATCTGTTTTTATTTATCTTTTTCTTAACTTAAATTTTAGTCAGTTTTTGTTTCTCCGCTGCCCGTAATGTCTGGCCGGCATACCAATACCCCCGTTTTTTATACGTATTAAATGCCATTCATAGTTATACGGCTATATGCGTAACTCCCGATAGACTTAAGTAGTATGGATTTCGAGCTGCAGAAAAAAGCAGCGTTTACAACGTTTGTGCATAGCCGGTTTATTTCTCCTGAATGACAAGCTGACGGAACAGTTTTTGTCATCACTAAAGCAGATAAACCGATGTGTACAGACCCGGTAAAAATACCCCGTAGTAACACGCCACAGAGCGGGAGGGGATAACAACAAGACAGGAAAAAAATAATGTCCATATTACGCACATTACCATCCAAATCGGTACTCGCTACATCGTTAAGTTTAATCACATTAACCGCTACTGCAGCGTCTGCCGGCAACGGGCCGGTCAGTGTTTCCCCTGAACCACTTACCTTTGAGCAGTTAAAGAACCTGCGCCAGGATCTGCGTTTACAGGAAAGCAATGAACGCTACATTGTCACCTTTAAAAATGGTAAAGGCGCAGTGGCGGGCAAAGGCAGCATTAATGCCAGTGATAAGGCGCTGGATGTAGCATCAGTGAAATCTGCCATACAACAGGCAGGTGGCAAGACACTTAAAGTGATGGAACGCCATGGCATGGCTGTCGTCACATTAAACAAGAAAGCACTTAACGCCCTGCGCAAGAATAAGGACGTTGATATCGCCCCTGATCCGGTGCGGGAGTTAATGGCCCAGTCCACGCCATATGGCTACACCATGGTACAGGCGAATCAGCTAATCCAGTCTGATACCAGCGCCCGCAAAGTCTGTATTATTGATACCGGTTATAATCTGGGTCATCCGGATTTACCGGGCACCAATGACGGGGTAACCGGAATTGGCAATAACAGTGCAGTGGGCAACTGGTATAACGATGGTAACGGCCACGGAACACATGTTGCCGGTACGATTGCCGCCTATGACAATTCAGAGGGTGTGATCGGTGTCTATCCCGGTGCCAGCCTGCATATTGTGAAAATATTCAACGACAACGGTGACTGGACTTACGCCTCTGACATCATCACTGCTATCGACCAGTGTCAGGATGCCGGCGCTGATGTGGTTAACATGAGTTTAGGGGGCTCAGGCTCGTCTTCGGCAGAAGCGTCTGCCATGCAGGGTTTCACAGACGATAACATGCTGCTGGTCGCCGCAGCCGGTAACGCCGGTAACAGTTCACTGTCTTACCCTGCCTCCTACGATGCCGTAGTGTCTGTTGCAGCAGTTGATTCCGGTAAAAACCGCGCCAGCTATTCACAGTACAACTCACAGGTGGAAATTGCCGGCCCTGGCAGTTCAGTCTACTCCACCTATCCGGACAGCACCTACGCCACCCTGAGCGGCACATCTATGGCCACGCCACACGTTGCCGGTGCGGCGGCCCTGGTGTGGAGCTTCCATCCCCAGTGCAGCGCCACGCAGATTAGAAACGCGTTAAATGCCACCGCAGAAGATCGTGGCAGTTCAGGCAGAGATAATCAGTACGGTTACGGTATTGTCCGTGTAGCGGAGGCGAACAGCTACCTGAATAACAACGGTTGTGATGGCAGCGGTAACGGCGGTGGAGATCCGACCGATCCGGGTGTTGAACCGGTATCAGGACAATTAACAGGATTATCAGGTTCACGGTCATCCTGGGATCGCTACACCTGGGATATCCCGGCTGGCGTTTCCACGATGACAATTCAAATCTCCGGCGGCAGCGGTGATGCCGATCTGTATGTGAGATACGGCAGCCAGCCTTCCACATCGGCCTATGATTGTCGTCCTTACAAAAACGGCAACAGTGAGGTGTGCACGTTTACTGCACCGGCTGACGGCACCTGGCATATCAGCCTGAGAGCTTACAGCACTTACAGCAACGTAACGTTAAGTTACAGCTACGAGTAGAAACTAAAATGGCCGGACATTCGTCCGGCCATTTTTATCATCACTTGATGTGTACTGATAAACCTGAAAATTTACAGGATCTGGTTATCCTTCCACTCAGCAATTTTTTTCTGTCTGGCTTCTTCACGCTCCAGGCGCATCTTCTTACGGTCACACGGCTCAGGACAATCACAGGCTTTCTCAATACCCAGTGCGCCTAAACCGCCGCAACTACCGGAAATGGACTTCTTCTGGATCAGATAACCCACGGCCATTGCCATTACCATGGCAAGAAAAAACACAAACGCGAGGATAAATGTAGACATCATCGTCTCCTAATTCTTAACTTCAACCATAGTATCAAACTCAGGAGATGCATACTCCTCAAAGCCATCTGCTGTGCGACGAATTAAGAAAACGGCAAGATGTTCTTTCTCCGCCAGCGCTTTAGCTTCATCCCACCCCATCACATTGAACGCAGTGGCAAGGCCATCAGCAGTCATAGATGACGGGTCCACCACCGTTACCGATACCAGATTATGAGTAATGGGTTTACCGGTTCGGGGATCAATCAGATGAGAATAACGCTTACCGTCCATTTCATAGTAATTGCGGTAATCCCCTGAGGTGGCAATGGCATTCGTACCAATAGAGACAATTTTCTGCACCGAGCGTTCCGTTGAGACCGGCTTCTCAATGGCTATTAACCATTCCTCACCATTCCCCCGCTCGCCTTTAACACGCATTTCACCGCCGATTTCCACCAGGTAGTTGTGCAGATCATGCTTTTCCATAATCGCAGCAACCTGGTCTACACCGTAGCCTTTGGCAATAGTCGACAGGTCGACATAAACCATTGGATGCGTTTTCTTCAGACCCTGTTCTGAAATACTGATTTTATCCAGCCCGACATACTCTCGGACTTCAGAAATCTGCTCTTCAGATGGCACCTTTTCAGGACGTTTGTTCGGACCAAATCCCCACAAATTCACCAGCGGCCCCACAGTTACGTCCAGTACGTTATGACTTAGCTTGCCGAGCCTGATAGCTTCAGTCACCACCAATGACGTTTCGTCACTTAACGGAAAGGGCGTGGTGTAACGATTCTGGTTAAAACGGGATAATTCTGATGTAGGGTCATAGGTCGACATCAGTTTATTAATTTCTACTAACCGGGCATCAATGGCCTCTTGCAGACCATCAACCTGACCACGCTCATCCACTACATACTTAACATTGTAAGTGGTGCCCATGGTATTTCCGTGTAAATGCACAACCTGTTTGGCTTCCTCACCACAGGCACTAAGAAAGAGTACAACGAAAGCAAGTACACTAAAACGCAGATACTGATTAATCACTTCTTATCCTTATCTATTAAAAAAGGGGGCGATGCCCCCTTTTTCAATTATACCGTTTGCTGATTAACCACCAAAGTCATCAAGCAGGATATTTTCGTCTTCTACCCCAAGATCTTTCAGCATGTTGATAACTGCTGCGTTCATCATGGGAGGACCACACATATAGAATTCACAATCTTCAGGAGCAGGGTGATCTTTCAGGTAGTTCTCAAGCAAGACATTGTGGATGAAGCCGGTATAGCCATCCCAGTTATCTTCAGGTTGAGGGTCAGAAAGTGCAACATGCCATTCGAAGTTTTCATTCTCGGCAGCCAGCTCATCGAAATCTTCTACGTAGAACATTTCGCGCAGTGAACGGGCACCATACCAGAATGTGATCTTACGATCGGTTTTCAGACGACGAAGCTGGTCGAAGATGTGTGAACGCATAGGTGCCATACCTGCACCACCGCCAACAAACACCATTTCTGCGTCAGTTTCTTTCGCGAAGAACTCACCGAACGGACCAGAAATCGTTGCTTTATCACCTTCTTTCAGGCTCCAGATGTACGAAGACATTTTACCGGCAGGCAGAGTCAGGTTATTAGGCGGCGGCGTAGCAATACGCACGTTCAGCATAATAATACCTTCTTCTTCCGGGTAGTTCGCCATGGAGTAAGCACGGATAGTTTCTTCGTCGACTTTAGACTCGATGTCGAAGAAACCAAAGCGCTCCCAGTCACCGCGGAACTTCTCAGGAATGTCGTAATCTTTGTACTTCACGTGGTGAGCAGGTGCTTCAATCTGAATGTAACCACCAGCACGGAAAGGTACGCTTTCACCGTTAGGAATTTTAAGCTTAAGCTCTTTGATGAACGTGGCTTTGTTGTCGTTAGAAATAACTTCACAATCCCACTTCTTAACACCAAAGATTTCTTCTTCCAGTTCGATCTTCATGTCCTGCTTAATAGCAACCTGACATGATAAACGGCAACCTTCACGGGCTTCACGCTTAGTGATGTGGTCAAGTTCGGTTGGCAGAATTTCACCACCACCTTCTTTGATGTCTACACGACACTGACCACAAGAACCACCACCACCACATGCAGATGATACGAAAATACCCGCTTCAGCAAGTGCGCCAAGCAGTTTACCGCCAGGCTGCGTGGTAATCGCTTTTTCAGGATCATCGTTGATCATGATGGTCACGTCACCGCTTGGTACTAACTTAGATTTGGCAAACATGATAATAAATACCAGCGCCAGAACGATGACAATGAACATGCCAACGCCAAGTAACATTTCTATACTCATTTATATGCTCCTCTGCGTTATTACAGTGCGATACCAGTGAAAGACTGGAAGCCTAACGCCATCAGACCTGCGATCATGAACACAGAGCCCAGACCACGTACACCATCTGGCATATCAGCATATTTCAGTTTTTCACGAACAGCGGCCAGCAGAACGATAGCTAACGCCCAGCCCATACCACTACCTACACCGTAGACAATACTTTCAGTGAAGTTATATTCACGTTGAACCGCGAATGCCACACCACCGAAGATTGCACAGTTAACTGTGATTAGCGGAAGGAAGATACCCAGAGCGTTATATAACGCAGGGAAAAACTTATCTAACGCCATTTCCAGAATCTGTACTAACGCAGCGATAACGCCGATAAACGTCAGGAAGTTCAGGAAGCTTAAGTCTGCATCAGGGAAACCGGCCCATTTGAGCGCACCCGGAGCAAGAATGTTTACATAGATAACCTGGTTTACCGGTACAGAGATACCCAGTACCACAATAACGGCTACACCCAGACCCATCGCTGTTTTTACTTTCTTAGATACGGCCAGAAACGTACACATACCCAGGAACAACGACAGCGCCATGTTCTCGATAAAAATCGAGCGAACGAATAAAGACAGATAATGTTCCACGAATTACTCCTTAGGCTCGACTTGTTCCGGACGGAAAGTACGAATAATCCATACCATGCCACCGATCAGGAAGAATGAGCTGAATGGCAGGATCAACAGGCCATTGCCCTGATACCAGCCACCGTTTTGTACCAGCGGCAGAATTTCGAAACCAAGGATGGTGCCGAAGCCGAACAGCTCTTTAACTGTACCGATACAAATTAGAATGAAAGAGTAACCCAGACCATTACCAATACCGTCCAGGAAGCTCATCAGCGGAGGACTCTTCATCGCATACGCTTCTGCACGACCCATTACGATACAGTTGGTGATGATCAGACCAACGAATACTGAGAGCTGTTTGGATACCTCGTAAGAGTAAGCCTTCAGGATTTGGTCTACCACGATTACCAGAGAAGCGATGATGGTCATCTGAATGATGATACGTACGCTTGACGGAATCTGGTTACGGATTGCCGAGATAAACAGGTTAGAGAACGCCACAACGCTTGTCAGCGCCAGCGACATAACCAAAGCTGTTTCCAGCTTAGTTGTAATCGCCAGTGCAGAACAGATACCCAGTACCTGCAGGGCGATCGGGTTGTTGTCTAAAATCGGTCCAAAGAGGACCTTTTTCATTTCTTTAGTGTCAGCCACGATAAGACCCCTTTATGAACGCCATGCTTGTTTCTTAAGGAACGGACCGAAGCCCTGCTCGCCTACCCAGTACTGAATTGTGTTTTCAACACCATTACTGGTCAGGGTTGCGCCGGAAAGTGCATCTACAGAGTAAGGATTATCAGGGTTAGCATTTTTCTTAACCTCGATAGCAACATCGCCGTTTTCATATAGCTTCTTGCCATCCCACTTTGCCTGCCATGCAGGGTTTTGCACTTCACCGCCAAGTCCCGGCGTTTCTTTCTGCTGGTAGTAAATCAGTTCTTTCACAGTTTCACCGTCGGCATCAACTGCCAGGAAACCATACATCAGATCCCACAGACCGCTACCGTGTACCGGCAGGATCACGCGGGTAACTTCACCGGCGTCATTGTGCACCAGATAGACACTGGCAACATTAGGACGACGTTGGAAGCCAACATTGCTGTTTACCACTTTCGTGCTTGTCTCAGTTACTTTTGCAGCTTTGTACATGTCGAAATCAGGTGAAGGCATTTCAGTGAATTCACCAGAGTCTAAGTCGACAAAACGGCGCTCAACAAACTCATCAAATTTTGCATTGATGGTGTCGTTGCTCATGCCAGTCTCGTACAGACCTGCAGCAGTAAGAATGTTTGTTTGCTTATCCAATTGGGCGTTTGTTTGTTGCAGTGAACGCAGGCCAACAGCCGCACCCGACACAACAATTGAACAAACCAGACAGACGGCAACTACTACGCCAACTGTTTTTCCTAAAGATTCTTTCTTAGCCGACACGAGCTACCCTCCGCTTGATATTGCTTTGCGCGACGAAATAGTCGAACAGTGGCGCCCACAGGTTGGCAAACAGAATGGCCAACATTACACCTTCAGGGAAGGCAGGGTTGAGGACGCGGATCAGTACCGTCATGAAACCAATGAAGATACCGTATGCCCACTTACCTTTATTGGTAAACGACGCTGATACAGGGTCAGTTGCCATGAAGAACATACCAAAGGCGAGACCACCTACAACGAAGTGCCAGTGAGCAGGCATTGCAAACATCGGGTTCGTGTCGCTGCCAATCATGTTAAGCAGAGTAGCAAAGAAGGCTACACCTACTGCAACACCGGCAACAATACGCCAGCTTGCAATTCGCATATACATGATGAACAGACCACCAATCATGATAGCCAGTGCAGATACTTCACCCGCAGAACCTGAAATGGTTCCGATGAAGCTGTTCATCCACTGATCCATGTTGCTGTAATCTAAGTTACCGGAAGCCGCCTGGCTTAAAGATGTAGCACCTGAGAAACCATCGGCTGCTACCCATACCTGGTCACCTGAAATTTGTGCAGGGTACGCAAAGTATAAGAAAGCACGGCCAGACAGTGCAGGGTTAAGGAAGTTACGGCCAGTACCACCAAAGACTTCTTTAGCGATAACAACACCAAAAGTAATACCCAGAGCAACTTGCCATAATGGAATCGTTGCGGGCAGTGTCAGTGCGAACAGAACAGAAGTAACAAAGAAACCTTCGTTAACTTCGTGCTTACGAACTGATGCAAAAAGGACTTCCCAGAAACCACCTACTGCGAACGTTACTGCGTAGATTGGTAACCAGAAGCAGGCACCGTAGAAGAACAGGCCTAACCCGCCGGCACTGGCCAAATCACCACCTAATGCAGTGAAAATAGCTGCCTGCCAGCTGTCTGGTACAGTTGCACCGGCACCCAGCGCGTCTTGCGCTTGCAAACCGATGTTGTACATACCGAAGAACATGGCCGGGAATGTTGCCATCCATACCATGATCATAATACGTTTCAGGTCGATGCTGTCACGAACATGAGTACCGGCTTTGTTTACTTTACCGGGAGTATAAAAAATCGTTGCCGCTGCTTCATACAGCGCATACCACTTTTCATACTTACCACCCGGTTCAAAATCCGGCTCGATTTTTTCCAGATACGCTTTCAAACCCATGACTTAACCCTCTTTCTCAATGGTGGTTAAACAACTGCGCAGGATTGGACCGTAGCTGTATTTGCCCGGGCACACGTAAGTACACAGAGCTAAATCTTCTTCGTCCAATTCAAGGCAACCCATTGCCTGAGCACTGTCCGTATCGCCCGCAATCAAATCACGTAACAACAGTGTAGGAAGAATATCTAATGGCATAACACGCTCATAGTTACCGATTGGTACCATTGAACGCTCTGAACCATTAGTGGTGGTTGTCATGTCGTAATCTTTCGACGACAGGTGACCCAAATAAGCACGGGTTACAGAGTGCTTATCAGAACCCGGCGTGATCCAGCCGAGGAATTTCTTCTCACGACCTTCTTTTAACGCAGAAACCTGTAAGTGATAACGGCCTAAGAAACCGTGAACACCTTGCGCTGTAGTACCGTTCAGGACAGAACCTGACACTGTACGTACTTCACCGTCAACCAGTTCACCGGCTGTCAGCTCTGCAATGTCAGCACCCAGAAGTGTTCTGACCAGGCGAGGATTTTTCGCAGCAGGACCTGCCAGCGAAACAACACGACGGTTATCCAGTTCACCGGTAGTCACGGTAGCACCAAACGCAAGAACATCCTGGTAATTAACAGACCAGACTGTTTTCTTAGCGCCAACCGGATCAAGGTTATGAATGTGCGTTCCCGCAAGACCTGCAGGATGCGGACCACCAAACTCAGCAACGTCTACAGTCGCATCACCGGTAGACACTGACGCGCCTGCGGCTTTACAAACGTAAACCTTGCCACCACTCAGTTGCTTCAGCACTTTCAGGCCGGCAACAAAATCATCACTGCGCTCAGCGATGATTGCCGCAGGATCTGCAGCAAGGGGGTTGGTATCCATTGCATTCACAAAAATGGAGGATGGTACAGAACCTAAAGCAGGTACTTTACTGAACGGACGCGTGCGTAACGCAGTCCACAGACCGGAGTCTACCAGTAAGGTTTGCAGTTGTTCCTGAGAAGCGTTTGCGATCTGGTCTGCAGCAATTTTCTCAAAAGTAACAGCTTCGTTACCTTCGATTTTCACTACTACAGATTGAAGAACACGTTTAGCACCACGGTTTACCTCTACCACTTCGCCCGCAGCTGGTGCAGTAAACTTAACGCCCGGATTCTTTTTGTCTTCAAAAAGAATCTGGCCTTTAGCCACTTTGTCACCAACCTGGACATGCATGGTAGGACGCATGCCAACATATTCTTCTCCCAGAACGGCAACGCGCGTGACAGCAGATCCATCGGAGATTTGCTGTTGCGGCGCTCCCTTAATAGGGAGGTCGAGACCTTTCTTGATTTTTATCATACGTAATCGCACTACTCTAATAGAAGAACCCTTATGCATGACTGCAGCATCCGCTGCCTGCATGCAGAAGCGCACTTACTAAATTAGGTATCCGTCACCTAAACTATTTATTGATTTTCCGTTGCAGCGTTCATGCACTCACCTTGCGGCGTTGCAAACCTCGATACGTGCCGGGATATTATCGTTATATTTTTATAGGGCCGGACATCAGCTGAAACCTGCACACATGCTATTGCCGGTGCGGTACTGAAGCGTGAGCCGGAAGCAGGGATATAAATACCCTCTACTTAACTACGGGATTTTAGCATTATCGCAGCACTTTAGGCTATGCAAATAATGGATTATCCACAATTTTTGTTAATTTTTAATATAACCACTGTGTGTTTTTCGCTATGTAATCGTTACATCCGCCTCAGCCAAAACTCTTCTAGTGTAGTCTATCTTTGGTCTGACGCTTAACGGGGTCACACATTGTAATGCCATGACATAAGTCACTGGTTGGGATTGGCGGCGAAAGTTTACCACAAAGTTTTTCGAAACTGACTAAGACTTAACGCCTAATTACTGCGTGTTAACCCTTATTGCACAAATTTCATCCACATTGTCAAAACACACTTTGCAGATACATTAAAAAATGTACAAAAAAGCCGTCTGTCACGACGGCTTCTGCAAAATATTAATGAATTACCACTTCACCAGCGGATCCACATCGGCGTCGTAATCAACACCGTCAATGTCAAAGCCGAACAGTTTCAGGAACTCATGATGATAACCGGCATAATCGCTTAACTCATGGAAGTTTTCCTGCGTTACCTGATCCCACAGCGCTTTAATTTTCGCCTGTGTTGCATCATTGGTTTCTTTCCCGTCCATGCGGTAACGGTTCGCTTCGTCCAGTGTCGGGCTGTCGCTGTACAAGCACTCGCTGAACAAGCCGGCGATTTGTTCGATACAGCCTTCGTGGGTACCTTCTTCTTTCATCACTTTGTAGATCAGAGAGATATACAGAGGCATCACAGGAATAGCAGAACTGGCCTGGGTGACCAGCGCTTTCAGTGAAGATACATTTGCTTCAACCAGTTTTTCTGTGTGCTTGCCAATAATCGCAGCGGCTGCGCGATCAAGGTCTTCTTTGGCTTTACCGATAGTCGCCTGACCATATATCGGCCAGGTAAGTTCTTTACCGATATACGTATAGGCAGTGGTCTTACAGCCTTCAGCCAGAACACCGGCTTCGCCCAGGAAATCCATCCAGCGTTCCCAGTCTTCGCCCCCCATCACTTTGATGGTGTTGTGAATTTCTTCATCGTTGGCAGGCTCTAACGTCACATCATGAACTTTGTCTTTATCTGTGTCGTAGGTTTTAGTGGTATACGCCTGACCAACAGGCTTCAGCGTAGACTTATAGGTTTCGCCTGAAACGGGATCAGTACGGCGGGGAGATGCCAGTGAGTAAATAACAAGATCCACAGAACCCAGGTCTGCCTTAATTTGCTCAATCACCTGCGCCTTCATCTCGTCAGAGAACGCATCGCCGTTTAAGGTTTTCGCGTACAGTCCGTTACTCTCTGCCTGCTGATGAAAAGCCGCAGTGTTATACCAGCCAGCAGTAGCTGTTTTACGCTCAGACGGCTCTTTTTCGAAACAAACACCTAAGGTTTTAGCACCATAGCCAAAAGCGGAAGTGATCCGCGATGCCAGACCGTACCCTGTTGAACAACCGATCACTAAAACATTTTTCGGGCCTTCACCCGCAACGCCCTGCTGGCGAACGTATTCAATTTGCTCAGCTACGGAAGCTGCACAGCCTGCCGGGTGCGCATTTGTACAGATGAAGCCTCTGACTTTAGGCTTGATAACCATAGTAGTTTTTCCTTTATTAATTGTGCGCGTATTGTAATAGCGTCTGTCGGGATAACAACTCTGAGCAGATCCAGCTCTGAATTATTAAAGAGAAAAGTCGTCAAAGATGCAAAGAGCGGCAGTCCGGTGACTGCCGCAGCAGGCAGTTAGCCCAGAATATCAAGCAGTTCTACATCAAATACTAATGTAGAGTACGGTGCAATTGCGCCACCTGCACCTTGCTCGCCGTAGGCCAGCTCGTAAGGAATATACAGTTTCCACTTAGAGCCAACAGGCATCAGCTGCAGTGCTTCAGTCCAGCCACGGATAACACCGTTCACCGGGAACTCAGCAGGCTGACCGCGCTTGTAAGAACTGTCGAAAACAGAACCGTCAATCAGTGTACCGTGGTAGTGAACACGCACGTTGCTGTCAGCAGCAGGCTTGTCGCCTTCACCGGCTTCGATGACTTCATACTGCAGGCCGCTTTCAGTCACAGTGACTTCTTCACGCTCGGCGTTCTTTGCCAGATAGGCTTCACCTTCTTCGATTACCGCTTTGCTCTGCTCAGCTTTAGCAGCCTGCATACGCTGATGGATTTCACCGAACGCATTACGCAGGGTATCGGTGTCAACCTGTGCAGCCTGGCCGTTAAACGCATCGCTTAACCCTTCTACAACTGCTTCTAGCGCAAGGCCTTCGAATGGGTTAGATTTAAGTTGCTCTCCCATTTGGAAACCAACACCGTAACTTGCTTGCGTTTCTACGCTGGTATATTTATCGGTCACATTGACTCCTGAAATTAAATTACAAGATTTGTTTATTTTTTGGGCTAATTATGACTACATTGAAGGCCAAGAAATAACCTGCCGGCAAGTTTATCATATCGGGCTGCAACATGCTTGGGGCTTGGGATTTGTTAAATGAACTTTTCATTAAGGTTTAATTTATAACTCAAAGTGGTTAGACAAGTTTAACAATTTTGAAGTAAGGTTATGGGCATATACAGTAGGAGGATGCTATGCAATCACACTATGATGCCGAACTGAAAGACACAGTCCGGTACTTGGGAAAAGTCCTTGGCGAAACCATTAAAGCTGAACTAGGTCAGGAATGGTTAGACCGCATTGAGACCATCAGAAAAGATGGTCGTTCTTCATTTCAGGGCGATGCAACCCGTAGCGAAAATCTGAAAGAAATTTTCAAAAATCTGACGGATTCTGATCTTTTGACGGTCGGACGAGCTTTCGCACAGTTCCTGACATTAGGTAATATTGCCGAGCAGGAATACAACAGTGCAATGAGTGTTGATGCATCTATGGATGCATTGTTCAAACACCTCGATAAAGCTGATCTGTCAGTTGAAAACGTACAAAAAGCAGTGTCGAAGCTGAACATCGACCTGGTACTCACGGCTCACCCGACAGAAGTGACCCGCCGTACGCTAATCCATAAACAGAAAGAACTTGCCCAATGCCTGCAAAGCATTCACCAGGAATCTCTGGATGATCACGAGCGTACGCGTATTGAAACCCGTATCGCTGATCTGATTAGTCAGGCATGGCATACCGAAGAAATCCGTTCAGTTCGTCCGACACCTGTTGATGAAGCACGCTGGGGTTTCTCCGTCATCGAAAACTCTTTGTGGGAAGCCGTACCGGATTTCCTCCGTGATCTGGATGAGCGCTTAAAAGCCGATTACAACGTTAGTCTGCCGCTGGATGCAGCACCTGTGCACTTCAGCTCCTGGATGGGTGGTGACCGTGACGGTAACCCGTTTGTTACCGCAAAAGTAACTGAGCAGGTTCTGCTGCTGGCCCGTAAACGCGCCGCAAAACTGTTTGCCTCTGACCTCGACCGCTTACAGGTCGAACTGTCCATGTTCGATTGCAGCGCTGCCCTTCGTGAAGAAGTGGGCGAAGAAGCTAACGAACCATACCGCGCTCTGTTGCGTCCGCTGGTTCGCCGCTGTGGTGCTACCCGAGACGGTATTGCAGATTATCTGTCCGGCAAAAAAGTCGACCAGTCTGATTGGGTACAACATAACGATGAACTGCTGAAGCCGCTGTTACTGTGTTACGACTCTCTGGTTGAGTGTGGCATGAGTGTAACCGCCAACGGTTTATTGCTTGATACCATCCGCCGGGTGAAATGTTTCGGTATTCACCTGCTGCAACTGGATGTGCGCCAGGACTCTGAGCGTCATGCTGATGTATTCAGTGAAATCACCCGCTATCTGGGTCTGGGTGACTACGCGCAGTGGAGTGAAGCTGACAAACAGGCATTCCTGTTACGCGAACTGAGCTCGAAGCGTCCGCTGTTCCCTGCCGAGTGGGATGCGTCTGCCGACGTAAAAGAAGTGCTGGATACCTGTAAGGTTATTTCCCAGCACGGCAAGGAAGGCTTCGGCATTTACATCATTTCCATGGCCAGTGAACCGTCTGACGTTATGGCTGTGCAGTTGCTGCTTCAGGAAGCCGGTGTAGACTGGCCAATGCCGGTGGCGCCGTTGTTCGAAACGCTGGACGATCTGAACAACTCTCCTGCCGTCATGCGTAAGCTGCTGTCTATCGACTGGTACCGTGGCTATATCAAAGGCAAACAGTTTGTCATGATTGGCTACTCTGACTCAGCAAAAGATGCCGGCGCACTGGCAGCGGGCTGGGCACAGTACGAGTCTCAGGAAGCGCTGGTAAAAGTGGCGGACGAATTTGAAACCACACTGACCCTGTTCCACGGACGTGGCGGTACGATTGGTCGTGGTGGTCTGCCTGCACACGCAGCTATTCACTCTCAGCCTCCGGGCTCGTTAGACGGTGGCTTCCGTGTGACTGAACAGGGTGAAACCATACGTTATAAGTTCGGTATGCCTAAACTGGCGAAGCAAAGTCTGGGCATTTACGCATCAGCCATTATTGAAGCGATGCTGTTCCCGCCACCGGAGCCAAAACCGGAATGGCGAGAGCTGATCACCAAGATGGCAGCAAATGGTCGCGATAACTATCGCGGTACCGTTCGTCAGGACAAAGACTTTGTGCCGTATTTCCGTGTTGCTACACCCGAACAGGAACTGGGTAAGTTACCTTTAGGTAGTCGTCCTTCCAAGCGTAAGCCGCAGGGCGGGATTGAAAGTTTGCGTGCGATCCCGTGGATTTTCGCCTGGGCGCAAACCCGTCTGGTTCTGCCGTCATGGCTTGGCGTAATGCGCGCCATCGATGCCGTTAAAGCGGATAGCGACCTGAAAGTGGTTGAGGAAATGTTCGCTGAATGGCCATTCTACCGTTCCCGTCTGTCTATGCTGGACATGGTATTCAACAAAGCCGATCCGCGAATCAGTGAAGCCTATGATGAGCGTCTGGTACCTGCGGAACTGAAACACTTCGGTAAAGCACTGCGTGATGAGCTGCAGGAAAGTATTGACTCGCTGCTGAGTCTTACAGGCCAGGAAAGCATCATGGATAAAGATCCTATGGGTAAAGAGTCCATGAACATCCGCGCCGGTTACTTACAGCCTCTGCACTATCTGCAAATTGAGTTACTGGAACGTATCCGTGCCACTGGTGACGACGCGCAAAACCCTGTGCTGGAACGTGCCATGATGGTAACCATCGCAGGTATCGCAATCGGTATGCGGAACACCGGTTAATCCGCCGTCGGCGGTGCCAAATGCAAAAGCCGTCATTATGACGGCTTTTTTGCTTCTGTTGCGGCTTGTCCGCCACACACACTTACAACGATACGGTTATGTCACCAATCTCCCCTTTACCGGCTGTATGGAGGGGCTGCTTGATCAGGGCATCCAGGTCCAGCGGGATTTTCTGATAGTTACGACCGCCATCTTCTCTTGCAACTTCCACATTCAGCACAAGCTTCTTATCCGTTACCGGCCTTCCCTGTTCGTCAAATCCGTCCCAGTGTACGTGCAGAGGCTTGTTCTTGCGGGTCGCACCGGCAAAACCGTCAATGAAATCTTCATGTGTACGTCCAATTTTACGCCACCACACTCTTAATTCTGTCAGCCAGCGCTGGCTGTCTCCGCGAATTAATAAGCTTTTCACCAGCTGAGCATCTTCACCGGTAAGCCATACCGACGCATAGGGACCATGATAATTACTGACATTAAAACGGGGCAGCGTCACATCGATATCCAGCGCAGTCACACCGGCATCATCCTTCCCCCGCCAGAAGGCAAAGTAACCGTCTGACGTATTCACCCTGCCTTTCTTATCAGTGGTTTTTACCAGCACATCCTGTTTGTCGCTGAGTAAATCCTGCATCTGTGTCGTTGTGGTTATCACCGCCAGTTGAGCGGCCAGAGCCGCATCAAACACATTTTTCGCCACCACATGAGACGTTAAACCGGAGGAAGGCCAGCCATCACTGCTGTCCAGCACGCCGGCTTCCTTTGCTCCGGCAACAACCTTTCTCGTGACAGTATTTATGACCGTGCCGGAAAAGGGTTCGTTATGATCAGCCACTGGTTCACCAAATAGCATACGGTCCTGCGGCGACGCCCCGTAAAAGGACACTGTATCGTTCACCTGAACGGAAAACGCAGCCCCGGCACCGGCTTTCTCAGTGAGATAACCGGAAATCCGGTTAACCATCAGCGCATCACCAATAATGCCTGTGTTCCAGAATGGTCCGTCAGGCATAGCCTGCGGCATGGTAAGTTGTGCCGGCGCAGTTAATGACACTGCCGTAACTCTGGATGCTCTCGCCAGTTTCCGTGCATCCCGCCGTTCCAAAGACTCGTTCCCGGCAACATACTGCTCCCAGTAACGGTACAGCGCACCATTACGGCAACTGACTTTCCCTTCAGTCAGTTGAAACCAGGCTTCACATTTCGCGATGCCCTCATACAACCAGGATGGCAATTCATGCTTTCCCCCGCGGGAGAGTTTAGTCAGTAAGCTGCCTTGCGGGTTTGTAGCCTCTGCCGTGTCGTGCACCAATGCATTCAGCGCTTCCTGCTCAACACTTGCATGGCCACTTTCCATGATGACCGTGACGTCGTAACCGGGCTGCTGAATGTGAAAAGATTGCTTTGCCGGCTCAGGTTGAGCTGAACCGGCGGCCTGAACAGTTGCCGCTGTCCAGGCACTCAGAAGGCAGACAATGAAGCGACGTTTCATGGATTACTGACTCTCGCAGTTTGCGTTGCCTTGTCGTCATTATCATTGCTTTCACGTTCAAATACCGGAGCCGGATCGTCGATGGTGATGAAACCATCACCGGTGGTATCGTAACGGCTGAAAGAACGGAAGCCGGACTGCATGTATTCGTTAAATGTCATATGCCCGCTTTCGTCTTTGTCCAGTACACCAAAACGCACGTAAGTTTGTTTTACCTGTCCCTCATAGGTTTTTTCATACTGCGCGTCCAGACGGTCTTCAAACTCCAGCACATATTCCTGCTCAGTCAGTACCTTATCGCCATTCTCGTCAGTGCGGGCAAATTGCTCATCTCTGACAGCCTGAAATTCAGCCTTATCGACTTTGCCGTCACCATTGGTGTCATATAAATCCATGAAGCCTTTGATATTATGTGTGGTCGGCATGCGCAACATGGGGCGCTGCTCCAGCTTTGGCTTGTCATCACTGTCTGCACTGCGGCCTTCGCGTACCGGGTCAGGATCAGAGGCCAGGATCAATCCGTCTTTATTCTGATCCATGAAGTCAAAGCCCCGACCGCCCACTGCATCCATTTCAGCTTTGGTGATTTGTTTATCGTCATCTTTGTCTATGGCGTTGAAGCGAATATGTGTCTGTTTCACCGATGCTTTTCTGTCAGCCGCCATGCGTGTTTTCATATGACCTTCCCACTCGTAAACATACTCATCTTCTTCGATGGTACCGTTGTGGTTGGTATCCGTTGCGGCAAAGCGCTGTCTGCGGGCATCAACAAATTCTTCCAGAGACAGCTTTTCGTTACCATCCAGATCGTAGGTTAAAATAATACCGCTGGCACTGTGAGGGGCGGCCAGTGGGCAGGTGCAGCTAAGCAGGGTTAAAACTGTAGCAATAAAAGAAATACGTGTTTTCATGATGGGCTCCTTAAAAAGCTTCTAACGTTAACGTGGTTGTGTAGCTGTAAAGCGGTACCGCTTCGCCTTCCGGTGCGGCTTCTTTCACGCGGACCTGCAGCAAGTACAATCCCTGTTTATCCAGGGTGGCCGATGCAACACCTTTTGAGTTGGTCGTTAACTTTTGAAAATCTGCTTCTTCGCTGAACTGATCATTGGCGAAATACACCGTTACCGTCTGCTCAGCCAGTGGTTTGCCTTCGTACTGCAGGGTGAATTCAAACCGGTCTCCCGCAAACAAACCATTAGGATGGGTCGCTGGCACAATCTCCAGTCCTTTACCCGTGCCGGCTAATACTTTTTCAGTAGGGCCTTTCTTCGTCACATAGGCAACCGCGCTGGTCACCGACTGAAAGTGCTCTGTCAACACAGCCCCTTCCGGTAAAGGTTCTTCATTTCCTCTCACCGAACCGCGCTCACCATTCAAATCGTAAACGCGAAAAATCGCCCCCAACCGCTTACCGGTGGAAAACTTATAGGTCCCTTCCTGTTCCAGTGTCTGTTCAAGGACATTACGGGTTTTCAGATTCACCACCGTTTCTACCGGTACGATACTGCCATCGGGTTGCTCAACCTCGAAAGGTGCATTACTGATGGCCACTTCGGGCACAAAAAACTGCTCTGCGAATGACGCATCCAGGGTCATCGAGTCACGGCTAACCGGCTCAAAACTAAGCGGTTTCAGGTAAGGAGTGTGGGCGTTCGCTATGGGTGCTAGCATCATCATTGAACTTGCCAGTGCTAAGGATTTTATTTTCATTTTTTAGTACTTAGGTTGTAAAAAGTTTCCCGATCTTATTGCAAATAGGAATTGTTATCAATATCATCCTCAATCAAATCTGAGCGGCGATAGTGTTAAACACCTTTTCTGCGCATCGCATAACTCTCCTTTTTTCGCCACTTAGATCTAAATACTAATTATTTGCACTTTTATTAATATTGCACGGAGCCACTCATGAACTTCAAACGGTCAGCCCTGTTTTTTGCAGTCACGGCGATCTTGTCTGGTAATGTTTTCGCACAAGAAAAAGAACAACTCGCCACAACCAAAGTACAGAGCGAAGACAGTAAAGAAATGACATCCACTGCGGTTACTCTGGATGCTAAAACGCTGGCAGAACAATCAATTACCAACATCGAAGATACCGCCCGCTATGAAGCCGGCGTTCAAATTAATGATTCGGGAAACCGCTTCGGTGATGACGGATTCAATATCCGCGGTCTGGAAGGCGATGCTGTTGCCGTAACCGTAGACGGTATCTCTCAGGGCGAAACTCTTAACCCGTCAAGCTTTGCGGCTTACGGCATGTTCGGTTCGAGTCGTGGTCAGGTAGAACTTGAACACGTTAAAACCGTAACAATTTCGAAAGGTCCAAGTGCTGTCGCAAACGGCTCAGGCGCACTGGCCGGGGCAGTAACCTATGTCACTAATGATGCCGCAGATTTTCTGCCTGTGTCCGGCGATGCAACCGGCGGCAGAGTCAAAACCGGTTTCGATTCACGTTCAAACGAATGGTTGATCAACGGCTCTGTTGCAAACCGTACCGGCAATTTTGAAAGCCTGTTGCAATACACCCGTCGTGACGGCAATGAAACGGAAGCCCACAGCAACGGTGCAGATATTTCCGGACCTGCACGTGGACAGGCCGATCCGATGGATAACACTTCAGATGCCGTGCTGCTGAAGCTGGCCTATAACTTATCTGAAGATGCGCAAATTGGTGTGGTTTACGAAAAAACTGACCGCTCTTCAGATGGCACGCCGTTATCCCGTGAACCGGCTGAAGGTGAAACTGCCAGCTATTACAATTTCAGCAGTAATGACGAAAATAACCGTGAGCGCGCGGGTATTTTCTATAAACAGGACAATGCCGGTAACCTTTTCTTCGACAGCATTGAAGTGAAAGCAGATTATCAACAACTGTACACATCCGGCCTGACCTCTTTTCTTTACTCAAGCCAGGGTGCCGTGATCCTTCGTCAGGAAGATCGCAGCTTTGAACAGGATTCCACCAGTCTGAATATCGACCTTAAAAAGTCGGTTGAGGGAGATATCAACCATGACTTTGCTTATGGTGTGAATTATCAATCTGTGTCTGTAGAAAACATCATGTATGACCGCCGCTACGATGGTGAAACCACCAGCGACCCGGTACTGGATGGTTACCCTATTCTGGATCAGGGCTTTGTTCCTGCATCAGATAAACATGTCCTGTCTGCGTATGCTGCCGACACCATGGCACTGAACGAAGTAGTAAAACTGTATGTAGGTGCACGCTACGACAAAACAGACTATGAGCCGGAATTAAATGACAGTTTTTCCGATCCGCTGGGCCAGAGCGTTTCCGATGCACAATTTAACGCTCTAATCGGTGAAGTAGGATTAAGCTATGAATTCATACCCGGTCAGGAAATTCAGGCAAAAATCAGTCAGGGCTATAAAGCACCGACGCTGCAGGAACTCTATTTTGGTACTAACTCCGGCGAAGAAATTACGGATACAGTTACCGGCACGGTTTATCAGGACATTGACGAAATATCGAATCCGAACCTGGATGCGGAAAAGTCTGTTAACTATGAAATCAGCTACCTGGCTCAGTTCGAACGAGGCTTTATCAGCCTGAGCGCGTTCAGAACAAACTATACAAACCGCATCCAAAGCGAAACCTTTTCTACCCCTTACGATGCTGAAGTAAATATTGAGACCTGCAGTTACTACACCGGTACCTGTACAAGTGAAGTACTGACAGAAGACGTCTATACCCAGGCACAGAACTCCGGTGAAATAAAAGTTGAAGGGATTGAATTCAGTGCCTTTTATTTATTCACAGACAACATTACCGGTCGCCTGACGTATTCTGCCCTGGACGGTGAATACCTGTCTGAATACACGCCGGCCAGCGAGGGTGATTTCGACTTTTATGATAAAGGAGATGATCTTGAGACGCTGGCACCTGACTCTGCGACGGTGAGCGTTGGTTACCTTTCAGACGAGCGCAACTGGGGTATTAAAGCCCACATGGTTTATTCAGCCGGAATGGATGAGTCTGATCAGAAGAGTTTCACCTCGCTGAATAACGGCAGTGGCCCTTTCTTCTACCCGCAAAGCTATACCGTGTTTGACCTCACAGGTTTCTATGCGATCACAGAAAACCTGACACTCACAGCGGCTATCTACAACCTGACAGATAAGGAGTTCTACAACTGGGGTGTTGTGGACAATCTTCGCTCAGGTAATGGTGGTTTCTTCTCAGGTGTCAGCGGTACCGGTTACCAGCGGTTCTCTGAACCGGGACGAAGCGCAAGTGCCTATATCACTTACACTTTCTGATAAGCAAATTACTCTGATATGACGATAACCGGCCTGCTATGCGGGCCGGCTTCACTTCAAAAAATAATAATTCCCATTATCATATCCCTATCCTGCTTTGAATTATGTTACAAAGCCTGTATTCCCGAATTAGAGTAACACTATGCGATTTTCCCTTGGCAGTGCCCGGCAATGGCACTGGATCTCAGCCGCCATCTGTATGATTGGCATGTTCATGTTCGCCATAACCGGTATCACGCTTAATCACGCGGCGGATATTGAAGTCGCCCCGCAGGTAAGAAATGTTGAGGCGGAATTACCGGATCATGTGCTGTCTGATATCAGTGAGTTGCCTGAAGGCTCTGTCGCTCTGCCCGCTTCATTAAGAAATTGGCTGGCTGACGCTCAGCGCATCACGCCGCCGTCAGATAAGGAAGGAGAATGGGATGGTGTTGAGCTGTATGTTTCCTGGCCCGGTCCGGGTCAGGATCACTGGTTGTCGGTGGATACCGAAATGGGTGAATTAGTGTACGAAGGCTCAGATCGCGGCTGGATAGCTTACTTTAACGATTTACATAAAGGCCGGAATACCGGCACAGCGTGGCAATGGTTTATTGATATCTTTTCTGTGGTAGTGATTATTTTCACCGTCACCGGACTGCAATTACTGATAAAACAGGCACCTCACAAAGCGTCAACCTGGCCTGTAACGGCACTGGGTTTCCTCATCCCTGTTTTCATTATGCTGGTTTTTATTCATTAAGGTATTCTGGTTGTGACCGATTTTGAACGACTACTAACGGGGCTTTTCATGGTAGCGGCCTATTCCCTCTGGGTTGGCTATCTGTTCTGGAAACACAAAGGGAAGCATTTGCTGAGGCAGCACACTCAGGAAAGCAACATTCTGATTGCCTGGGCAAGTCAGACTGGCACCGCACAGGCACTGGCAGAAGCATATGCTGCAAACCACAGTGAATTTAAACACGGTGTGCTGATGCCATTATCAGCCATCACACCGGAGCGTTTGAAAGAATTTGAAAGGGCTTTATTTGTAGTAAGTACTTACGGTCATGGTGAGCCGCCCGATAACGGACGTTCATTTTTCAAAGCCCTGAACCGTACCCGCAGGAACGAAACTGATTTATCTCATCTTGAGTATGAAGTCGTTGCGCTGGGAGACAGTAAATACCCGCATTTCTGTGCTTTCGGCGAACATATTGATAAGCGGTTGAATGCAATGGGCGCCAGTCCCGTTGCACCACTGGTTAAACTTGATCACAGTAAAGGTGAAGATGTTGCCGCACTGGCACAATACTCATCTGCAAGTGAGGCTGTACCCGCATATGAGGATTTCACGCTTATCCGCCGGCGACAACTCAACAGTGGTCCCCGTCACCCGCTTTTTGAAATCGATCTGTACGCCGGGCACAATGCTCAGCAATGGCAAGCCGGTGATATTCTTGATGTACTGCCTTTGAATACATCAGGGGAAATCGCCCGCAGCTATACTATCGCCTCTGTAAGCAGCGAAAGTAACATCATTAAATTGATTATAAGGCTGGCGATAAAAGAGGACGGCAGTCAGGGCCTGGCCTCAGGGTGGCTGACACAGCAGTTGAAGATTAACAACACAGTTAAAGCTAAGTTGCATGTAAACCCCGCATGCCACCTTACACTTAACAACAAACCACTACTTCTGATAGCTGCCGGCAGTGGACTGGCAGGTATTCGTGCTCAGTGGATGCAGGCAGCAGAACAGCAACATACAGCACCGGTCTATGTACTATTCGGTGAACGCACACGGGAACATGATGACATCCTGTCAGAAGTTATTCCTGCACAGGCGCTGAACGCAGCCAATGTTAACGTGAAACGGGTATTCTCACGTTGTCCGGACCATCCCATGTATGTGCAACAAGCACTGCAACAAAGCGAAGATGCGCTGCGTGATGTGGTAAACAATGACGGCCAGATATACGTTTGCGGCAGCTACGATGGTATGGGTGAAGGCGTACACCACACATTAATCAGGATGCTCGGAGAGGAACAGGTGCAACAGTTAACCGACAGCCACCGTTATCACAGGGATGTGTATTAAGTCGCTCTGATATCGCTGTGGAACGCAGTCATCCTTAAATCATCCTGTACTTTCAAACAATTCATTCTGTGCCTGAAATCAGGGCATAAAAAAACCGGCTTTTGAAAGCCGGTTTTCAATGCATTATTGAAACGGGATTAGCCGTTTACGAATTCAACACCAATTTTGATGTCGCCACGCAGGCCTTCCAACATGTCGTCTTTCGCCTTTTGTTCGAAAGCGCTCAGCTCGCCGTATGGCAGAATTTCTTCAACGCCGTTAGGACCTAAACGTACAGGGTGTGCGAAGAATGCCGCGTCATCGCTGTCGTCAGTTTGTACATAGGTGTACTCAACAACGTTTTCACCTTGCATTGCAGCAACCAGAGACAGACAGAAACGTGCTGCAGCCTGACCCATAGAAAGCGTCGCAGAACCGCCGCCAGCTTTCGCTTCAACAACCTCTGTACCTGCATTCTGGATGCGTGTAGTCAGGCTTGCTACTTCTTCGTCAGTGAAAGAAACACCTTCAACCTGGCTCAGCAGAGGCAGGATAGTCGTACCGGAGTGACCACCGATTACAGGAACATGTACGCTTGATACGTCCAGACCTTTCAGTTCAGACACGAAAGTCTCAGCACGGATCACATCCAGAGTAGTAACACCGAACAGCTTGTTCTTGTCGTAAACGCCTTTTGCTTTCAGCGTTTCAGCAGCGATAGCAACAGTAGTGTTTACAGGGTTAGTGATAATACCAACACAAGCAGAAGGACAGTTATCAGCAACACCTTCAATCAGGTTCTTAACGATACCGGCATTGATGTTGAACAGGTCAGAACGGTCCATACCAGGCTTACGCGGAACGCCGGCCGGAATAAGAACAACGTCACAACCGGTAAGCGCATCAGCCAGATCATCTTTACCATGACCGGTAACTTTCACCGCGGTGGGGATGTGGCTCAGGTCAACAGCAACACCAGGAACAACTGGCGCAACGTCATATAACGCTAATTCAGAACCTGCTGGCAATTGTGTTTTCAACAACAATGACAGCGCTTGACCAATACCACCGGCAGCACCTAACACGGCTACTTTCATACCATTTCTCCTATGGAATAGTTACTCGTCAAAAAAACGGAGCGTCACAGTAAATCAACGCGTAAAAAAACTCAATCACCCAATGGTCTTATGCATGCATAATGGGTATAAGCCGCAAGATTATGCAATAATTTGAATGGATATGCATAAATATTGCTTAAATGTGATGACTACGGCACAATAATAGCGGTTTGTACCCTTAAACACCAAATACGACAGGAAAATATGGCTAACGTAAAACAAGAAAAGATGATCAAAGCCTTCAAAGAGATCCTGAAAGCAGAAAGCTTCGGGTCTCAGGGTGAAATCGTTGAAGCACTGAAATCACAGGGTTTTGATAACATCAGCCAATCAAAAGTGTCCCGTATGCTGAGTAAATTCGGCGCGGTAAGAACGCGAAATGCCCGCGGTGATATGGTTTACTGTTTACCACCTGAACTTGGCATGCCTACGGCGAAAAGTCCGCTTAAACAGCTCGTGCTCGACATTGTACACAATAATGTGATGGTAATCATAAGAACCAGCCCCGGTGCCGCACAGCTTATCGCAAGATTGCTTGACTCTCTGAGTCAGAAAGACGGCGTGCTGGGTACCATTGCCGGTGATGATACGATTTTTATCGCCCCGGCTGACGTCACCCGTATCGAAGAAATTCGTCAGCGCGTAGAGAACCTGTTCGAAAACGTCTGACACAGTTGCTATTGCACAAAGCACCTTTTCAGGTGCTTTTTTTATTCCTTCAGCATTGTACCCCCTTTGTAAATGGCGCGTTCATTCACGGCAAAAACGCCGGTGAATGAGTAAATTCGTCCCGCTTTTTCGCTAATTTGCCTTCTCATAAAACCGCGTTAACCCTGCCTTAACCCTCCTTGTCGATACACTCTGCTTCAGCAAACTGACGGGAAAGCGCTTAGTGCCGTCAGCTCCGGATTAAACAAGGAATCGCCATGAAGATCGCCACCACCCTCTGTGTTCTCACCAGCCTGCTTACCCTTTCAGCCTGCAGTGACACAACACAAAATCAAAGCTCTGCGCCCCGCGCCACCGCCGTTAGTGCAATTACCATAGCCACACAAACGTTCCCGATTACCCGCACGCTGCAAGGCCGTGTTGTTGCACAACAAACCGCTCAGGTCAGGCCACAGGTCGGCGGCGTGCTCGAACAGCGTTTGTTTGAAGAAGGCAGTTTTGTAGAAAAAGGGCAACTACTCTATCAGATTGACGATTCAACCTATCGCGCCAGCGTAAACGAAGCCAAAGCAGACTTGGTGAGCGCCAAAGCGTCTGTGGAGTCAACCCGGCTTATTGATGAGCGCTACCAGAACCTGTTAAAGATAGAAGGCATTTCCCAACAAGATGCCGATAACGCCCATTCAGACTATCTGGTTGCGCAGGCCTCACTGGCGAAAGCCCAAGCAGCGCTGGATTCTGCCAACGTTAATCTTGCTTTCACCCGCATTACTGCCCCCATCAGTGGCCGTACCGGTATTTCTAATGTGACCGAAGGCGCATTGCTTACTCAGGGCCAGGACACGGCGTTAACCACCATTCGCAAACTCGACCCGATTTATATAGATATGACAGAAACCAGCGAAGGTGTGCTTGAGCGCCGTGCCATGATGCAGCGTGAGGGCGTAACATCCGGCTCAAGTGATGTTATCGCCATGCTGGAAAACAATACTGAATATGATGAAACCGGCTCCTTCACTATGCATGAAGTCGCTGTTGATGAAGCAACCGGCTCTATTACCCTACGGGCGACTTTTCCCAATCCGGACGGCATTCTCATGCCTGGCATGTTTATCCGCACCAAAGTCACCATAGCGGTAGACGAAAACGCGATTCTTGTACCCCAGCAAGCCGTGCAGTTTGACAATAAAGGCAATGCTTTCGCCTGGGTAGCTTCAGGGAGTAAAGCAGTGAAAAGGTCGCTGACCTTACAGGAAGCCACCGGTAATAAATGGCTGACTGAGTCCGGCATCAAGGCCGGTGAAAAAGTGATAGTGGAAGGCATCGACGGTTTACAGGACGGCGCAGACATCACCGTTACTGAAGTCACGCTGAACGAAGATGGCAGAGTGGCAGCGCCGAAAGCAAAAAATCAGGAAGGAAATGAGTAATGTTCGCCCGATTCTTCATAGATAAGCCCGTATTCTCCTGGGTTGTCGCCATTATTATTATGCTGGCGGGAACCGCTTCCATACTCTCTTTACCCATTGCCCAATACCCGGATATTGCGCCACCTACTGTGAGCATCAGTGCCAACTATTCCGGTGCCGACGCCCAGACCGTGGAGAACAGCGTTACCCAGGTACTGGAACAGCAGCTCACGGGTCTGGATGGACTGCTTTATTTTTCTTCCTCCAGCTCATCCAGCGGCAGTGCCAGTATCTCGCTGACATTTGAGCAGGGAACGGATGCCGATTACGCGCAGGTACAGGTTCAGAATAAAGTGCAACAGGTGAACTCCCGCTTGCCTTCTGCCGTGCAATCTGAAGGCGTGACGGTAACCAAATCGCAAAGCGATATGCTGCTTATTGCCGCCGTTTACGATGAAACCGATGCGGACTCTGAGTTTGACATCTCCGACTACATCGCCTCAAACATGCAGGACACCATTGCCCGTACTGAAGGTGTGGGTGACATCAACGTGTTCGGTTCCCAGTATGCCATGCGCATATGGCTCGACCCGGCAAAGCTGGCGGCATACGAACTGATGCCCTCAGATATTACCTCCGCCCTGAGCGCCCAGAACGTGCAGGTACCCGCCGGTAAAATCGGTGACATGCCCTCTCCCGATACGCAGGAGCTGAATGCTACCGTAACGGCTCAGTCCATGCTGCAGAGTGTTTCCGATTTTAAAAACATCATTGTGAAGTCTGACCGCCAGGGCACCGATGTACGGTTATCTCAGGTTGCCCGTGTTGAAATGGGCAGTGAATCGTACACAGCTGTTCCCCGTCTCGACGGTCATCCTGCATCCGGTATTGCCATTATGCTGGCTCCCGGTGCCAATGCGCTGGATACATCAGAACGGGTTAAAGCGGTATTGAGTGATCTGGAAAAGAATTTCCCGGACAACTACAAAATGGCGTTTCCGAAAGACGCTACCCCGTTTATCAAGTTATCGATTCTGGAAGTCGTGGAAACCCTGATTATTGCCATTGTTCTGGTGGTATTGATCATGTGGTTGTTCCTGCAAAACTGGCGGGCAACAATTATCCCGACCATTTCCGTGCCCGTGGTGCTTTTGGGTACATTCGGCATCATGGCCGCAATGGGCTACTCCATTAATACCCTGACTATGTTTGGCCTGGTGCTGTCCATCGGCTTACTGGTAGATGACTCCATCGTAGTAATTGAAAACGTGGAACGGTTGATGTCAGAGGAAAAGATGTCGCCCCGGGATGCCACGATCCAATCTATGAAAGAGATCACCTCTGCCCTTATCGGTACATCCATTGTGATCTGCGCCGTGTTCCTGCCTATGGCTTTTTTCAGTGGTTCAACCGGCGTTATCTACCGTCAGTTTTCGGTAACCGTGATTTCGTCCATGCTGTTATCGGTATTTGTAGCGTTAACGCTAACCCCAATGCTGTGTGCATCACTGCTAAAAGATACCGGCGCAAGCCGTCAGACAGGGGGCTTTTTCGGCTGGTTTAACCGTATGTTCGATAAGTTTGCCGACAAATATAACCTGCGTGCGGTATCGGCGATTAAGCGCCCTAAATTCTGGCTGGCCGGTTATGTGGTAATTATTGCGGTGATGGGCCTGATGATGGTGAAACTCCCTTCCAGCTTTTTGCCAGAAGAAGATCAGGGTGATGTAATGGTGATGTTTAACTTACCTGCCGGTGCATCGATTACCCGTACCACCGCCATTGCCGATGAAATTCAGACTTATATTCAGGAAGAGGAATCGGATCTGGTTGATCACTTCTTTACAGTTTCAGGCTTCAGCTTTTCCGGTAGCGGCCAGAACGCAGGTATGGGCTTCCTGTCACTGAAAGACTGGGACGAAAGAACCGGCGACGGTGAATCGGCATCAGACATTGCCGGTCGCCTGATGATGAAGATGAGCGAGCTCCGCGATGGCAGTGTTATAGCTATGCTGCCGCCGGTGATTCAGGGTCTCGGTCAAAGTAACGGCTTTACCTTTGAGTTGCAGGCAGCAGCGGGCACAACCCGTGACGAACTGACAGAAATAAAGAATGCTATTTTACAACAAGCCCGCACCAATCCGCTGCTGAGTGGTGTGCGTGAAGGTACGCTAAGTGAAACCCCGCAACTGGATATCGATATTGATAACGAGAAAGCGGTTGCCATGGGGTTAAGTTTGTCAGATGTGGCCGACACCTTATCTTCGGCCTGGGCCGGTTCTTATGTGAACGATTTTCTTGACCGCGGCCGGGTGAAAAAAGTCTACATTGAGGGCGACAGTAACTACAGCGCCAAACCGGAAGATTTGCGCCAGTGGCACGTGCGTGGTACTGACAGTGACGGCAACACCACCATGACACCATTCAGTGCCTTTTCCAGTGTTTCCTGGTCGCAGATGCCGCAAACCTTAAGCCGCTTTAACGGCCTGGCTTCCTATGAGATTCAAGGCAGCGCAGCGTCGGGCGTCAGTTCCGGCGAAGCGATGGCGGAAATGGAGCGCCTTGCAGATGAAGTGGGTAACGGCAAGGTGACCTATGCCTGGTCCGGATTGTCCTATCAGGAAAATCTGTCCGGCGGGCAATCTGTCTACCTGTACGCCATTTCTATTCTGGTAGTCTTTCTGGCACTGGCAGCACTTTACGAAAGCTGGTCTATTCCATTCTCGGTAATGCTGGTTATTCCGCTAGGATTAATTGGTGCAGCACTGGCTGCCACTTTCCGTGGCCTTGAAAACGATGTTTACTTTCAGGTTGCGCTGCTGACCACCATCGGGTTATCCGCTAAAAATGCCATCCTGATTGTTGAGTTTGCCGAAGCCGCTTATGAAAAAGGGCAAAGCGCCATGGATGCCGCCATTCAGGCAGCAGCACAACGTCTGCGCCCGATCATTATGACCTCGCTTACCTTTGTCTTTGGTATTTTCCCCCTTGTTATCGCATCGGGTGCAGGAGCAAACAGCCGGATATCCATCGGAACAGGTATCTTGGGCGGTACGCTAACCGCGACTTTGCTGGCCATATTCTTCATTCCCATGTTTTTCGTACTGGTAAGAACTGCGTTTCCGGCCAGAAAACCCGTTTATGACACTGCTGCGGATAAGGAGTAATCAATGCAACCTACACGTCATTTTAGCAAGATATCTCTGTGCGCCGTCGTTGTCGCCCTGTCGCTGAGCGGCTGCGCAACCCTGGCGCCGGATTATGAGCGCCCTGCATCACCGGTGCCCTCTGAGTGGCCGGCAGGCGAGGCTTACACTGATTCAACGAATGTTGAACAAACGTCGCTGCAGAATGCTGACGCCATTTTGCAGCTTCCCTGGCAGTCGTTTATTACCGACAGCAGAATGCAGAAAGTGATTCAGACGGCACTGGATAACAACCGCGATTTACGACAAACCCTTGCAGATGTAGAGGCAGCAAGAGCCACCTACCGCATTCAGCGGGCTGAATTGTTTCCTACGTTGAATGCGAGTGTAACCGGTACGCGGGCGAAATCGTCAGACGGCTCCGTTAGCACCAGCTATGAAGCTGATGCCGGCCTAAGCGGATACGAAATTGATTTGTTCGGCAAGAATCAGAGCGCAACCGAAGCTGATAAGCAAAGCTGGCTTTATTCTGTGGAAACAGCCAGAGCGGCAAAGATCACGCTTATTGCCGAAACCGCCAATGCCTGGCTGACGCTGGCGTCGGATCAGAGCTTGCTGAAACTGGCGGAAGAAACCGCACAAAACGCACAGAAAGCCATGGAGATCACCCGCCGCCGTAATGAGCTGGGCGTCGACTCAAAAGTGGATGTGCTGGATGCGCAAACCACCTACCACACTGCAATGGCAGATATTGCCAGCTACACCACGCAGGTCGCACAGGATATTAATGCGCTCATGTTACTCGCAGGCAGTGGCATAGATAAGCAATGGTTACCTGATGGTCTGCCGGAGAGCGATGATTTCATTAGCGTGATCCCGGCAGGGCTGACGTCCGACATTTTACTCTACAGACCGGATATACTTGCCGCTGAGCATAACCTTAAATCAGCCAATGCAGATATTGGTGCCGCCAGGGCAAACTACTTCCCGTCTGTTACGCTAACCGCGACCGGCGGCTTGGCCAGTAATGTGCTGGCAGACATTTTTAGCGGTGGCGCGTCCACAATCTGGAGTCTTATCCCTTCAGTATCGGTGCCAATATTCACTGGTGGCGCCAACGATGCGCAACTTGATTACGCGAAGGCCAATCGGGACAAAATGGTTGCCGCTTATGAATACAGCATCCAAACCGCATTTTCTGACGTGGCAGATGCACTGGCAAGACGAGGCACCATTGCCCGTCAGCTTGGTGCGCAACAGGATCTGGTAGATGTCGCATCAGACAGTTACCGCCTGTCACTGGCCCGCTATGAAAATGGCGTGAACAGTTTCCAGGATGCCCTCACCTCACAACGCACTCTTTACAGTGCACAGCAGTCGCTGATTTCTACACAGTTAATTGATTTAAGTAACCGCATCACTCTCTACCGTGTGATGGGTGGTGGTTTGGGTAATCTTGATGAAAGCAATGCTGAAACTGCCGGAGGGTAAATGCTGAGGTAGTTTTTCTTTAAGCTTAAAAAAACCGCCGTAAAAACGGCGGTTTATATGCTTTTTTCTGAGTTAAGAAGCTGAGCTTCCTGTTGTCAGATTAGAAGTTGTAGTTAACACCTACACGTACTTCCCACAGAGACGCATCACCCATACGGGCTTCAGGTTCTGAGGCACCGACTTCAACAGTGTTGAAAAGTACACGCTCAGCGACACCCCAGTCGTCGTTCAGGAAGTTAGTGAAGTTATCAAATACGATAAATGCACTGGCACTGTGACCATCTGTGAAACCAGGCAGTTGCTGAGTTAAACGCAGGTCAATCTTGTTCCACCATGAACCGTCTTCGCCGTTACGCTCTCCGCCAACTGGCAGCACGTTATTACTGTCCAGGTATGGTGTAAAGCCGAATACGCCGTTGGAGTCGTCTCGGGACAGCGTGTAGCTGTATGGCTTGCCAGACTGAATAAGACCGAAGGCGCCCAGAGTTGTAGGGTAACCATCAATCAGTTCGATGTCATAGCTCACATTCAGCGTGAAACGGTGTTCAATGTTGTAATCAGACAGCGAAGAAACCTGCTCATTTGGCGAGGTAAATGCACGGTACTGATAGTTAGAGAACGCCACAGAGCTGGTCATAGGCTGAACGTCTTCAGCATGGTTATACGCATAACCACCGGCCAGGTTGATGCCGTTTTCATACTGCTTCATTACACCGAAAGATACTGTGTAAGAGGTAGACTCAACATCAGAGTTAGTCAGTACAAAAGAACCAACACGGTTGCTTTCGTAAATGGCATAACCATCATCTGTAGTACCCACCTGGTCCAGGTCGCCACGCAAAACAATTGCCTGGTTTTGTGTGCGGGACACTAACAGGTCGGCCTGAAGGATATAGTTGTCTTCGGTCTGGTGAGTCACGCCCAGTGCCATTTTAAGCTCTGACGGAATTTCGAAATCAGGGTCAAGATAGTTGATTTCGTTATTCGCTCCGGTGCCTGCAGCAACGGCATTGTACATTTCAGATGGAATACCATAACCGGGACCGGCTGGTACACCGTCTTCTACGCCAAGATACACCACGTCTGCGTCAAACAGTGAGCGTGAGCCGTCTGTGTAACCGTAGTCCCGGCCACGGGCACCAAACTGCAATACGTTGTTGTTTGAGAAGTTGTTAGATAACCAAACGTTAGGGTTACCACCAGAGAACAGACCCAAGCCACCACGCAGTTCAGTGCTGTCGTTCAGGTAATAATTAAAGCCGATACGTGGCTGCAGCAGACCTTCGCCATCCAGCGTTCCGCTGTTAGAGAAACCGTAGCTTTCTACGAATTCTGCATTTTCTTCCGGCGCTGAATCTGTGGTGTACCAGTCATAACGTAAACCGACTGTCAGAGTCAGGTCATCGTTAAAGGCAAACTCGTCTTCCAGATACAGTGCGTTAATTTCATAGCTCCAAACCGCAGCTGCATCGTTAGGATCGCCGGATGGTGCGTTGTTGTAGTAAATCGCACCCGGTAAACCCGCTTCAAATGCTTCAATACCGCCGTAGAAACGCATTTCTGTTTCAGTGTGCTGAACGAACACGTTAAATACATCGAGAGCTTCGCGCTCGTAACCGAATGTCAGGTCATGACCATTATCCAGAGCGTAATAACCACGAAGAATAAGACCCGTCACATCGTAGTTCAAATCGTTAGCCTGACGGCTGTCGTCACCACCGATATACACAGTAACTTCTTCACCGGTATCCGGGTTCTCAACGTAAATCTGCATTTCACCGAAGTTCATACCACCAACAGCACCGGTCTGGTTTTCCAGAGAGTTCTGACGGTTATCAACATCAAGGTAAGAGTAACGGATTTCGGTAGAGAATTTGTCGTTCCAGTCAGAGTACAGTGACAGTACGTGAGATTGTAATTCAGTCCCTACTTCGTACAGGTGGTTTTGCAGTTCAAATTCATCCAGATCACCATCGGACTCAGCAAAGAAGTTACCGTCGTTATAGTTGTAGGTATAGCTCAAACGGTGTGCATCATTGATGTTCCAGTCAAGACGAACAAGCAGCTTTTCATCTTCTTCAGGAATGCTGGTAGGCACCGGGCCCGGGTCATACTGGTACAGCTCGTTAGAAATACGGACGATTTCATCCAGATCTTCCTGACGCAGGCCAACTTCATTAATGGCACCGGAACCAATTGCGCCACGGGTAAAGATGCTTGAACCTTGATACTTTTCATATGAAACGAAACCGAACACAGTATCTTTAAGCAGCGGAAAGCCTACATTAAAGCCGTAACGCTTATCGCTGTAGCTTGGAGAAGCAATAGAATCACCTTCCAGTGAGTCACCTTGCAGAGAATCAGAACCGTAATCGTAGAAAGCGCCACCGTGGATTTCGTTGGTACCGGTCTTCGTAACGGCATTGATATTACAACCTGTAAAGCCAGAGTAGATTACATCAAAAGGTGCAATTTCTACGGTAACCTGACTTAAAGCGTCATAAGAGAAAGGCATACGGATAGTCGGATAACCGTTTGAGCCTAACCCAAAGGAGTCATTCATTTTTACACCGTCAACAGTCAGGCTGTTGAAGCGGTTAGATTTACCCACACACTGAACAGGGTTCGAGTCACCACGGGTTTCGTCAACGTAAACCCGCGGGTCAATACGAATGATATCCGTGATGTTACGGTTAATAGCCGGCGCACTTTTCATCGACTCAAGATCGAAGCTCGCTGACGGTCCCATTTTACCGAATGCAGCAGCACCCAGCTGAGAAGCTGTGATTTGAATAACTTCAATGTTACTGGATTCTTCGAGCTGATAATTAAAGTTAAGTGGTTCACCCAGAGTCAGGTAGATGTCAGACACTTTAGTGTCATTGAAGGTGTCAGAATCCACAGTAATTTCATATGGACCACCAACACGCAGACCACTCAGTGAGAACTGACCTGCAGAGTTAGTAGAGATGGTTTTCACAGCACCTGTTGGGATGTGCTTCAGGGTGATAACTGTGTCAGGTGCAGGGTTCCCCATAGGACCAACAATGCTACCTTTAATCGATGACGATGTCTCTTGTGCAACGGCTGCAGCGGTAAGACCAACGGACAATGCCACTGCAAGCGCAATGCGCGTGAGTTTAACGGGTGTGTTCATGTGTGTTTTCCCTTGAGTATTTTAATTTATCCGCATTCAGGATGCCTGCAGGCATATCGTGCTGAGCGGTTAAGACCTGAGTACCCACACAGGATGACACTTTTATGACAAAAACAGCTTGCCGTGTTGGTTCCTGTACAGCGTATAGGCCAATCAGACCAACTGGTCTGAAACTGCCAAGACAACGATTAAAATCCTTTTTTACTAAAATGCTTTTTCTGTCGTTTTCGACGCAAATCTATGGCTCTTCCCAGCCGGTTCCGTACAAATGAAAAAATACGTAGCCAGGTTGCCGGAAAATTTTGGCATTTCATGCGCCGACCCCGTTTAATATTACTGGACATTATTTGCGCTATCCAGCAGAAATTTACGGTTTACTGACATAAAACGGTCCTAGTGAAGCAATATTTTGTGTCATATTTATTACAAGAGAGATTTTGTATCGAAGAGGTATATTGCGGAGGAAAAAAACATAAAGAAAAAAGCCAGCTATCCGGAAGAAAGCTGGCTCTGAATGGACTGTCGTCAGGTTATTATTATTATAATCCGTTAGTCATCTCTTATCAGAAGATGTACTTCACGCCTACCTTGATTCGCCAGGTTGACTCAATAGAATCAAACGAGTCGAAGTTGCTCAGGTTAGTACCGCCATACGCTTCATCGTAAACGTACTGACCATTTTCGTTGATGTCGTAGTCATACAGCAGGTTCTGCGGATATGACAGGTCATAAGTTTGACCCCACTCATCGTTCAGCAGGTTAGCAAAGTTGTCGATGTTCAGGTAAAACTTACCTTTATGACCTTCAACAAAGCCCGGGATTTCCTGAGAAATAGACAGGTCCATTGTCGTTACCCAAGGCTGAGTAGAAGTATACTTATCAGGATAACCACCCGCAGCACCGGCAATACCGGCAGCTTCAGCAAATGCCATTACTTCTTCGTAAGTCAGAGAACTGTTCGCCCAATCTACAGCAGGATCATCTGCACCTGTTGGTACATAAGGCAGATAGGTATCTGAACCAGCGAAGGTATACTGATCACCCAGACCAACATCGTTGTACGCGCCCAGAGTCCAGGAGAAAGGACGGCCTGAACGACGTTCAAAGAACATAGTTACGTTAGTGTTGTAACCACTGAAGAACTCGTGATCGTAGCCTAAAGTCATAACCAGACGATGCTTAATCTCGTAGTAAGCAGTTCCAACCATAGGAACGTTACGGTTAACACCCACTTCGTACTGGTAGTTAGACTCAGCGGTAGAGCTGGTACCCGGGTTTGCTTCAGTGATATCAGTGTAAGTGTAAGCTGCGCTCCACTTGATACCGTTATCCCATGATTTGTTCAGCATGGTAGTCAGCAGAATATTACGACCGCCATCGTCTGAGTTAGTCAGTTGAAGATCATAGTTACCTTCGTACTCAGTACCGTCATACACGCTGTCCCAGATAATACGACCGCCATCAGCAGTACGTCTGCCATTGTCTACGCGGGACAGGTCAACCCAGTATGCTGCGTTTTGCTTATCAGTATAGGTAAACTCAGTAGTCCACGCGAAGTCTTCGCCTACACCCGGAATATCAAAGGTGTAATCAGCGGCGATGTTATAACGCCAGTCTGAAGGCAGTTCGAAATCAGGATCGATCTGGTTAGTGCTACCAGCGCCTTGCGCAAGCTCAGCCTGCAGAGATGCCGGTACAGTAGTGAAATCAACTTCTGATGCATCGATGGAAGAAGATGTCGCGCCGTCTTTAGTCACACCATCGTTGGTATAAGCATTGGATACCCAAACCAGAGGCATACCACCGGTAAAGCGGCCAATACCACCACGGATAGTCAGATTTTCAGTGACGTCGTAGTTAAAGCTTACACGCGGCAGGAAGATGTTGAAGCCGTCCATGTTCTCTGTGTTAGAGAAGCCGTAAGTATTTACGAAGTTAGCATTTTCCTGTGGCGTATCGTCAATTGTCAGATACTCATAACGCAGACCGGCAGTCACTTCAAAATCATCAAACAGTTCGAAGGTCGCATCACCGTACAATGAGTACTGAGTGCTGCTTACGTCGTAGGCAATATCTTGCACGTTGTTGGTGTAGGCATTGGAGTATTCAACATAAGAAGGCGCTTTGTTCTCAAAGTCTTCAATGCTGTCGAAGGTCCAGGTACCGGCAGAGTCACGACCGTACAGGTTGTAGTTCCAGGTATCTTCAATTTCAACACCGAACTTGTACTCTACGTCGCCAGCCAGATAGGTAGCGTGCAGACCGAAGTTCCAGACTTCGTTAGCCAGTTCGTTGGCCTGACGGTTTTCGTCCTGACCTGCAACGATGGTACCGTCTGCAGTACGAATGTTAATTTCACCCCAGTTGGAGTTGGTGTTAGATGCTTGCTTGTATTCTTTGTAAGACAAAGAAGCTTCAGTCTGGAAATCCGCAGACCAGTCTGAATACAGGTGACCGGTGTAGAAGCGGTTGGTCTGTGCCATAGTCCATTGATTAGATAACAGACTTACTGTGTCTGAATATTGGGTATAGCCATTCAGTTCAGAGGTATCCTGGTCGCTGTAGGTGAAATCAGCACGATGGTCGCTGTTGATGTTCCAGTCCAGTTTGATCAGAATTTTTTCATCTTCGTTTGGCGCTGGTGCACCACCGATTGAATCAGTCAGACCATAGGTATTTTGCAGAATGCTAACTACCTGATCCACTTCGGCATTAGTCACATCATGACCAGAACCTTCAAGATTGCTGAGGTTATAATCGAAGGCTACATCTTCTTCCCAATGCTCATAGGCACCAAAGAAGAACAATTTGTCTTTCAGGATCGGACCACCAACAGTAAAGCCGTAAGACTCTTCGTCGTTGCTCACTTCAATTTCGTTGCCCGGATTCAGGCGATTGTCTTTCGCATCACCAGTCCATGGAACATTCTCAATGAAAGCTGTACCGTGGAATTCGTTAGTACCTGATTTAGTGACTACGCTGATGTTACCGCCACCGAATTTACCGGCACGGGCACTGAACGGAGAGTAATCGATAGAGACCTGAGATACTGCATCCAGAGAAATTGGCGGACGGTTAGTAGGGTAACCATTGCCTTGCAGACCAAAAGTATCGTTTACGCCCACACCATCGATTGTCAGTCCGTTGTACTTAGGGTTTGAACCGGCTACTGACAGTTCGTCACCGTCTACGACTGCCAGCGGGTTAGCACGCAGTACGTCTTTGATATCACGATTAAAGGTAGGCATTTTGTTCAGCTGTTCCTGACCGAACACTGAGCTTGAACCTTTATTAGCGAAGAAATCACGTGCACCGGTAACAGTGATACGTTCTACGTCGCCCTGGGCTTCCAGAGCCTGGTCAAGAACGAATGCATCGTTGATGTCCAGATAGACATCTTCAATAACGGCACTTTGAAACTTATCAGACTCGATAATAATTGTGTAAGGACCGCCAACACGCAGACCACGGGCAGAAAACTGACCGTCAGCATTTACAGTCACTTCCTTTACCGTACCGGAAGGCTGGTGAAGAATAGTAATAACACTGCCCGCTGCAGGATTACCCTGAGGACCCGAAATTACACCACGCATCGCAGAAGACTGGCCTTCGGCTGCAACTGCAGCAGATGCTACGCCTACTGAAAGCGCAACAGCCATCGCAATGCGATTGAACTTACTTTTAGTGAACATGTGTGTTTCCCTATCGTTTTTTAAAAACTCTCTGAACGTTGGGTTTTTATTTTTGTCCAACGGATCAAGATAACTACTTTCCCGTGATGCTGACTGGCCATGACCTCAGAAATGTGACAGTTCATGACACTTTCGTTTTCAACTTCACGCACATCACGATTCAGAGCGAACTATCCGGTGACTTAACCCGGAAGAAACATTCACTCTAAAGAAATACTATCCAGTCTTATTTTTCACAGATAAACCGCCACTTCCCTCTGATACAACGGAAAGGAACCAGCCAACAATTGCTTGTTGGCTGGTAAGTTTTCTGACGCCAGGTGACCGCAAATTTGACCACTGTGGCTGCAACAACCTGCCTTCTTATTCTTCTTACAGGTATGTTTTTGTGATTCTGACCGGGGAAAAGCCATGCACTTTGGAGATTTGGCTTTTCCCCTGGTCATAATCGACAAACGGTAGCAACATCAAAACAGAGAAAATGGCGCTACCGGCATTAACTGGAAACGGCTGCAATTCTTCGCGAGTTTTATGTCAGCTTTATGACAGCAATGTAAACGAAGGAACTTCTAACACACTGACCATGCTGATTTTTTTATTATTATCCGGAACAAATGGTCCGGAAAATTTACGCAAAAACTTCAGAACGTGCAGCTTATCGCCAGCCCGACTATTCAACGCAGATTTTTTTCAGATAAACACCGCTTATTTGAATTCAGCTTCATTGATTTAAAGTTATTTAATTACAAACATTTACACGATTAAAATAATCTTACCTATTGCATTAAATAAGCTTAACTGGTGAAATTGCGCCAACAAATAAACCTACGTAAATTTATTCAAGTGGTCAGTTTTTCATTTTTGAAACAATACAGGGTCATCATCGTCGTGCTTATTGCTGCATGCTGCCTTGCCACAGGTTTTTTTCAAAAATTTAGAAATCTGCCCTTAGTTGCGCCGCAAACTGGTCAGGTTTTGAGCTGCGAGGACCGATTTTCGTCTAATGCAGACGATTTCGACATCTATCTGACAGAGCAAACCTTCTCAGAAAGTGCGCTGAAAGCTTTCTGTCAGAACCCGGTGATTAAGCGTCAGTTTGGTAATGTGAGAATTACGGTGGGACAAAATGACTACGATACATACCGCTACATCAACCACGGCGTAAGTGATCTTGCCCTCGTAAAGAACAATGTTGTCAGTGCCTTTGGTGCCAGTGAGATTTATGGCTACGAAGAAGTTGCCTCCCATCAGGACTATGCAGCCTACTTTATCGCTTTAAAGGAAAAACCGGTGCTATCTAAAGAGTATTTACTGGGCAAGCGTATTGGCATACTGGATTATCCGAGCAGCCGCTCAGGCCATATTGTGCCTAAGAAGGTACTGAAAACTCTAGATTTGAATCCGAATAATGTAGAGCTGCATTATTACAGCTCTCACAAAGAGATGCGCAGAGCGTTGCTTTCCGGTGACGTCGATATTATTTCATCCTACTGGGATAAAAATGACGGCGAAATCCTGTCGCGCACTTATATCACACCGCTTGAAAACAGTGTAAAAGGCATGCGCTGGTACCTGAAAATGCAGACCCGCAACACAGATTTAAAATGCGCCGTGCAAAACGTGATTCAGGCCATTTCTGCCGCACAAAATAAAAAATACTATCAGCAGGTAGAACTGAAGGAGCCTTGTGTAAATGCAAACGCTCAGTGAAATGACAGCCTCTCAGTGGGGACGAACAGCGGCAGCCGCGCTGGGACTATTTGCTCTGTTTCAAAGCTGTATTTTCACGGGTCAGTTTGCCGGTGCCTGGCTTAACCGTCACCAGGCTATTGATAATGTGGAACGACGGATAAGTCTTGATCTCGCCTATCTGGATGTGGGCAATGAAACACTGAAAACACCGGTGAATGATGCCGCGGTCCGTCATTATATGCGCCGCATTAATGCAACTCTGGCGGAGCAGTCTTACCCCCTTACAATCAGTGAAATCCAGCACGTTACTGCCACTGCAGAACCGGTGGAAGAAACGGTTGAAACCGCCACATTCACATTATCCACCGCAGAACAAAATATCGACATTGGTTTGAGTCTTACCCCGCTATACTTTTCGGTGCATATCCATCCGCTGGCCATTCTGGCGGCTTTGATTGCTGCTCCGGTGTTAATTGGCTACAAACCGCGGGCCAGAAGTAAGCGTAAATCTGCGAAAGAAGAAGCACCGCCACCACCCCAACCTAAACTGGTTATCGATCTGAACACGAAATGTATCGGCAACGGCGCAGACGGCCGGGCTATCCTGATGCAAAACAAACCGTTCTGCTTTTACGCAGCGCTGGTCAGATACTGCATTGAGAATCCTGATGCGACCTTGCCACAAAATAAAGATGTGCCCCAGGAACTCATAACGATTGCTAACCGGGTTTTCCTGCGTCTGATCGAACTGGGCCATACCAAACGTAAAAGACCGGACTTTAATGCCAACCTGGATAAAACTTTAAGTGAGATCCGTGCGACGCTGGATGAAACTTTTGAGCCCTTCCCGGTGGAAAAAGAAAAATATTACCCGCCCAGAGCACAGGGTGAAGGCTCCAGATCCAAACAGCATTCTTATGCACTTCCCCCGATTACTGATGAGGACATTGTTATACTCGGAAAATAAGCCTGATTGCTCCACCAGCCCAGAGAAAACGCCGTACCAGGTACGGCAGGTATTAGCTCAACCAGTTGTGTCCGGTCTGCAAAGACTGAACCACTTTTTGACTGATCGTGAATTATACGTTGATTCGCGAGGGCCAAATGCGTATCTTTGCAGGAGGAATATCAGCCGTCCAGAGTTATGCAGTCGCCATTAATTATCGCTATATCCGGAGCTTCGGGCTCCGGAAAATCACTTTTTACTAAAAATCTGTTAAATGCCTTCAGTGCGCAAGGTCGCCCAGTACAAATATTACGGGAAGATCACTACTACCGTGCGCAGGACCACCTGCCAATGGAAGCGCGGGAGAAGAATAACTATGATCACCCTAATGCATTCGAACACGAATTGCTGAAAGCGCACCTGCAGGCGTTGCGCAATGGCGAACCCATTGATTACCCGCACTATTGCTTTAAAACCCATACACGTTTACCGGAAACAGAGCGTCTGAACCCGGCTCCGGTGATCATTCTTGAAGGTATTATGCTGCTGGCAAGACCAGAGTTATTACCTCACTACGATGTAAAAATCTTCATCGACACACCGCTCGACATTTGCCTTATGCGCCGCATGATGCGTGATGTTAAAGAGCGTGGCCGTACCCTTGAATCCATTGCCAAGCAATACGAATCAACGGTAAAACCGATGTACCATCAGTTTATCGAACCAAGCAGGTTCACAGCAGATGTCGTCGTTACACAAGGTGGCAAAAACCAAATCGCCCTGGATGTGATCAAGTCACATATACAACAGGCATTACAATAACAAAGGAACGTCATTATGGTGAGTTTACTGGGCATACTGCTATTGCCCGGAATTGCATTCTTATTGTCCTCTGCACGCCGGAATATTAACTGGCGCACAGTGGGCGGAGCATTCGCGATTCAGGCATTGATCGGCGCATTTATTCTTTATTTTGAGCCGGGCATTCAATTACTGCTCAGTATGACTGACTTCGTGGGCAACATCATCGGCTACAGTCAGGAAGGCATTAATTTTGTTTTCGGCGTGGTCGGTGACAAATCCCTCGGCTTCATTTTCGCCTTCAACGTGCTGCCGGTCATCATCTTCTTCTCATCATTGATTGCCGTCCTGTATTACCTCGGTGTGATGAGCTGGGTCATCAAACTCATTGGCGGCTTCTTACAAAAGGTCCTGGGTACCAGTCGTCCTGAGTCTATGTCCGCCGCGGCTAACATTTTTGTTGGCCAGACCGAAGCCCCCCTGGTAGTCCGCCCGTTTATCCCCCACATGACAAAATCTGAGTTATTCGCTGTTATGGTCGGCGGCCTGGCGTCTATTGCCGGCTCGGTCATGGCGGGTTATGCCGGCATGGGTGTGGAGCTTAAATACCTGTTGGCGGCCAGCTTCATGGCGGCTCCCGGCGGCCTGTTGATGGCAAAAATCATGTTGCCGGAAACTGAGAAAGCGAAGGACGGACTGGAAGAGATTGATGCGTCTGAAACCGGCTATGCTAACGTGTTCGACGCGGCTGCCAGCGGTGCTGCATCAGGCTTGCAACTGGCACTGAACGTAGGTGCTATGTTGCTGGCATTCGTGGCACTTATCGCCATGCTGAATGGTCTTATCGGCTGGACAGGCACCTTGTTTGGCTATGAGGATGTAACCTTCCAGGGCATTTTAGGCTACTTACTACAGCCGCTGGCCTGGATCATCGGCGTTCCCTGGGAAGAAGCTCGTCTGGCAGGCAGTTTCATCGGTCAGAAGTTTGTGGTGAACGAATTCGTGGCATACCTCGACTTCCTTAAGCATCAAAGTGAATTATCCGAAGTGTCTCAGGCAATCATTACCTTTGCCCTGTGCGGATTCGCGAATTTCTCCTCCATTGCTATTCTCATGGGAGGCATTGGTGCAATGGCGCCAACCCGCCGTAAAGAAATTGCACAACTGGGTCTGAAAGCGGTTTTCGCCGCAACACTGTCGAACCTGATGAGTGCATCACTTGCCGGCTTTTATCTCTCGCTTGGCTGAGCCGGATACACCCGGCACCGTAAAAAAGTGAGCGTGGCTCACTTTTTTAACCAGACAAACCAGACTAAATGGTCAGCTTTGTAACGAAAACTGACCACTTAACCTAACGGTAATTGACGTATATCAAAGGCCGTTACTTTTACGAAGACGCGGGATTCCCTATAATTCTGCGGTCATTTAATTAAGGTATCGTTATGCAATTAGAAGCTGTTGACTATCAGGCTCCCGGTGCACAGGAAGCATTCGTAGAATCCCTCCGTGAGACAGGGTTTGGCGTACTGAAAAATCACCCAATCAGCCAGGCAATGGTGACCGGCATTTATCAGTCCTGGCAAACTTTCTTCGACAGCGAAGAAAAGAATAACTACGTCTACAACAAAGGGACTCAGGACGGATTCTTCCCGCAAAGCGTATCTGAAGTGGCAAAAGGATTTACCAAAAAAGATATTAAAGAGTACTTCCACTTCTATCCCTGGGGTCAGTGCCCGCAAGCGTTGCGTCCTCAACTGGCGGAATACTACGCAAAAGCTAACACGCTGGCAGAAGAGTTACTGGGCTGGATTGAGAAGCATTCGCCGGCTGAAGTCAGTAAGCTGTACAGTCAGCCTTTGTCGAATATGATCAAAGACAGTGATCAGACCCTGCTACGGGTACTGCACTATCCGCCGTTCCAGGGTGATGAAGAACCGGATGCTATCCGTGCGGCAGCCCATGAAGACATTAACCTTATCACCATTTTGCCCGCCGCGAACGAGCCGGGTTTACAGGTTAAAGGTAAAGATGGCAGCTGGATTGATGTGCCTTGTGACTTTGGTAACCTTATCGTCAACATTGGCGATATGTTGCAGGAAGCATCAGGGCATTATTTCCCGTCAACCACTCACAGGGTGATTAATCCTGCCGGAACGGACATGACTAAGTCACGGATTTCATTACCCCTGTTCCTTCACCCGCGCCCTAATGTAGTGTTGTCAGAAAGACATACTGCACATTCCTATTTGCAGGAACGTCTCAGAGAGCTTGGCGTTATCTAACGGGCGCTTTGTAAGTCAGACAGCTTACTCATGTAACGATATTCATCCTGGCGGTTTTGCGCATGCTTAGCCGCCAGCTTCATGAAGTCAGCGGCGCGGTCTATATTGCCCAGCTCATAGTGCGCCTTCCCCATTCCGAAAAAAATTTCATGGCGGCTGTTATCCAGCCTGCGGGCACGGTTGTAATGGATAAGCGCCTGCTCCGCGTCACCGAAATCCAGCGCCTCTTCACCCAGAATGAAGTGATAGAAGGGGTTACTTTCCCGTTTATTACGCACACTTCTGGCAATGTCTCTGGCTTGCGCTGTACGACCTTCGAGTTCATGCAGTAACGCCAGGTTTTCCCATGCGGTTAAGTTTTCACTGTCGAGCTTCAGTGCCAGCTCATAGCTTTCACGGGCGCTGTCCAATAATCCGTGACGCCGGTACAACACCCCGAGGTTCACCCATGTGGAACCAAACTCAGGATAGAGCAAAGCGGCTGCACGTAAATACGCATAGGCTTTTATGTCGTCATTGTTGAGCAACGCATCAGCACCTTTGTTGTTATAGAACATAGCCGTGATTTTCTCTTTGCTGATGGCATTACGGGGGAAATGGGAGCGGATGGTCTGCGGATCAAAGTCCACATCGATGAAATGCGATGAAATCTGGTTCTTTCTCAGCGTGTCCGCAACGGATACCCGCAAATTAATATGACCATTGAGTAAATTCACTCCGCTGCGGCGGGTCCAGTACTCCGGAATATCCACTTCGTAGAATACGGCATTAAACCCGGCATAATCCGCCATGGCTTTCGCCATGATAGTCAGCGACAGGCAATTCGCGGCACGGTTCGCAAATGTCTCAGAAGCGATAGTGTTCGCATTGGTGATATAGCGGATCCCCAGTTTTCCGCCATCGAAGATTTGTCGGATCAAATTCTTAAGATTGTCTCCGTCGCCGGATAAAGGTGACTGTGAATTATCGACAAATTCTCTGGCAGCTGCATCAAGCTTAAATATTTCGTCTGCGGATTCCGGCGTATACTCATGGTACTGAGTAAATACGTCATCGTTGAGGGGCAATTCGCTGGCGGTAAAGGATTCCGGTAAAGATGCACAGCCGGACATGAGGACAACAAACAGCATACCGGTTAAAAGTCGAATCTGCTTCATATCGTCACCCCTGCTCAATTGGCGTGACTCAAGTATAACCCATAACAATTATTTTACATTTAATTCACACTGTATATTCAACCGTTCATCGCAGAGCAGGAAATCTCACCGGTACCCCTGATTATTTTCAATGTGAACCGCTGATCCCTTTACAACAGTGACCAAAATCGGACATATTTTAACCTTACCGTCGAACTCTCACCGGAGATCCAATGAAACGTGTCGTGTTCAATCAGAAAGGGGGCGTGGGAAAGTCGACTATCAGTGCTAATTTAGCCGCGGAAAGTGCCAGAAACGGGTTCAGAACGCTACTGGTCGATTTAGATGCCCAGGGAAACAGTACGCATTACTGCGGGGTGGATATAAACGATGACAGCCTCACTGTTGCAGATATGTTTAAACAGGTTGTTGGCTGGTTTTCCAAACCTCAGCCGCCATCGGCTTTTGTCAGACCAACAGCATTTGAAAACTTGTCTGTTTTACCCGCCCATCCCAGCCTTACCGAGCTGGAGCGGGAACTGGAAACCCGTTATAAGATGTTTAAGCTGAAGGAAACACTGGCAACGCTGGAGGAAGATTTTGACCGCGTGTACATTGATACGCCGCCCAATTTCAACTTCTATTCCAAGGCTGCATTAATTGCTGCAGACAGCTTCATTATCCCTTTTGACTGCGATGACTTCTCTGTTCAGGCTATCGGCCGTCTGCTCGACAACGTTCTGGAATTGCGTACCGATCATAATCCGGAGCTGGAGCTGGAGGGCATCATCATTAATCAGTTTAACCCGCAGGCAAAGTTACCGGGAGAACTGATTGCTTCACTCAAAGAGAAATCCTTACCTGTGCTGGACAGCAAAATTAACAGTACAGTAAAAGTGAAAGAGTCCCATTCGAAACGTATTCCGCTTCCGTATCTCGCGCCTTCACACAAGGTCAGTCAACAACTGGCTGCATTGTGGCAGGAACTGGAAGGGCAACGCTGACCGGGTTGCCCCCTGCCCCTCTCTGATCTTATTTTCCGGCTGACCCACGCTACTAGTTCCTGCATATCGTCAGCCCTTCCGGGACGGCGAACTTTTTTCTGTTCTGCCCGTAAACACCGGTAGTAGTATCAAATAATATACGGTATCACGTCGAACAAACGTGTGTTTGCCGCGTATTGACAGAAAAATCAAACTTAAAGAAGTATCATTCTCAATATAGTCTACAATTAACTACCGGATTACGGAGTAACAATGCCTACATTACATCAGTACCTGCACTGCCCCTATTGTGTCCGCGCAGACATGACAGCTAACTATCTGGGCATAGAGCATAAAAAGTCGTATTTGCTTAATGATGATGAAGCGACCTGTCACAAACTCATCGGCGCAAAAATGGTTCCTATTCTGGAAATTGACGACGGCACAGCCATGGGTGAAAGCCTGGATATTGTCGAAAAGCTGATTGAAATGGCCCCTGCGGGGAAGAAGTTGTTACCGAAGACAGAACCGGAAAAGTATACCAAATACCTGGAATCCGTCTCGTTTGAAATAAATGCGTTGCTGTTTCCCCGTAATGTCATGATTGAGCAGCCGGAGTTTGCAACAGAAGAAGCCCGCGAGTATTTCAGGAAGAAGAAAGAGAAATCCCTAGGTATGTCATTTGAAGAGGCTTTTGATAATACAGAGAAGTATAAAAAGGCAGTAGAAGTTGCACTGGCAGATATGCCTGCCCCCCCTTTGCCGGCTCAGCAAATGAACCAGTTGGGATGGAATGATATCTTTGTTTTCCCGGTTTTAAGAAACCTGACAATGGTTAAAGATTTGGCGATGCCCGATGAACTGGCACAATATGTTGCTGCGGTGGCAGAGCTTACAGATATAAAGTTGTACACAGTTTTGGCTAAATAATCCGTTCATAGAAAATAAAAAGTTGTACTTAAATTTGGCTTGCCGTTAATGTGGCATTTATAGTAGTCGAATGAGTACAACCAAAGGAGTAATCAGGTGGTAATCCGGTCGACTTCCCGCTCACTGGCAGATTGTCATGTTCTTATCGTTGATGACCAGGCGTCAAGTCGTCTGGTCATGTCGACGTTGCTGGAGAACGTGGCCCGTTGTGATTCTGTTGCCAGTGCAGAAGAAGCCCTGGAGTTTTGCAGCAGAACCCTGCCTGATTTAATCCTTATGGATGTTTTTATGCCCGATATGGATGGCCACGAAGCGTGTCGTCAACTGGCTAACAACCCTAAAACCCAGCATATTCCCGTCGTCTTCGTTACTGCTTCAGTGTCCGATGAAGAGCAGGAAAAGTGCTGGAATGCCGGTGGCGTGGATTTTGTGCAAAAGCCGGTTAATGCCACCACACTGATAAATCGCGTAAAGTCTCACCTGGCCCATAAACTAAAAACTGACCTGCTTGAGCAGCTTATTTATACCGACAGGCTAACAGGCTGCTTTAACAGGCATTATCTTGAAGAAAGCTTACCGGATATTGTCAGAGAGGCTGATCGCACAGGAACACCGCTCTCGATTGCGATTTTCGATATTGATTTATTCAAGCAGTACAACGACAAGTATGGCCACATTGAAGGTGACACCTGCTTGTGGAAAATTGCCAAGGCTTTGAAAGGCTCACTGCTAAGACCGATGGACAGGTTAGTTCGGGTAGGTGGTGAGGAATTTCTGATTATCCTGCCGGGCACCCATGAAGAAGGCGCGCAAACAGTATGTGAGCGCATACTTCAGACAGTGAGTACTGAGCGTATAGCTCACGCCCTGTCTCCTTCCGGTTTTTTAACCGTCAGTGCCGGTGCTGCAACTTATCACCCGAACTCTGCAGACATGATTGATGAAATCATGCTTGCGGCCGATAAGTGTTTATATCTGGCAAAAGAAAACGGCCGTAACTCCTATGCGTTTGTCGGTCCGGACGGAGAATCACGGGTAGGTGCAGGATGAATGACTTTCCGGTATTAGATAAAGAAACCGCATTATCGCGGCTGGCAAATAATCACAGCCTGTATAACAAAGTGCTGGTCATGTTTACTGAGCAGGCCGGGGAGATGCTGACCATGCTGGAAGCACTGCCGCAAGACCAGATAGCAGATCAGCACCTTGCACTGCATTCACTGAAAGGATCTTCCGGAGAAGTGGGTGCCACCAGACTGTTTTACACCCTGCAGCAAATTGATCAGACCCTGAAAACAGCGCCGGAGCATGTCACTGCAGATCAAATTGAAGATGTGATTGCGGAAATCCGGCGCATACTGAACATAACGGCTCCCGGTAACCCCGCCGCCTGAATTCCGGCATCAGGATACCGCTAACCGGTAGCCCTTATTTTCTGAATCATCGCAGGGCTATGCCGTACTTCATGACAAAAGCGCAACAGTGCATCCAGTGAGTCCGGTTTTGCAATCAGGTAACCCTGGAAATAACGGCAACCCAATGCAATAAGTTTATCCAGCTGCTCTGCGGTCTCCACCCCTTCTGCAACTACGTCATACTGACATATGCGGGCAATTGACACGATAGCATCCACAATCACCGCACTTTTCTCACTCTCCAGCGTCCACACAAAGCTGCGGTCGATTTTAATTTCATTAACCGGCATATTCAGCAAATGTTGAAGAGAAGCATGACCAGTACCGAAGTCATCCAGCGATAACTTAACACCAAGATTGCGGATGGCCTGAATAGACTCAAAACAGATGGTATTTACATCAATAAAAAAGGTTTCTGTGACTTCAAGACACAGACTGCCCGGCCTGAAATGATACTGGTCAATCAGCCTGCTGAGCTCTTCCGCAAACCGGGTATCCATCAACTCTTTTGAAGAAATGTTTACCGATAAGACAAAATCCGGCTGCTGGATCTTCTGTAATGCCAGAATAGCCTGCTCAAGCACCCAGAAGTCTATTTCACGAATGAGTCCGGCCTTTTCTGCCACTCTGATATAAACTTCGGGAGAAAAGCTCTTAAGGGGCAAATGGGACGTTCTCAACAACACTTCTGCACCGGCAATCCGGTTTTCCTCACTGTCGTAAACAGGCATAAAGACCAGATGAAAGGCTTTGTTCGCCAGTGCGATCCGCAGTTCCTGCTCAACGAATCTCGCCTGACGATACTCTTTCCTAAGTTCAGGCTGATAAATTTTATAGCCAAGCTCGTTGTCCATGATCGCGTCGATGGCAATAGTCGTCTGAGCGAGTAACTCATCAACAGTCATCCCTCTCTCACCACGGGCAATCCCCAGCTTTACATCCAGTCTTAAATGCCCCAGAGAAGGAATATTCACCCCTTTCCGGGAAGCCGAGATTAAATTACCGAAGAAAGCCTCGTCGAAGTCTTTCAGCACCAGCAGGATATTCTCATCCTGCTTCCGGACCAGAAATGCTTCACGGTGTTTGTCCTGAGTGAAAGGACCAAATGTGGCTTTAATCAGTGATGTGACCGTTTCCTTTGAGAATTCCCGTTGCAGGGCAAGGTAATTCCTCACTCTGATATTCACAATCGTCAGCGGGCTATTCAGCTTACCCGGATAAAGTCGCTTAAGACCATTCAGGTTAATAAATCCCGAGTCGGGGTCTCTGTCTGCGAGCAGTTGGAGCTTTTGCATTTCTACCCGCTTGATGACAACAAAGTGACACAGAAAAACCAGCATTACCGCCGGCCAAATCAGTGCGAGAAACAAATTCACCGATGCAGGTGTAATGATGTGATGTTTTAACAAGAAACTATTGAGATACAGTTTATAGCGTCCGGGATCCAGTTGATTCAACGTTTCAACCGACACCAAAATACTGGCTACCGCAGACAAATCACTTGCCGCGATGTCGTAGGGTACCTGATAGTGCTTTTCCCACCAGGCATCCACCACGATGCGATCACGGTTAATAAGCTGTACGCCGTCATCAGGTAAAAAATAGACGGACTGAAAGCGCTTGGTACTGAGATCGTCTTCGTCGTACTCAACGTCATCCCTCAGCGAAATAAATGTCACACCGGCGCGGTGCTGAGCCCCCGGGTTATCTGTCTCAATGAATGCATCTATTTCAACTTCGTCCAGATTCGCATATGAAGGCAGTGATGAAGTGTTATCCGCGGCAATGTATTTGAATGTTAAACCACATAATTCAAATAACCTTGGCTCAGACACAGAACAGTCGAGAACGTAGCCTGATTTTGTTTTTTCAAACTGACTTTCTTCCCGGTAGCCGGCTACATCCACCACGCTTCCACTGGCAAGCACATCTTCAGTGACCAGGTTAAACGGCGAATAGCTGAACGTCACCAGCATCAGACTGATAAAAGCAAGGCCGGAAAAGGCATACTTATACAGATGCAGTGAAAAGAGTGCTGAATGTAGTGAAGAAGGAGTTCTGCTGACCATTTCCGGTAAAATTGTTAAGTATTTATAAATCCAATAACCCATTGGTTAATGTCAATGATATTACCGATATGACAGTTTTATAAAGTATAGTTTTCGATAAGCTGTTATGACCAACATGACGAATCACTGAACTTTCGTCTAATAATACGGCGGGGAATCAAGCGTTTCCGCTATCAAAAAAAAAGGAACAAAATAATAAGTTTATAAGTAATTTGCGCTGAAACAGCTAAAAGAATAACTAAAACAGAGAAATAATGAATTTTTTGCAGAATATCAGCAGGTTGCTGAGAATATTAATTGTACTGTTTTGAAATTTACTAAAGAAAAGTATAAAAGAATGGTGCCCAGGGGCGGACTTGAACCGCCACGCCCGTTAGAGCACTAGCACCTGAAGCTAGCGTGTCTACCAATTTCACCACCTGGGCATAAGAGACTTTTTGTATCGGGCGTTTGCCCCGTCTCGTTGTGGATGCGCAATTTACGGATGTTCGGTGTCTTTGTCAATCAACAAATTCAGTTTTTTTCCATTTTTTTGCAAGAAATGGCCTGAGTGTGCAGTAAATCGCCAACACTGACTACTTTCCCGCCATTCAGCACCTGATTTTGCGCAAACCAGAGTTGCAAGGTTGCCATAGCATCATCCAGCGCATTGTGAGCTGGTGCAGCAGGTAACCCCAGGCGCTGCCGGCAAACCGTTAACGTTGCACTGTTTGGCGGCAGTACTTCATGGTGCTTTTTAAGTTGATAGACTGCCAGCTTTAACGTATCCAGTACCACCACCGGCGGACAGGATATTTGCTGAGCCGACAATGCCGCCTGTAACACGCTTAAATCCAGATTAGCGTTGTGACATACCCACAGATGCGTTCCGGCATAACCGACCAGTTGCTCCAGTACCTCTTTAATATGCGCCCCCTGCGCTATTTCTGCACCGGTAAGACCGTGGATGACCGGGCTTTGGGCAAGATCCGCACGGGTTCTGACAACCGAATAAAAGCAACGGCTGATATCTATGTGACTTCCCCGTCCTTCTACCCAGCCGGCAGAGGTAATTTGCGCTTCACGGACATCCAGTGATGTCAGTTCCAGATCAACGGCCAGCAACGGCAGTGTTGCCAGCGACTTCTCCGCCCAGCCTTCCGGCAGTGGCGGGGCTCCTGCCAACCAGCGCTTTAACATACTCAGCATGCTCAGCTCATGCCTCCGGAGAAATTCATCACCGCACCCTGCTGCGCTCTGTCGATAGCCTTAAACGCGGCTTTAAGCTGATGCTTTTCTATGGATGACAATGAAGATACTGATACCCGGTTGTCTGTGACATTGCCGGACAACTGATGACGCCAGCGCAGACGGTTCAGAAACAGCCAGATATCCCGGAGATTTTGCGCATCTTTAGTCGACAATCCGGAACCTGACGGCAATGCCGCCAGCCGTGCCAGTGTAGAGGGCATGGTTAAGCCGTTTGCCAGCGCATAAATGCGGGCAAGATTATTGATGATTGCGATGGCCTTAACCTTCAAATCAATCACATCCTTTTCTTCGTAACCTTTCTCGTAAACAAATTTTTGAAACATCGAGAGAGGGACGGGAATATCATTATTGTGACGCGCCAGCGCGGCCAGAAACATCTTTTGCTTCAAAAGCGGCACTCTGACAAGTTGCATCTTTCTGAACAGCTCTGCGTCTCCCGCAGCACAGCGGGCATCCAGAAAAATATTGAAATGCATAATCGCTTTAGGCGTAGGTTGCCTGACCCATTCACCGGCTTCCTTCTCAGCCTGTGCCAGTGACAAACGCAATTCCGGATTCGATGCCATGATATTGCCGTCACATAACTTGATACCGCACTTCGCCAGACCATTGCATACATAGTCCGCCATGCCGGCAAAGTAGTCTGCCTGGCTGTCAGACGGCGTGGTTTCCAGTAACAGACCATTATCCTGGTCTGAGCCCATTGTTTGATCTTCACGGGCCTGGGAACCATACACCACCCAACTGTAATGCAACGGTGCCGGTCCGTGCTCCCGCTGGTAATAATGTATCAGTTTGCGGGTCATAATATCCGTGGCCTGAGACAATACTTTACCGGCAATATCGAAGTCACCGGGCCGTTTTGCATGGGTGGCAAAGTAGTGTGGCATTTGCCAGGACAGGCGGGTGAGTTCATAGAGGTTATCGGCTTTCGACAATTCACCGATGATGTAAAGCACGTTACCCCGCTGGTGACGGACAATATCTGATGCGGTGATCATTCCCAGCGGTTTACGACTGTTCCTGTCCACCACCGGCAGGTGATGGATATTACGTTCACTCATCAGTGCCATAGCGTCGAACATGGTCCGGTACTGATGAATCATGGCCGGCGTAGCCGTCATAATGTCAGCGACAGACAGAGAAATATCAGCGCCTTTTGCCACTACACGGTTGCGCAGATCTCTGTCGGTTACAATACCCACCAGCTTTTCGTCACGGGTGATCAGCAAAGAAGACACCTTGTTTTCCGACATGATTTGCGCGGCCTGCTGAATACTGACAGATTCTGCCGCCTGAACTGGCTCATGTTCAATGACCTCATGCAGTGCCTTGTATAGCCACATGGAGTTAGATTCCACGACAGCCTGATTTTGCAATGCACCGGTACGGGTACCGTGAAAGAAATCAGCAATCGCAGGGAAACTCAGGGCACGGTGAAACGCAGCGGCGGTGAAACAATACACCAGCCCGGGTTTATCGACTTTTACCGACAAGGGGTAATCTATGTTATCCAGCAACTTGGGATAACCGAAATAGTCTCCCTCGCTGAGGTGACGTTCACTCTGCTCTGCGTCTTTCACCGAAAACTGACCATTCTGGATCAGAAACAACCGCCCTTTATTTTCTTTCAGCAACGTCTCTGTGTTGTCAGCAGTGAGGTAAATCAGGCTGGCTTGTTTCGCCAGATGAATCATCTCTTCTTCATTCAACTGATCAAAAGGTGCAGAGGTTTTCAGAAAGTCTGTGACTTGTTGTGGCACAACGCTCATTGTTTAATCCTCAAAAAGAATAAAGCTCACCGCTGAGGGTGAGCTTTACAGTTTCTGTCGTCAGTAGTTAAGTGCAACAGGTTTTAGTGCGCTGACGCTTCACCTGCACCTTTCGGATAACGGATATCCTCTACCATTTGCTGGATTTCTGCAGGTGCTTCACCGGTCATCTTGAAGACAACGAAGGCAACCACGAAGTTAACAATCATACCCAGCGTACCGATACCTTCAGGTGAAATACCGAACCACCAGTTATCAGCCGTATTCGCTGCCGGATTCACAAACTTGAAGTAAATGATATAGGCCGCAGTGAACGCAATACCCGCCACCATACCAGAGATTGCCCCTGCACCATTCATGCGCTTGCTGAAGATACCCATGATAATAGCAGGGAAGAAACTGGAGGCAGCAAGGCCGAAGGCAAAGGCGACCACCTGTGCTACGAAGCCCGGCGGATTAATACCGAAGTAACCGGCAATTGCAATCGCCACACCGGCAGCCAGACGGGCATAGAAAAGCTCAGCCTTATCGGTAATATTCGGTGCAAAGTTACGTTTCAACAGGTCGTGAGACACTGAAGTGGAAATTACCAGCAACAGACCCGCAGAGGTAGACAGCGCCGCAGCTACCCCACCCGCAGCAACCAGGGCGATAACCCATGCCGGCAGATTCGCAATTTCAGGGTTAGCCAGTACCATGATGTCACGGTCAACATTCACTTCGTTCTTGCTCGCCGGATCATCAATGCTACCCGCTGCATAGAACATTTTGCCGTCACCGTTTTTATCTTTAAAGGTGATCAGGCCGGTTTTTTCCCAGTTCTTAATCCACGCCGGAGCCTCAGCATAATCAGTACCCGCCATATCAGGACCGTTGATGGTTTCAATCATGTTTACACGACCGAAGGAAGCCAGTGCCGGCGCAGTGGTATACAGGATGGCGATGAACAACAGCGCCCAGCCAGCGGATTTACGGGCATCACGTACTTTAGGTACGGTAAAGAAGCGAACAATAACGTGTGGCAGACCGGCTGTACCCACCATCAGGGCGAAGGTGATAAAGAACACATCAATGGTACTCTTAGTGCCGCTGGTATACTCATTAAAGCCCAGCTCCACCGAGAGACTATCGAGTTTCTCCAGCATATATATCCCCGACCCGTCGGCCAGTGTGGCGCCAAATGCAGTTTGTGGCAGGATATGACCGGTAACCATCATGGAGATGAACACACAAGGTACAAGGTAAGCGAAAATCAGAACGCAGTACTGAGCAACCTGTGTATAGGTAATGCCTTTCATTCCACCCAGTACGGTGTAGAAGAATACGATTGCCATACCAATAACCACGCCAGTTACGATATCTACTTCGAGGAAGCGGCTGAATACCACACCCACGCCGCGCATCTGGCCTGCTACATAAGTAAAGCAAACGAAGATGGCACAGAATACCGCCACGGTACGGGCAGTCTGCGAGTAGTAGCGGTCACCGATGAAATCCGGTACAGTGAACTTACCGAATTTACGCAGGTAAGGTGCTAAACAAAGTGCCAGCAGTACGTATCCACCGGTCCAGCCCATCAGGTAAACGGCACCGTCGTATCCCATAAAGGAAATCAAACCGGCCATGGAAATGAATGAGGCAGCAGACATCCAGTCAGCGGCTGTCGCCATACCATTCATGACAGGGGGTACACCACCACCTGCTACGTAAAAGTCGTTAGTTGAACCGGCACGGGCCCAAATCGCAATAGCGATATACAGGGCGAAAGATGCGCCGACGATGATAAAGGTCAGTAATTGAACATCCATGGGCCTACTCCTCGTCTACGCCGTATTTTTTATCCAGTGCATTCATCTTTGCCATATAAACAAAAATAAGTACTACGAATACATAAATGGAACCTTGTTGTGCAAACCAGAAGCCCAGTTTGAATCCAAAGAATTGGATCTGGTTAAGTGCATCGGCAAAAATGATGCCTGCGCCAAATGACACAACAAACCAAATCACCAACAATTTGGCGAGGAGGGAGAGGTTCTCCTTCCAGTACGCCTGCTTGTCGTCTTCATTTCTAAATGCCATCTTTCCGTCCTCATGTCAGGTTAAGTGGATGTTTTATTTTTACATTTATCTAACGACCGGATTTTTGTGTGGCCTCAGTAATCTTTTTTCTGTTTACTTTTGTCAAAAACCACGCAAAAACCCTGTCGGGTCTCGCTTTTTCTATACTCTAGTCGCGGCTTGGCTTTCGAGGAATGAGACCATGGTCGTAGGTAGGAGGATTATAGAGTGAGTATAATACATACAGACATGTTAAAAGGATGTATATAAAACTATGACATTCGCCTGGGTTTCACTTGCACTGGTTTATCTGTTTTTTCTCTTTTATATTGCCAGTTGGGGAGACAAAAACTCCCCCACCGCACGCTGGCTGACGTCCCATCCCGCTATCTATTCCCTTGCACTGGCCATTTACTGCACCGCCTGGACATTCTTTGGTGCGGTCGGATCTGCCAGTCGTGACACCTGGATATATCTGCCTATTCTTTTAGGGCCGGTACTGGTTTACGTGCTGGGCTATAAGTTTATTTATAAAATGACGCTGGTCAGTAAAAAGCAGCACATCAATACCATTGCCGACTTTATTGCCTCGCGCTACGGCAAACGTCAGGGTGTGGCGCTGTTGGTAACACTTATTGCACTGCTGGCGACCATTCCTTATATCGCACTGCAACTTAAGGCCATCGGTTCAACATTTCAGCTACTGACGCAGCAACCGAACAGCCACTTCATCATTATTGTGGCGACCCTGTTCATCGCTATTTTTGCGATTTATTTCGGCACAAAACAAACCGATGTCACAGAGTACCGCCGGGGGTTGATGCTGGCCATTTCGTTCGAATCCAGTATCAAACTGACCGCGCTGGTGCTGGTGGCCATTGTGGGTTACAGCGCCTGGCAAGCCACTGATAATCCTGAGCAGTTCAATACTTTTTTCAGCGACGAAGCCCTGTCGCAGTTCGGCTCTTACTCCTTTATATCCCAGACAATCATGGCCGCCGCGGCGGTAGTGTGCCTGCCAAGACAGTTCCACGTGGCAATTATAGATAACCTGAGCCTGGGGCACCTGAAAACAGCACGCTGGCTTTTTCCCCTGTATCTGGGGATCACCGCCGCAGTCATTCCGGTCATCGCCATTGCCGGTAATGCCATATTTGCAGGGCAGAATGTGGAGCCCGATACCTATGTACTGAGCATGGCAATTTACTCGGAGTCAGCGCTGTTGCAGATCATTGTCTTTATTGGCGGGCTGTCGGCCGCCACCGCCATGATCATCGTCGCCACACTGACCTTAAGTACCATGCTGACAAACGACGTGATCCTGCCGCGGGTTCTGCTAACCAAACACAGTAACCCGGGCAATAAAGATTATGGCCGGCGTATCCGGCTGATCCGGCGTATTGTCATTGGCCTTATTCTGTTGCTGGCTTTTCTGTACCACCAGCAAATGACCAATAGCCGTTCGCTACACTCCATCGGTCTGATTGCCTTTTCACTGGTGATCCAGCTCATTCCTGCCATTGTTGGCGGGCTTTACTGGAAACGTGCTCATGCTCATGGTGTGTATGCCGGTCTGGTTGCCGGACTGGTTACCTGGGTACTCTGGCTGGTGCTGCCGCTGGTGAATGACAGCGCGACCACATTGCAGCAAAACGAACAAATCAGCCAGGGAGCACTAATCAGCCTTGCTGCAAATTTTGCTGCCTACATCGGCTTCTCGCTTTTTGCTCCTGCAAGATTAGTTGACCGGATCCAGGCGGAAGCCTTCGTTTCTCCGGCAGATAACAGAACGGCATCGAACCGCCGGCACAACACCCATGTGACCATTGCTGACCTCATTACTCTGCTGTCCACGTTTATGGGCAGCGGCCGGTGTGAGCAACTGGTGGAAGAATATCAGCAACTGAATCACTGCAAAATTAACCGTGACGAAACGCCCGATGAATCTTTTATGGCCTTTTCCGAACGGGCACTAGGCGGTGTAATCGGTGCATCCAGTGCTAAAGCGTTAATCGACTCCATCCTGAAAGGAAAGAAGCTGGATTTTACCGAAATCATTAACTTCTTCGACGATACGACTCAGGCTATGCAGTTCAACATGACTGCCCTGCTCACTTCGCTGGAGAATATGGATCAGGGGATCAGTGTGATAGACAAGCACCTGAATCTGGTTGCCTGGAATAAACGCTATACCGCTTTATATAACTATCCTGACGGCATGCTGGCAGTGGGTACACCGATTGAAAAGCTGGTGCGGTATAACGCAGAGAAAGGTGAGTTCGGTGCCGGTGATGTGGAAATCCAGATAGAAAAACGGCTGGAACATTTACGCTCCGGTACGCCTCACCGGTTTACCCGCCAGCGCAGTGATGGCCGTGTGATTGAAATGGTCGGCAACCCGTTACCCGGCGGCGGCTTTGTAACCAGTTTCAATGACATCACCGGTCACATCGAAATTCAGCAGGCGCTGGAAGAATCGAACATCAACCTGGAAGCCAGAATTAAAAAGCGCACGGAAGAAGTACACTCCATCAATGCCGAATTGAGACTGGAAATAGAGCGTCGCTCTGAAGCTGAAAAAGAACTTATCCGCGCAAGAAAAGCGGCAGAAGATGCTAACGCCAGCAAAACCCGTTTTCTGGCGCTGGCCAGTCATGATGTTTTGCAGCCACTTAATGCGGCGAAGCTTTATGTGACCGCGCTCGAAGAAGCTGAACTTTCTGCACCGGTTAAAGATATCGTTACGAAGCTGAATCATTCAGTCACCTCCAGTGAAGCGCTTATCGGCACCCTGCTCGACATATCCCGTCTGGATCAGGGCGAACTGAAACCTTCTGTGGAAGCCGTACACCTTCCCGCCCTGTTGTCTCAGTTAACCGACGAAATGGGTATGCGGGCCAGGGAGAAAGGTCTTCAGTTACGGGCCAGGATCCGGGACTGCTGGGTACTCGGCGACAAAACCTTCTTGTACCGTATTGTGCAAAACTTGCTGTCAAATGCAGTGAAGTATACAGAATCCGGTAAGGTACTGCTCACCGTACGTCCCAGGGGCGATCGTGTGCTGATTGAAGTCAGGGACACGGGTATCGGTATCTCGTCTGAGCAACAGGGCATGATTTTCAGTGACTTTTACCGTACCCACGAATCCGCTGAACACGGTGTTGGCCTGGGTCTGGGAGTGGTACGCAGACTCAGTCAGCAGATGCAAAGTAAAATACAGGTGACCTCAGTGCCGGGCAAAGGCAGTTGTTTCACCCTGACCATGGGCCAGGCGTCGCCCCGCCGTCAGACTGATCCAACCAAACTGAGCCGTTCTTCAACCTTCAGAGGGGTCCGTGTATTGTGCGTAGATGATCAGCAGGAGAACCTGGATGCACTTCAAACCTTACTGGAAAAATGGGGAGTCACAGTCGTGCTGGCGAATAACTGGGACGACGCGATACGTCAGGCAGATATATTCTCGCCGCAAATTCTGTTAATGGATTATCAGTTAGGACCGGGCCAGAACGGGCTGGACCTGATTGAGGCTATCCGCCGGCATCTGAATATCGTCGTGCCGGCATCTCTTGTCACGGCCAATCATGAAGAAAGTCTGATTGCACAGTGTAAAGAACAGGGCGTGAACTACCTCACCAAGCCTTTAAAACCAGCCAAACTGAGAGCGTTATTACAAAGTTTGACCCGGCATATAAAAGATAGCCGCAGGGAGCCACGGCAGCAGTAGATTGCCGGCTGGCTCCGGAGAAGAAATTTACGCTTTGGGCGGGCTTTGCCCCTCGCCCTGAACGGGTGAAGTGGCCGGAACAGGCTGTACCGGCGTCTGGCTGTCTGCTGATTGCACGTTCGTACCGTTAGCGGCAGTGACCTTGCCTAATGTTCCCCAGCGCCCCTTGGGATTAACCAGAACAGGCCGGGTAAGAATAAGGTTATTCGGATACAGCACCGTTTCGCGATCCTGCGTGACCAGACGGGTGTTGAACAAATTGATGTCGGCTATGTAACCTTCAATGAAGTTGTCGCCATCGAGAATACGCACATAGTTCCCCCGCCGGTATGTCACATTCGTCAGCAGAATAAAGTATGCGGTAACGTTACTGATCAGCGACCAGTTCGCGAACAGGGCAACACCCAGTAAGGTAAGAATTGACGTAGACAGCACCAGCAGGCCGGAAATATCCACTCCCCAGGCAATCAGTATTAACGCCAGGGTGACAGTGGCACTTAAAATTCTGGCAGTAAACAACCCTTTCAGCGCACTGGAAGATTTGAGTTTACTCTTTTCTACATTCTTTTCGAGACGGGGGATGGCAAAACGGGTCATCAGCAAATAAAGCAACAGCATGACCGCTGTCCAAATCACGTTGGTCTGGTAAGTTTCCAGCCAGCGCGTCACTTGTTCCAACCACTGCATGGTAAGTTCCTGAACAGATGTTAATTGTCGCGTTTGCGGGGGCACAAAAACCGGAAAAAAGTAAACCGGACAACCCCTGACCGGGTTCCCTATACTGAGTTATCGACACGACAAAAAATGAAAATGACAAAGAGGCAAAATTATATCACCTCTTATGTCCGGTTCGTATTATATTATCAACTAAAGCTTTGGTCTGTCTGTGTTTTCATCCGCACCTGTTCGCCGGATGCAGCAGCCCTTATTCTACCATTACAGGTGTAATAAAAATTATGCGTATCGCAATTCTGTCCCGCAATCCTAAACTTTACTCCACCCGCCGGCTACTGGAAGCAGGCAGAGAGAAAGGCCACGAAGTCGATATTATCGACACCATGCACTGCTACATGGATATTACCAGTGCCAGGCCTTCAGTAAGGTACAAAGGTAAGCGGTTGCCGTTCTATGACGCGGTTATCCCCCGTATCGGTGCATCAGTCAGTTTCTACGGCACCTCTGTTGTCCGTCAGTTCGAAATGATGGGGACTTACAGTATTAACGAATCGGTTGCTATCAGCCGTTCGCGGGACAAATTACGTTCATTGCAGCTGTTATCCCGTAAAGGCATTGGTTTGCCACGAACAGGCTTCGCCCATCATCCGGATAACATTGAAGATCTGATTAAAAACGTGGGTGGCGCACCGGTGGTGATTAAACTACTGGAAGGTACTCAGGGTATTGGCGTGGTACTGGGGGAAACCCAGAAAGCCGCAGAGTCAATCATTGAGGCCTTTATGGGTTTGAATGCCAGCATTCTGATCCAGGAATACATCAAAGAAGCCGGTGGCTCTGATATCCGTTGTTTCGTTGTCGGTGATAAAGTGGTTGCGGCCATGAAACGCCAGGCGGCGCCCGGTGAATTCCGCTCTAACCTGCACCGGGGCGGCTCAGCCAGTCTGGTGCGCTTGTCACCGGAAGAAAGAAAAACGGCTATTGCAGCGGCAAAGACCATGGGTCTGAATTGCTGTGGTGTAGATATTCTCCGCTCTAACCATGGACCGGTGGTGATGGAAGTAAACTCGTCACCGGGTCTGGAAGGTATTGAAGCAGCCACCAAAAAAGATGTGGCGGGCATGATTATCGACTTTATTGCCAAATCAGCAAAACCGGGCAACACCCGTACACGAGGTAAAGGTTAATGGCAGAAAAAGCACTGGAAATTGGTGGTCAGCGTATTCTGCCCGGCGAAAGCAAAAAGATTGAGCTTGAAATGCCGCCGCTTTATACCGCTACCAACATGAGTATTCCGGTCTATGTAAAACGAGGTAAACGACCCGGCCCGACTATGTTCGTGTCGGCGGCTATCCACGGTGATGAACTGAATGGCATTGAAATTGTGGGCCGTCTTATTCATTCCAAAGCTATTGAAAGGCTTCGCGGAACACTTATCGCTGTTCCTATGGTGAATGTGTACGGTGTACTGAACCAGTCACGTTACCTGCCTGACCGCAGAGATCTAAACCGCAGCTTTCCAGGCAGCAAAAAAGGCTCTCTGGCAGGCCGTCTGGCGAACCTCTTTTTTAAAGAAGTGGTGAGTAAGTGTGATATCGGCATCGACCTGCATACCGGAGCCATACACCGCAGTAATCTGCCGCAGATCCGCGCGAATCTGGATGATCCGGAAGTGCTGGGAATGGCGAAAGCATTTGGTGTACCGGTATTACTGAACGCAGATTTGAGAGATGGCAGTCTGCGTCAGGCCGCCAGCGAAGATGGCGTAAAAATTCTGTTGTACGAGGCTGGCCAGGCACTGCGTTATGACGAGTTTTCTGTCCGCGCCGGCGTAAGAGGCATTATTAACACCATGCGCCACGTGGGCATGCTGAACAAGAGTCGCAGTAAAGGTCACGACATTAAGCGCTTTATTGCCAGAGAAAGTGGCTGGGTGCGGGCACCGGAAAGTGGTCTGGTGAATCATATCGCCCAGTTAGGTGACCATATTGTTAAAGGTGACAAGCTGGCGACGATTTCCAATCCTTTCGGTGAGGTACTGGAAATTATGTACAGTCCTATGGATGGTGTAATTGTAGGTAAGCAGAATATTCCGCTGGCGCAGGAAGGCGAAGCGATTTATCACATCGGCTACTTCAAACAACCGGACACGGTGGCTGAACACGTCGAATTACTACAGGATAACCTGGTAACAACCGAACAATCCCAACCATAGGTTGACTACCTTTGTTAGAGGAACACTGATGCAAGAGCAACAAAAACGCTTGATAGGTGCACTGGAATATTGTGATTTACCCGAGCTGACCATTAACGACCTGACAATCCGGGTCGATACGGGGGCGGCAACGTCGTCATTACATGTCGATAATATCGACGAGTTCGACCGTGACGGCGATTTATGGGTGAGTTTCGATATTCATCCTGACATTCACAATGTAGACAGCATTGTGCGCCGTGAGGCGAAAGTCGTCGCCCGCAAGAAGGTGAAAAGCTCCACGGCAACCCTGGAGCGCAGATATGTTATCGACACGGAAGTGGTGATGTCCGGTGAAGCCTGGCGGATCCAGTTAACACTCACCGACCGGCGTGAAATGACTTATCTTATGTTGTTTGGCAGAGAAGCCATGAACGGGCGCTTTATTGTAGACCCGGAACATGAGTTTATTCTGACGGAAAAACGTCCCGCCGGATAATTATTTCGGCGGCTCGAGCTCAAGCTGGGAGGCAATCAGTACCGCCTGTGTACGGTTGTTAATACCCAGCTTCTTAAAGATAGCGGTGACATGTGCTTTCACCGTTGCCTCTGCGATATCCAGGTTATAGCCAATTTGCTTATTCAGCAAACCATCCCGCATGTAACACAGCACTTTGTACTGAGAAGGTGTTAACGACGCCACTTTATCTGCCAGTTCGGAAAACGCTTCGTCGACCTCTTCAATCTTTTCACTCACCGATTCCGGTAACCAGATATCACCGTCAAGAATAGACTGCACAGCATTAGCGATATCACCGGAACTGGCTGTTTTCGGAATAAATCCCAGCGCGCCTACACCGACAATTTTAGAGATAATGGCAGCGTCCTCTGTACCGGAGACAACGGCTACAGGAAGCTCGGGATAAAGTTTACGGATGTGCACCAGACCAAACATGTCATGGCTGCCGGGCATATGTAAATCGAGAAGAAGCAGGTCGATATCTTCTTTTTCGAGGATATCGACCGTGGTAGTCAGATCGCCGGCTTCCCGTAGAATGAGATCCGGCAGGGTTAACGATAACGCTCCCCGCAGTGCATCCCGGTACAGCGGATGGTCATCAGCAATCAGCAGCGTTATCATTCTTTTCCCTTATTTGTTTAAGCGCTCCTCGATGAGTGTATCAACAACGGAAGGATCCGCCAACGTTGAGGTATCACCAAGTTGCTCATGCTCGTTAGCGGCAATCTTACGCAGAATGCGGCGCATAATCTTACCTGAGCGAGTTTTAGGCAGTCCGCGGGACCACTGAATCATATCCGGTGTGGCAATCGGGCTCAGTTCCTGACGTACCCACGCACGCAGTTCTTTCGTCAGCGCCTCGTCCGGCTCAATACCTTCGTTAGGGGTAACGTACACATAGATACCCTGCCCTTTGATATCGTGGGGATATCCCACCACCGCAGCTTCAGCCACTTTAGGGTGAGCCACCAGCGCACTTTCAATTTCAGCAGTACCTAAGCGGTGACCGGAAACGTTCAGTACATCGTCCACGCGACCTGTGATCCAGTAGTATCCGTCTTCATCACGACGGGCACCGTCACCGGTAAAATACACGCCTTTGTAGGCACTGAAGTAAGTCTGGATAAAGCGCTCGTGGTCACCGTAAACAGTACGGGCCTGGCTTGGCCAGCTGTCTTTAATCACCAGGTTCCCTTCAGCGGCACCTTCCAGATCATTACCGTCTGCATCAAACAGCGCAGGCTGGATGCCAAAGAACGGACGGGAAGCCGAACCAGGCTTAAGTGGCGTCGCACCCGGCAGCGGAGTAATCATCATGCCGCCGGTTTCTGTTTGCCACCAGGTATCCATAATGGGACAACGGCTCTGACCAATCACGCGGTAATACCATTCCCATGCTTCCGGGTTAATTGGCTCACCCACAGACCCTAACAGACGCAGAGAAGACAAATCGCAACCTTCCACCGGCGCTTCACCATGGGCCATCAGGGCGCGGATTGCAGTAGGTGCTGTGTACAGGCTGTTCACCTTGTACTTTTCTACTACCTGAGCAATACGGCGTACGTCAGGGTAAGTAGGCACACCTTCAAAGAATACCTGAGAAGCACCATTGATCATCGGTCCGTAAACCATATAGCTGTGACCTGTGATCCAGCCCACATCCGCTGTACACCAGTAAATGTCATCTTCACGATAATCAAAGGCGTACTTAAAGGTCATAGATGAATACAGCAGGAAACCACCGGTAGTATGCACCACACCTTTTGGCGTGCCGGTTGAGCCTGATGTATACAGAATAAACAGCGGGTCTTCCGCGTTCATGACTTCCGGTTCGCACTGGGCTGAACAGTCTTCAGTAAGCTCGTCCCACACCACATCAACGTCGCTGTTGTAGTTAACATCGCCGCCGGTCAGCTTGTGTACAATGACATTAGTGATAGACGGGCACGCACCGTTAGCCAGCGCTTTATCTACATTCACTTTAAGAGGGACAGAACGGCCTGCACGGCGGCCTTCATCACAAGTAATAACAACTTTAGCTTTACTGTCGTTAATACGGTCCGCGATTGCATTAGGCGAGAATCCGCCGAAGATAACAGAATGCACCGCACCGATACGGGCACATGCCAGCATGGCATAAGCAGCCTGCGGTACCATAGGCATGTATACCGCAACGCGGTCGCCTTTACCGACACCCAGCTTTTTCAGGCCGTTTGCCAGTTTACATACTTCGTAATGCAGTTCCTGATAAGTGATTTCCTGGCTGTCTTCAGGGGAATCACCTTCCCAGAACAACGCCGTTTTCTTTGCATTCTTCGCCAGGTGGCGGTCGATGCAGTTGTAGCTGGCGTTGATTTCGCCGTCTTCGAACCACTTGATTGAAACGTTATCTGCGCCAAATACCGTATTCTTGGTTTTAGTTGGTTTCTTGTACCATTCTAACGTTGAAGCGTACTCTGCCCAGAAGCCTTCCGGGTCTTCTACAGAGCGCTTATACATCTGATCATACTGCTCTTGCGTCAAATGCGTGTTTTCCAGAATGTTGTCCGGTACAGGATACGTCTTGCTGGCAGTCATGGATAATGCCTCCGATGTCATGTTAATCCAGTAATAATTGTCTGTTAAACAGGGTAGCCATTCTAAGGTAAAGCAAAATGAGACTTTGGTCTTAGCGATTTTGCTCTTTTAAGACAAAAAGATACAACCTTAGTCTCATAGACCAACAGCCAGTTTTTTAATTCAGAGGAATACATCCTCTTTTGAAAAAATAACGAAAAAATCACAATTATCTTACCTTTAACCTGACTGCGTAAAAGAAGATAATCCGGATAAATTGCTCAACAGACCCGATGAACAAAAGCTGAAAGTATTCAGATAAACAGTGCCACCCTCACCGGCTATTTGCGCAACTGATAGTGAATATCACGCAGACAGCAGACGGGGTGGCAGGATGCCGCTAAATTTGCCTCAGAACTTAAAGATCACACCGGCACGTGCAACCACGGTTGTGAAGCTTTCAAAGTCAGAACCATACTCAGTATCGAAGTGAGTTAACTGAGCAAAAGTGGTTAAGCCTTCGGTAGCCTGATAGCCATAGTTAATATAGGCAGTCGTGTTTTCGTTCAGGCTGGTTGCAGACAGGCGATCACGGTCACCGGAGTCTACCGACGCACTACCGTAACCTACTTTCACGTTATGCCCTGCTGCCGGCGTCCAGCTTGCGTACATCATATAGCCACTCTCTGAGAAGCTTTCGCTAACCACACCGCCACTTAATGTCACTGCCGGCGCTACACCCAACGCATTCTGGTTGTTCAGTGCTTCACCGGTGTAGTATTCACCATTCAGGCTAACCGCTCCGAAGTTAAGTGTTGTGTACACTTTAAAGAGGTTGGCATCCTGGTTACTGCCTTCAACATAGCCCGGCTCATCTTCAAACTGCAGTTCGGCTACGTGTGCCGCAAAACCGATGACGTGGCCGGATATTTTGTAGTTAGCATCTACAGCGAAGCCCGGCATACCACCCAGCTCATTATTATTCACACCGCTGCTACTCAGGTTACGGCCCTTACCGGTGATTGCGCCGGTCAGGGTTAAGTTATCAACTTTATAAGTTGCACCCGCTTCCATGGCGAGGAAGCCGGAATTACCTGCACGGTAACCATTACCAACCCAGTTGTAGCTGCCGCTGGATTTGATCCCTGATGCAGTAGACCATTTCTGGCCGGCAAACAGCGTCAGATTATCGCTGTAATCGTAATAAAGCGTTGCCAGACGAAGTCTTGGCTCCTGCGCCTGCAATGCGGTTTGGTTAGTAAAGCCGTCTTCACCATCAATGAAATCCAGCTCAAGTACTCCGCGAATTTTATCGTGCTTCATATTGAGGGAGAAACGGGACTGAGAAGCCTGGAAAGAAGTAGACTGGGATTCCAGATAATTCGTTTCTTGCGCAGTTGCAGGGGCACCGCCGAAAATATCCGTTCTCAGTGCATGTGTTGGTGCAACATGACTGTAAGTACTTCCGTAACTGCCGACCCCCTGACTGGATGTCACGACTTCCGTTTTGATCATGCCTTTGAAGCTGAAATCATAAGCGTAGACAGGGCTACCCGCCAGGATAAGTGCGCACGAGGCTGCAATGCGTGTATACATGTGTTTTCTCCCGATTCATTTTTAAAATCAGATTTGGTTTTTAAATGGTGTTCTTTTTTCTTATTGAGGATAAAGCGAAGGGACGAACAGGTACGTCACCCTCAACCTTCTAACGAAAAATTAACATTAACAAAACAATTTCATTGTGAGACAAATTACAGCGGATTACCCTATAAATCATGAATGTTGCGACCAAAGTCTTACGATTCAGGGAGGATACGAACCTTTTCCGGCTCATTTATTGTTTTTGCTGTGACTTAATAAAATCAGTCACTTAATTATTGTTGATGAACCCGGATTCTGCGAGCTTTTTGCGGTGTAATCTGCATTTTCCGGCGGGGATGACAGGGCCGCTTCAGATTGATGTGAAGCGGCGGAATGTAAATCACTGTGAAATAAAAATCACAGACAGCGGCATAACAAAGAACAATCCGGCAATATAAGCAGCACCGTAAATTTTACGCTCTGCTGCCAGACCGGCCAGTGATGATGACAGACTGAGTGGAATGTTACGCAGAAAGGGCAGACCAAATATCAGCAGCACTGAAAAGATATTAAATAACAGATGCACCAGCGCAATCTGCATGGCAACACCACCCATCGGGCCAGTCACCGCCAGCGCAGCGATAAGCGCGGTAATACAGGTACCGATATTTGCACCCAGTGTAAACGGATAAATATCACGGGCTTTCAGAATGCCACTACCCACCAGCGGAACCATCAGTGACGTGGTGGTAGACGATGACTGGACCAGCACTGTCATTACAGCCCCTGAAGTAATGCCTGATACCGGCCCTTTGCCGATACTGGTGTGCAGAATATCTTTCGCCCTGCCTACCATAAGCACTTTCATGACTTTTCCCATCAGTGTGATTGATGCCACAATCAGCAAAACACCCAGCAGGATTTTAACGACCCCGGGATACACAGACGGCAGGAACATAAGGCCCTCTGTGACCCAGTGTACAACCGGTTCAGTGACCGCCTTTACCGGATTCACGCCGGACATTGCCACACTGTTGTCCATCTGCAGCAGCGAGACAAGATACTGACTGCTTTTTTCTAATATCCCTGTCGCCATTTCGAGCGGCAGGAAAATCATCACCGACATAACATTAAAGAAATCATGAATTGTCGCGGCATGGAAAGCCCGTCTGAACTCATCTTTGCGGGCTACATGCCCCAGGCTCACTATGGTGTTGGTAATACTGGTACCGATATTCGCTCCCATTATCATCGGCACAGCAATAGGTACGGGCAACCCGCCTGCAACCATGGCAACTATGATGGAGGTCACCGTGCTGGATGACTGAATGAGGGCGGTACTGACCATGCCGATGATCAGGCCCATCACCGGATTTGAGGCAAATTCGAATAAACCCCGCGCATGGTCAGCGGTGGCGAATTTAAAGCCACTGCCAATCATCGATACTGCCAGCAGCATCAGATAAACCAGGGCAAGGAGTACAAACCAGTTTTTTATTGAATGACGTGGCGTTCCTGCCGCAACCGTCGGTTCCATGTTGGTATGGGATAGCGTCATAATAAAGCATACACTCACTTATGTTCAGATAAGCAAGTGTATGGCGGATTTATGACAGCGAAATGAACGCGGCAGTCATGCCTCAGAAAGGAACAGGATACGCTCTGTAAACGTCTTCGATTTGGCGCAGTACGGCAGAATCCAGCGTTAAATTAAACGCATCAATGTTCTCTGCCAGTTGCGCTTCAGTAGTGGCACCGATGATAGTTGCAGTGACTCCCGGTACCTGCTGACACCAGGCCAGCGCCAGTTGCGAAGGTGTAATCCCTGCACGGGAAGCAATTTCCACATAACGCCGTGTTGCATCGTGGGCCGGCTGCTTATCACGGAACAGACCCTGACGCTGAACATACGTCCAGCGGGATCCTTTCGGTCTCGCATCGTCCAGATATTTACCGGCCAGCATTCCCGTTGCTAATGGTGACCATGGCAAATAAGCAATATCTTCCAGGTGGCACATTTCAATCAGGTAGGGTAGATCCTTTCCGTGCAGCAGGCTGAACTCGTTCTGAATGGATACCGGTTTCGGTATACCCATTTCATCACATAAACGCAGGAAAGTATGAATGCCCCAGGGCGTGTCGTCAGACAGTCCCCAGTGACGGATTTTACCGGCATCGATGGCGGTTTTCAGACCGCTGAGGATATTGCGCATTCCTTCCGTTTCTTTTTCTTTATCGAAGGTGGTGGGATCCACTTTGCCTGGCCAGTGTTTACCGAAATGCGGAGAGGTACGGTTCGGCCAGTGCAACTGGTACACATCAATGTAGCTGGTCTGCAAACGCTTCAGCGAACCTTCAATGGCAATACCAATATTCTCAGCGTTGATAATATCGCCGTTGCGGATCCAGCTGATACCGCTGCCTGCGATCTTGGTCATGATGATGAGCTCTTCACGCTGGCTCTGGTTGCGACTCAGCCAGTCGCCCAGTTGACGCTCCGTATCACCGGATGTCGGCTCGTTCGGCGGTATCGGGTACATTTCAGCTGTATCAATGAAGTTTACGCCTCTGGACAGTGCCAGAGCCATTTGCCCGTCAGTATCCTGCTGGGTATTCTGAATGCCCCAGGTCATCGTACCCAGGCACACTTCAGAGACTGACAGCCCGCTGCTGCCCAACGTTGTATATTTCATATTGCAGTTAACCTGTTTCTCATTCATTTTTGGTGTGGCTGTCTGCCGCTTAGCCTCATTTCGCTACAGAATTCTGTTCCTGAAGCCGGGCTTCGGCTTTCGCCAGCTTTTTCTCGATATCCCTGCGGGATTCCACCATCTCGTTTGCCAGCTCAGCCAGCGACTTAAATTCCGCAAACCCGAGCTGCCGGGTATCAATTTTCTGATATTGCCTTTTACAACGGTAAAAGAACATGACGAAATTAGCAAAAGCACGGTGAAATGTGGCGAAGCTTTTGACAAGCAGTAAAATCAATGCGATGGATGTCACTGCCGCAATCGACAAACTGTACACCCTGACTTTGTTTTGCTGATCGGTGATCAACGGCTGCAATGCGGTTTCCACACTTCGCAGCTTGTCTTCCACATCATGGGCCTGACGCCTGAAGGCTCCCTGCAGGCCATCATTATGGGTGACGCCCATTGTCGTAACAGCGTCAGCCAGTTGATTAAATACCCGTGTGTACTCTGCCGTCAGAGTTTGTGCCTGCCCGTCATTACTGATCACCGCCGCATGCTGCAACTTCTCAAGGGCCTGACGTACAGCCTGACGGTGAAAGCTCTCACGGGTCAGTAGATAACTACGGGTAGCCAGTTGCAGGGCGACTTTCAGCTGATAAGCCTCACTACCATAGGCAAAGAATGGCACCCGCGACATGTCATCCTCAATGCTAGTGAGTTTGCCCTGAAAACCGGACTGGCGGGTTAACCCCAACTGACTTTGCAGGGTAACCACTTCACGGAACAGGCGCTGGTAATCATGCATGCTTTGCGCAAGTTCGCCGGTTTGCTCTACCGGCAACGCATAGTCGGCCAGCAGCGGCGACAACCCGGCAAGATCATTATTAAACCGCTCAGAGCGCACCGTGAACCGGTGGTAATAATCCATCTGATGTCGCAGCAGGAAGTCTTTTTCGTGACGCCTTAATTGCAACAACTCCTGCTCCAGATGCAGCAATAAATTGTGTTGCTCATGTAAATGGAAGAGGCGCTTAGTGAATAAATGCTGGTTTACCACCAGCAAACTCATTCCTGACACGCAGATCAGGGTCATCAACATCAGGCGGGACTTAATGGAATCAAATTTCATGGCGAACACCATTTTTGTGGAAACATCTCAGGGTAACGCAGCTATGTGAAGGGATTGTTGCATCAGGCATTATCATCCACAGCTCGAAAAGCGGCGGCGATGATAACACTTCCGGTAAAAGATGCACCTGCTGATACTTGCAAAGGAAACATTATTGGCAGGTCATCAGGTTTAACGGGTCACTAAAAACAAAAAAGGCCGCTTGCGCGACCTTTTTCCGGACTAGTGTGTAGTCATCAATTACTTGATGATTTTAGCTACAACACCAGCACCTACTGTACGACCACCTTCACGGATTGCGAAGCGCAGA
>NZ_JBSWXN010000010.1:0-143563 GCF_056160625.1 Alteromonas sp. ABH4_457
TCCATTCCGAACTCAGAAGTGAAACGCGTTAGCGGCGATGGTAGTGTGGGGTCTCCCCATGTGAGAGTAGCACACCGTCAGGCTCCCAATTACGAAGAAGCCCGCTCATCTGAGCGGGCTTTTTTCGTTTCTGTTCTCTGTTCAAAATCTTCCTGTGCCTCTATTCATTATAGTGCTCGATTCAAACATAGAATATGCTCTCATAGTTGCCTTCATTCACTGTAAAGCGGGCAGTAAAAAGCCCGCAGATGCGGGCTTGTATCATTGAATGTAAGATTATTGAAAGATGAGTACACTTTCATCCGGTACGATATCGAAATCATATTTTCCGTAATCAGCAAAACCCGGACAATTATTTACAGTACCCTCAAGTACAATCGTACCTGATTGCAGGTTCTCATATACACCGGTTGCTCCCACCAGGTTCACGTATTCTTTAATGATCATCGGCTCACCACCTGAGCAGAATAAATCCCCCTGAAGCGGGATAAACACATCGTATGCAGAATGAAGTGAGAATGTTCTGTCATCGTCAATCATGACATGAGAAATTACAGGTCCGGCAGTAAAGAAGTTTGTCAGATCGATAGTGCCTTTCAGTACACCTTTAACTTTTTCCCGTTTCTTAATGGACTTGCGTTCTTCTTTTGAAAAGGATTTCCAGTCAGTGCTTTTCAGAACTATCTCAAATTGTCCAAGTTGTTCAAGTTTTACCAGGTCTGTAGAAACATCAAAAGTCTCAACAATACCTTTGGTAATTGTGTAAGTTCCTTTTACTACACGGCTGTCAGAGCTGTCTTTATCATGTTTAGCCAGTACAGGTGTCGAAAGGCATAAGGCAGAAAACACAGAAGCAGCAACAAGAGATTTCATTTTCATAAATTTCCTTATCAGTATTCCATAGTTGTGGCGTCTATTTGCGCCGGAGATAAGAGGTAAATGACCTTCAGGTGTGACTAAGTAAACACTATCTAATCGGGTCGGCCCGGTTCAGCATAAATTTTTATACACCAGTATAGTTTTCATTTAAATCTCTTATATTCAGCTAATGTAATTAAATCCCGCTGGCGGAATACAGATCTCTGATTAGTCCCATTTCTTGAATTCTAATCGACTGTTGTCTTATCTATTTTGATGTTAATAAATTGTTTTAATGGGCTATAGTTTAACCATAACAACAATGAGGACGTAAGCAGGCGTGAAAAATTCAATTATCTCCGGGTTACTGGCACTGGTAACCGTTTCGGTGTGTGGTCTATTTGATATAGCCTTCTGGTGGGTCGCTGTTGCCGTGTTCTTTGTAGCACTTATACCTGCTCTGTTATTTCCTCAGCAGAACAACGTTGTTGCCGGCACTGACGGGCAAGATGATGTTGACTCGAAATTAGGTGAGTCAATCAGCCAGTCTGCCAGCCGGATTGCTATAGGTGGAGCAACGGTTTCCCACTTTCTGGATAAGCTTGCGGAAGTATTTAAAGAGCAAGCCGATAGTGTTCAGGAAATCGCCGGCAGTATTAAGCACCTTGAAGAAGGTAATCTTCAACTTGTGGGATTCTCCACAGATGCTCAACAAAAAATTCAGGCAGCAGATGATAAATCAAAGGATTGTAAGCAAGCTCTCAGTCAGTTGGTTGAACAACAAAGTCAGCTTCGTAGTGAAATTGAAGCCTCAGCGGATATGCTCGCCACTTTAAAGAGTAAGGCCGATTCCATCAGCGGCATCACCACTACCATTAATCAACTGGCTGACCAGACTAATATGCTCGCTTTAAATGCTGCTATTGAAGCTGCAAGGGCCGGAGAGCAGGGGCGGGGATTTGCCGTTGTTGCCGATGAAGTGCGAGATCTCGCTCAAAAGACAACAAATGCTACCCAGGGCATTGACGATGTGCTTAATGAAATCAATCGCTACAGTCAAACTTCTGTAGATGCCATTGAAAAAGTTTCAGCAGCCAACGGAGCCATGTCTGACGTTGTGAACCGTATGTCGTCCCTGATTGAAGAAACCAGCATTATTTCTACAGAAGCGGCAAACTCAATGGGCCAGGTCGCCAGTACAGTAGAAGTGCACGGCAATACCAACAGAGGAATAAGTGTAAATGCTGAAAGGTTACATCAGAATACGAAGCATCTTGAAGGCGATCTGACGGATGTTTCAGAGAAAGTACTGGCACTTAGTTACCACACCGAGGGTATTTTCCGGCAATTACAGGCATTGCGGGTGAATGACCGTAACGGAAAAGTCCAACGGATCGCCACCAGGACCGGCCAAAAGATTGGTCAAATGTTCGAAGAGGCTATTACCAGTGGAAAAATCTCTGAATCAGATTTGTTCAACTTTCACTATGAACCGGTGAAGGGGACCAATCCGCAAAAATTCACCACACGGTTTGATTCATTTACTGATGTTTTGCTTCCTCCGGTACAGGAACCTGTCCTTGAGGAAAATAACTTTATTATTTATGCCGGGGCGGTGGACATTAACGGATACTTCCCGACCCACAATAAAAAATTCAGCAAACCTATGACCGGAGATTACGACACTGACCTGGCGAACAGCCGGACGAAACGCATTTTCGATGATCCTACCGGTTCACGTTGCGGAAAGAATACAGAGAGTTTTCTGCTGCAAACCTACAAGCGTGATACCGGAGAAGTGATGCACGATTTGTCTGCACCGATTTACGTTAACGGCAAACACTGGGGCGGTTTTCGGATAGGCTATAAAGCAGAAGATGTATGAAGCATAATGAAAAAATGCATTAAAAAGAAATTTTTCATCTCATCGTCAGGTCTTTATGCACTGAGGTCGTTTGAACGTAAATTAAAAAATTATCGTGCTGGAGTGAATTTATGAAAGAAGCTAAACGTAATCTGGTTGCAGGTACTATCGGTGCTGCAGTGTTAAGTGCCGGCGCATTTACATCGTCTGCAATGGCAAATCCGTTCGGTATGGATGCACTGGAATCCGGATATAAGCAAATCGCGGCAGAAGGAAAATGCGGTGAAGGTAAATGTGGTGCCGATAAAATGAAAGATAAAGCCAAAGCGGCAGCAGAAGGTAAATGCGGTGAGGGCAAGTGTGGCGCCGACAAGATGAAAGACAAGGCGAAAGCAGCAGAGGGCAAATGCGGTGAAGGTAAATGTGGTGCCGATAAAATGAAGGACAAAGCTAAAGCTGCGACTGAAGGTAAGTGTGGTGAAGGAAAGTGCGGCGCTGACAAAATGAAGGACAAGGTTAAAGAGAAAGCGGCTGAAGAAGGTAAATGTGGTGAGGGCAAATGCGGGAGTATGTAAACCGGCATGTGCTTAACTCGTTTTTGAAGTAATACCTTTGTTCTAAGTCACTAGTAATTTGGAGTTCTGATGTCTGTATCCGGTGCCGGGTTGGGTCTGCGGCGTGAAATGTTGCCTGACTTACTGCCACAGCTTCCTGACAGTGTCGATTTCTGGGAAGTTGCGCCGGAGAACTGGATCCCAATGGGCGGAAAGTTCAAAAAGCAATTGCAGGCCTGTACATCGCAGGCCGCCTTTTCGACTCACGGACTGTCATTGTCTGTAGGCAGTACGGATCCTCTTGATATCCCGTTTATTAAACAAATCAAATCGTTCCTGCAGGAACATAGCATCAGCTTGTACAGCGAACATCTGAGTTTTTGTTCCGGTAACGGACACCTTTATGATTTGCTGCCAATACCTTTTTGTGAGCAGGCTGCAAAACATGTTGTGGAAAGAATCAAAATTGTACAGGACATTTTAGAGCGTCCGCTGGTGCTGGAAAATGTCTCTTATTACCTCGCACCAGAGCAGGACATGACTGAGCTGGAATTCCTGCTTTATACACTGGAAGAGTCTGACTGTCAGATGCTGCTTGATGTAAACAACCTCTACGTAAACAGTATCAATCATCAGTATGATGCCGTTGATTTCCTCAATGCACTGCCATCAAAGCGCATTGTTTATGGTCATATCGCCGGTCATTATGACGAGAGTGACAACCTTAAAGTCGATACCCATGGCAGTAGCGTCATTGAACCTGTGTGGGCATTGCTGGAAAAAGCCTACCGCAAGCACGGTGTGTTCCCTACCTTGCTTGAACGGGATTTCAATATCCCTCCGTTAGGTGAATTACTTGAAGAGGTTGGCCGGATTAAATCTATTCAGCAACGGGTATGCAATGAGCAGGAAATTAAGGATAACCAGCTAGCCGGATGTGCGGGATGACAGGTTTCCGCGCAAGGCAGGCTGAACTTGCACAAGCCATGCGGGATCCTCAATCCGGCTTTGCTACCCTTGAAGAGGACGGCGAAGAAAGGCTGTCTGTCTATCGCTCACTATTTTTTAATAATATAAAGAATTTTATCGCCGGCGGGTTTCCTGTGGTCAAAGAAGTCTTGGGCGAAGAGCAGTGGCTTACTCTCGTGCGGGAATTCATGCTTGAGCATGTTTGTGAGACCCCTTACTTTGTTGAAATCAGCCGCGAGTTTGTCCGTTTTCTGAGTCACTTAGATTGTACAGCCCGTGGTTATCCGGCTTTTTTATACGAGCTCGCGCATTATGAATGGCTGGAGATTGATGTCAGCGTACGCGACGAAGACCTGCCTCATAAATCCCGCTCAGGCGATTTACCAGAGCGTTATACATTGTCCGGCCTGGCAACACTTGCCAGTTACCCTTATCCGGTACATCAAATCAGCAGTGAATTTCAGCCAGAAAAAGTATCAGAGCAACGACATAACTACGTGGTGTATCGTGACAAAAGTGATGACGTTCAGTTCATGGTTACCGAGCCTCTGACCGCTTTATTGCTGACGATTATCAGCGAAGAGGCTTTGCCCGTTCCCGGTATCGTCAGTCAGCTTAAAGCTGTCATTCCCCCCACTCAGGTTGAAGCGGTTGAACATTATTTGCCGCAAACACTCTCCGCACTTACAGAAATGGGGATTGTGGTTAAAGCCTGACCGCTTGCCTCACCTTATTAACAATATTCGCTATAATGGAGAATAGCACTGTCATTCAGACTGTGTTTCGATTAACATTTACGACCATTTTGACTTAGAACTTTCAGGTATTGATTATGGCTGATAACGGCGAGTTTAAAGAAGTGTTTAACTGGTGGTACTTTCTGGCAATCGTTGCCACGTTAGTAGCTTTTCCTCTGTTGCATATCATAGCTGGCTGGTTCACTTTCTGGCTGTAATCAAAAGGCAAAGAAGTGACTGCTGAATATATAAAATCCGTAATAAAAACCGTACCCGACTACCCTAAACCCGGCATCATGTTCCGTGATGTCACCAGCGTGCTGGAAGATCATAAGGCATTTACTGCGTGTATCACGTTGTTGCTTGAGAAATTTCAGGGCATGCAGTTTGATAAAGTAGCCGGCACTGAAGCCCGTGGTTTCTTGTTTGGTGCACCGCTGGCCCTTGAAATGGGCGTGGGTTTCGTACCGGTGAGAAAACCCAATAAATTACCCAGAGAAGTGGTAAGTGAATCCTACGAACTTGAGTATGGTATGGATACACTTGAGATCCACAAAGATGCCATCAAAGAAGGTGAGCGGGTGCTGTTAATTGACGATCTGCTGGCTACCGGCGGTACCATCGGCGCATCAGCAAAATTGATCCGTTCATTAGGTGGTATTGTTGAACATGCCGGTTTTGTTATCGGCCTGCCGGACCTTGGTGGCTATGAGAAATTAGCGGCGCTTAACATTGAATGCTATTCAATTTGTGATTTTGATGGTGAATAAGGAACAAGCGGTTTTATGAGTTATCAGGTTCTGGCAAGGAAGTGGCGACCACGAAAGTTTAGTGAACTCGTTGGTCAGGAACATGTTGTTACCGCCATCGCCAATGCATTAGATAACGACCGCTTACATCACGCTTATTTATTTACAGGTACCCGCGGGGTCGGTAAAACCACAATCGCACGTATCTTTTCAAAGAGTTTGAACTGTGAAGAAGGTCAGGGCGCTAACCCTTGTGGTGTTTGTGATACCTGTCGTGAAATCGAGCAGGGTAATTACGTTGATCTGCTCGAAATCGATGCGGCGTCACGTACAAAAGTGGAAGATACCCGCGAACTGCTGGATAACGTACAGTACAAGCCCACCCGAGGCCGCTACAAAGTGTACCTCATCGATGAAGTGCACATGCTGTCTAAGCACAGTTTTAATGCGCTGTTAAAAACCCTTGAAGAGCCGCCACCTCATGTGAAGTTTCTGCTGGCAACCACTGATCCGCAAAAGCTGCCCATTACAATTCTGTCACGCTGCCTGCAATTTAATTTAAAAGCGCTGTCCCGTGAGCAAATTTCAGGGCAACTGACCCACATATTGCAACAGGAATCCATTCCTTTTGAGGCACCGGCACTGGCTTTACTGGCCCGTGCAGCCCAGGGCAGTATGCGGGATGCGCTCAGTCTCACTGATCAGGCTATTGCACAGGGCGACAATCAGGTAGCGGCTGCCATCGTCACCGACATGCTCGGTTTGATGGACAGACATCAAATTCTGAAGCTGCTTTTCGCACTGGTGAAAAAGGATGCCCCGGGTCTGCTTGATATTGTGGCATCAATGGCTGAGCAAGCGCCGGATTTCGGTCAGGTACTGGCTGAACTGTCCAGTTTGTTACACCAGATAGCTTTAACCCAGTGGGTGCCTGAAACCTGTAAACTGGAAACGACCTCTGCCAAAGCCATATATCAATTGGCAAAAGCGTTACCGGCAGAGCAGGTGCAGCTGTTTTATCAGATTGCCTTGCAGGGCAGAAAAGATTTGCCCCATGCTGCAGATGGTCGCTCAGCGCTGGAAATGACACTGTTACGAATGATGTCTTTTGCACCGGTTCCGTCCGGTGACGACAACCTTGAGCTGATCGTGGATGCGCAGGGCAGTACAGAAACGCCGGTGTCACAAGCGTCTGCACAACCTGTCCCTTCTGTAGCCTCAGCGCCGGAAACACAAGCTGCACCGGTTCATCAGCCGGCGCAAGAAAAAGAAACGCCGGAACCCGAAGCTGCTCATGCCCCTCAACCGGCTGAGCACGGAATTGTTACTGAAGGAATTGTTACCGGAACAACTTCCGGGCCGGCAGATACAGATACTTCAGAAGATGTACATGCGCTGAATGCTGAACAGGCTGAAATTGAAAAAGCAGCGGCGGAATATCGCCAGCCTGCTATTTCTGAGCGTGCGCCCGTTGAACCGCCTTCTGCTGAGCCTGAGTCTGTACGAGATGAACCTGCACAGCCGGAACATTCGCAACAGCTTGAGTCCGGACAACAGGCTGAGCCTTCAGCACAGAATGGTCCGCCCCAGTGGGATGATATTCCTCCTGCGGATTATGATGATATGCCGCCTCCGGCTTACGAAGATGAGCATTATGAAGTACCGGCAGAACACGCCGCGCCCGGGCATCAGTCAAATAATGTGACTCAGGCCGGTAGTACTGATTCATTGACGTCTATCGAAGAAATGTTAGCCCTGCGCCAGCAATTAAAAACTGGACGTAAGGAGGCTGCAGAAGCACCCGCAAAAAAGTCTGAGAACCAGAGTGATACCAGTGAGCGTGTCCGCAAGCTGAGTCAACGGGGTGTAACGTCAGCCCCGCCGGCGGCAGATAACGAACCTGCTGAAACGGCGGCATCTGCACCGTCAGAGGATGATGCCTCGTCGCCGCCCTGGGAAAACCACTCAGTAACGACTGCACCTGAAACTGACGACTTTGCTGATAATGGTCAGTCTGAAGTTGATGATGCTCCTGCTTCACAACCCTCGTCCGGGCAGGAGGCATTTGCTCAGGAAATTGAAGTGCAGGCTGATGCCGGAATGGCTTTTGTTGATGATGGACATGATCATACCGGCAATGTTACCCCGCAGAAGGATGAAAATCAGGCGCAAGGCTATCAACAAGCTGACATACCTTCTGATAATGCCGTTGCCACTGCACCCGCAAACCGTGTTCAACGTGTCGATAGCGATGCTTTACCCGCTTATTTACCTGATGGCTCAAAATTATTACTCGGCCGTCAGATAGACAGCTGGAGCGAACGGGTTGCAGAACTGGGACTGGCCGGTTTAACCAAACAAATCGTACTAAATGCTGCTTTTTCGATAAAAGATCAGGACGTGACGCTTGAATTAGATGAGAGTCAGAGCCATCTCATAAATGACAATGCTGTTGCACAACTGAATGAGGCGTTATCTAACGCGCTGGCGCATCCGGTCAATGTGAACATTGTTTACGGACAGCCAGCACAAACACCACTGACGTTACAGGCACGTATCGATGAAATGCGTCGTGCTTATGCGCATCAGGTGGTAAGCAACGATGAAAAATTTACGACATTACGGGATCTTTTTGCTGCAACAGTGCTCGAAGATACTGTTCAGCCCCGGTAATGACACACAATCAATAAATAGTGAGAGAGTCGACCATGTTTAAAGGTGGAATGGGAAATATCATGAAGCAGGCGCAACAGATGCAGGAGCGCATGCAAAAAGCACAGGAAGACCTGGCGAAAATTGAAGTGACCGGTGAAGCCGGAGCGGGCATGGTGAAAGTTACCATGACGTGCAATCACAATGTGCGCCGTGTCGACATTGATGAGTCGCTGATGGACGACGACAAAGACATGATAGAAGATCTGGTGGCTGCAGCCTGCAACGACGCTGTGCGTCGTGTACAGGAAACCAGTAAAGAGAAAATGGGCGACGTAACCGGTGGTATGCCATTACCACCCGGCTTCAAAATGCCGTTTTAATTAATGCCCTCGTATTTACTGGCCTGTAGAGGATAAATTTACTGTTTTGTCGATGGGGTCAAATTGGGGGCAACGAGAATAGCAAAAAAAAGCTCTAGTTTTTGACTAGAGCTTTTTCTCTTTTTAGAAGCTTTGTCCAAGCTTCGCAGCAAGTTGGTTGATGTAATCAGGGTTATCCTCGGGTATCCATTTGCCATAAATTTTCCCTATCATATTTGTGTTTCTGTGACCCATTTGACCAGCTAACCATGTTTTGTCGCATCCCGCCGTAAGTAATCTACTAGCGTATGTGTGTCTCAGTTGGTAAGGCTGTCTGTAAGGTACTTTTGCCTGTCTCAACCATTTTTCCCACTGTTTTGGAGAAGTGGTGAGTTCTGGTCTCCGGTAGGGTTGATTACCTCTCGACAAGAATACTCTCCTTCTACTTACGAATTCATACTTACCGTGTTTGTAGTTAATCTTCTCATCTTTGGCAGGAACAGACGCTGTTATTTCAAACATCTCCTCAAGGACTTCTCGTGCAGCGGGTAGCAATTCCACAACTCGATAATTGTCGGTTTTGGTACCCTTTAGATTTGCTTTTCGTGTAATGTTGAATCTCACAAATATCCTATTGTTCTCAAAGTCAACGTCTTCCCAAGCCAGAGCTTTTAACTCACCATGTCGAATGCCAGTCCAAGCTAGCAGTTTAACCATCAACTTTGTTTCATGGATATGTATTACGTCCAAGAGAGATTGTAATTCCTGAAGAGTAAAAGGTCGTAAATATCGATCTTCATAGACTAAGCTAAAGTTGTCCTTTACTAGTTTAGGAACGTCTTTCATCGGATTAGTTTTGATATACCCCTCTTCAACAGCGTAATTCAGAACTTTGCTGACTGTCTGACTATATTCATTGACTGTACTAACCGCACAACCAGCGAATTTCTGACTCTTGTTACCTTCAACAGTTTTCTTTCTTACATTTTTGAGGATAGTTTTCGTCAATTCCCGCAAAGGTTTGTTAGCAAGTTTATGGTGGGATAGCCAATTCAACGCTGTATTTAGTTTGTCTCGAACAGAGTCGGAGAGTGTTGAGTTATGCTCATCTATATAGTTATTGAAACAGCGTTCCACAGTAACTGTTGAACCACCATTTGAAGAACTGGTAGGGAAGTGCGTTGACCAGAAGCGTTCCTCATCAAATGCGAAGAGGCCGTTCGCTATATCTCGTTTGATGCTGTCTAGCGTCAGCTTGGCATTTATAAGATTTTTCTCAGTAAGTCCATAGCCCAGCGATTTTCGGATAGCGCGAGCCTTACCTGGAACTTTAAACTGAACCCGCAAGGAGCCATTGTGTTCGGTAATCCCCTTAGCGGAACTTAAGGCCTTCTCTAAGTCATCCTGCAGAGGTGTTTCCGTTGTTGAAGCTGTATTATTCATTACATCAATTTCCTGAAAGTGGGCATATGAATCGAGATTGCGCAGCCTTTTGCTGCTTGTCTCCATGCTTTCCCCTCTGGCATCGGTCTCTCTTTGTGATGGAGTCGCTGCCTGATAGCGCTAGGCGTCTTTGCTAATTCGTCCGCCGCTTCTCCAAGCGTAACCCAACCCGTCCTCTTACTCGTTTGTTTTGTAAGCTCCTCTTCGAGTAGAGCGAGCTTCTCAGTCAGCCACTGGATTTTTTCAGGTATTTGCATAATTGCGTTTAAGTCGAAGTTTCCTGCTGTGTTCAATTTTTTTGCCTCATCGGTAAAGAACTGGAGACAGGTTACTAAATAAAATTTTTTTTCAATGAGTTTAGGTGCTTTTGTGTATCGCGATTGAGAATCATTATCGCTTTGTGGCGATTTTCACCCTAGCCGAAGTCGTCGCTAAAAGAATCGAAACTGTTGTAAGAATCTGAGAACGAATCATCGAAGGAGTCGGAGTCGAATTGATGTTCATCTGTAATAATGTTACCTGAGTCGCTCAAACAGTTTTCTGAGTTAATCGCAGAATATAATCCCGACTGCGCACTATGCGCTGTTTCAGACAAATCAGTTCCAATAGGGTTTCCCGCAACATCAATGCCTGAGTTTTTGAGCAACGGTAGTCCTGTGACAGGGTTGATAGAAAGCGTTTCAGATGCCTCTTCACGATTCGTGTAATCCGTACCAGAATCGCAAAAACCAAATAAAATTTTAGATAGTAAGCTCATAGTTTTTCCTCTTTAAAAATCCTCTTTTCACACTAGAAATTTAATGAAAAAACTGCTAGTTTCAATTACATTGACTGCGATAGCTCAGCAGCAATGTAATTGCCAATCTTCTTTCTGTTTTGATTTTTTAAATTATTAAAATCATACAAATCAGTAGCTTATGTATTTTTTGGCACTTTGCTTTACTCTTGCAAATAGATTTCCCCGTGTCCGCGCTTAGTTAATCCTGAGGTTTACTAACCAGGACTTAGCATGAGCAAAAAGACAAATAAACACGATCTACAAATCACATTCATCCATCAATTTAAGCGAGCTACAAGAACAGACTGGGATGACAAATTTCGGATTGCCTGGTACTTCAATTCAGACACTCTTGATTACATCTATGAGCACAAAGATGAGAAGTTTAGAACTAATGGCTTTGTATTGTCAGACCGACTTGTTGAACAATTGCCCAGTGAGTTTAAGAAAAAGTATTTCTTGGCGTCTGAGCGCTGTTTGCTGTTCTTGCTTTTTGAATTTCAGATAACCCAATTCATCAATTCAAACTTAGTTGATGAATTGGAGTTTGAGCGAGTTTTCGGAGTGAGTAAGCGACGTTACTTTTCTGAAGAAGCGATTGATGAATGGACTGAACAGATCGACCAACTCTGAGGGCTGCTTTGCAGCCCTTTTTTCGAGTTAGCCGATAATCGCTTTTAAGCTGTAGTGACCCATATACGTCCTGACTGTCCGCAACTGGTTGACGGCCGAAAAGAGCGAAAAGCGGTCATCAGAAGGACAACTTAGAATCGTCAGCTAAAGACAAGGAGCGATAATTTATCTTTATAGCATTGTCGCAATTGATTCTACTATACTGGTCTTATAAATAACTCGCGTTTTAGGTGATAGAGGAAAATCAAGCAAAGGATATTAGCCATTAGTTTGTATTTTTTTACGCCATAACATGTCTAATAACTTATGTCAAAAGGTGAAATGCTCAGCTCTTCTATGCTATGTTTAGTTTCTAAACCAACGAGAACCGCCAATGTTTGAAAAGTTTGCAGAGTTATCGGAACAAAGTCTAGAGGAATCAGAATCGCGACCAGGCTCTACTGTCAAAGGTACGGTTGTATCTATTGATATTCATAAAGAGATTATTCTCGTTGATGCTGGTTCAAGGTTGGGAAGAGCTATCCCTGCCGATCAATTTAGAAACGCAGACGGTGAACTAGAAGTTTCCGTTGGTGATACCGTCGATGTTGCGTTAGAAGCTGTTGAAGATGGTTTCGGTAAAACTATCCTGTCTCGTGAGAAAGCTAAGCGCCATGAAGCGTTGGTTGAGCTGGAAAAAGCTTACAAAGATAAAGCCACTATCAAAGGCGTTATCAACGGTAAAGTTAAAGGTGGTTTCACTGTTGAAGTTAACAGTGTACGCGCGTTCCTGCCAAGTTCATTGGTTGACGTTCTTCCAGTCAGAGACACATCGTGCCTTGAAGGCAAAGAGCTTGAATTTAAAATAATCAAATTAGACGCCAAGCGTAACAATGTTGTTGTTTCTCGACGTGCTGTTATCGAAGCAGAAAGCAGTGCAAAGCGTCAATCGCCGCTGGTTAACCTCGAAGAAGGTCACGAAGTTAAAGGTATTATTAAGAGCCTTACTGACTACGGTGCATTTGTAGATCTGGGTGGTGTAGACGGCCTGCTGCACATCACTGATATGGCTTGGAAGCGCGTTAAGCACCCAAGTGAAATCGTGAACGTTGGTGACGAAATCAACGCTATAGTGCTTAAATTCGACAAAGACAAGCAACGTGTATCTCTGGGTATGAAGCAAATGGGTAACGATCCATGGCAAGAAATTGCTCAACGTTACCCAGATGGCACCAAGGTCACTGGCCAGGTAACTAATTTGACTGACTATGGTTGTTTCGTAGAGATCGAAGACGGTGTTGAAGGTCTGGTTCACGTTGCTGAAATGGATTGGACAAACAAGAATATCCACCCGTCAAAGGTTGTTAACCTGGGCGATTCTGTTGAAGTTATGGTTCTTGAAATCGACGAAGAGCGTCGTCGTATTTCTCTGGGTCTTAAACAATGCATCGATAATCCTTGGGAAACCTTCGCTAAGTCACACGAAAAAGGTGACAAAGTATCTGGTAAGATCAAGTCAATCACTGACTTCGGTATCTACATCGAGCTGGATGGCGGCATTGACGGTCTGGTTCACCTGTCTGACAATTCTTGGAACAAGACTGGCGAAGGTGCTGTTCGTGATTACAAAAAAGGCGACGAGATTTCTGTTGCCGTTCTTGAAGTCGACGTTGAAAGAGAACGTATCTCACTCAGTTTGAAACAAGAATATCCTTCTAATACCCATATTAAAATTGGGAAAAAAGGAGAGTCTAAGAGCGGTGTAGGAGACTTTGACGACTCCATATCAATTGAAGACAGAGCTGCTGGACACGAAGAGCTGTCAGAACTATCAAAATATCTTACTGATAATTCGGATATTTCCAGAATTGTATCAAATATTATTTACAAAAAAATTAAGTTAAATAAGGCCGTCTCACTTTCTAACTTAGAAATGTGTATGGAAGCTTTGCAATCAAAGTCTGTAAATTTAGATTTCAAATCGTCAAATAATGATATTTCAAATATCCGAGTTTTTATATTTTTCAAAAATTCAAAAACACTAAACACGTTTGGAAAAAATATTGAAAAAGAGGATGGAAGAATAAGGTTTTTACCAAAAAGTCTTGATTATCTTGATTCAAACAACATGGAATACGATCTTGATGAGGTGAGCATGACCTTAAACAGATATGAATCCGATTTTTATATTTTTGCGGCAATAGTTTAAAGGGAGCGGTATGGCGAGCACTCTGTTGAAAGGAGATCAACTGTTAAACTTCAAATCTGGAAAAAACGCGTCCTTTAAAGATTTCAACCATGGACGAAATGTAATTATCATCCATGGGTTTACTTCATCGGCAGAGTATTTGACCCAGTTATCTTCAGACATATCAGACAATAACTACAACGTTTTTCAATTTAATTACAATTCTTACAGGGGCATCGGGAAGGCCGCATCAAGTCTCTTAGAAATACTGGATGAACTCGACGATATTTCTAAAGGTGCTATTCAACAAATGAGGGTATCTCTTATCTGCCATAGTATGGGAGGACTAGTTGGTAGAGCGCTTGTACAATTATGCAATGGCAAAAAGTATGTTAACGCTTTGGTGACGCTTGGTAGTCCCCATGACGGTACACTAAAAAGTTCTGAACTCGTTGATGTTTTGATTCGTTGGGGCGAATATGTATCCACTGTTATGCCTCACTTCACTCCTGACTGCGACTCTGCAAAAGAATTAACAGGAAAAGATCAACTAAGCATCATTAATGCAATGAATAATGATACTTCCAAACTGCTAGGAATAAAGGTTTTGTCAATATCTGGAGGCAAGCCAAATTTAAAATTCAAAAGTAAGGTATTTGAATATATTGCAAATAATAAAATTCAGAAAATCTTTGCTGGCACAAAAAATGATGGACTTGTGTGTGAGAATTCGAGCGACTGCACGAATAATTTGACTGGCACATCATGCGATGCAGAGCACTTTAACAATTACGTTGACTATGACAACCTAAACCATTCGTTTATTACTAACAATCATAGAATTTCACTTAAAATATGTTCATGGTTAAATAAACTATAAGCTGTACAAGTGTGATTACCAAGGGATACTGACGGTATAAGTTGAATAACGAGAGGCTTACAAACCCTTGGCATCGGTAATGCTGTAAATAATGTTCAACAGTACGCTTGGACTTATTGAGGAGCTTAGTTGCATTGGCTATCGTAATTTTACGCTCAGCCACTTTCGCGAAGACATCAACAGTCAATTGAGCTTGGGAATTAACGACTACGACAGAATCGCGTGGTAATTAAAGTACGACAAGATCGCTTGGTGATCACAGCTGAGAAGAATTTAGCTTAAATCTAATCTGACGCTGGCACCAGAAAAACTAGGTAACTGTCGGATCAGGTCTGAGCTAGTACAGATAGAGTCCTACTTTTTTAACCTAATTAAGTTAGGACTCATCCACTTAAGTATCACATCTGAAGCTACATCAGCTTTCTATAAGTGGGTAAGTGAATCGATATAGCACAACCTTTTCCAGCTTGTCGCCAGGCTTTGCCCTCTGGCATCGGTCGCGTTTTGTGATGGAGACGTTGCCTTACTGCGCTGGGAGTCTTCTTTAACTCAGCGGCGGCTTCATCAAGGGTGACCCAACCAGATTTCCCACTTTTTACTTTCCTTATCTCATCTTCAAGCTGGGCGATCTTCTCAGAGAGCCACTCAATTTTCTCGTTAGCTTCCATTAGTGTTTGCAGATCGATGGTAGGTAGTGCGTTCAAATTTATTGCCTCATTTTTTTACGAATTGGAAGCAGGTTACTAAAAAAAATTTTTATTCTGAAAATTTAGGTGCTTTTGGAAATTCTTGAAGCTCGGACAGTATGTAGCAAGATCAAGCTTCCGTAGTTACTGCCAGGAGAAGTCGTTATTTCAGGCAGCGTCTACCGTAAGGGTGAGGTAACATGTCGTTAGATGTATAAGGAGAAGCAACATTAAAATCTGAAGTGTTCAGTTCTACTTCTGTGCGCTTAAAGCTGTCTGAGGTGGAAGCGTAGCAAGTAGATCTTGCCCCATTGTGACGATACAAAAATAGCTCCCCACGGGGAGCTAATATCATTCACTTCTCAATTTTCTTGCTGCAATAAATGAAGTTATAGCGAAGACTAAAGCTATCGCTATCATGCCAAACGCCACCAGTTAGAGCCGATCGAAACATTGATGCCCGTTAATGAAATCTGTATGACCCGAGAACAGAAATGCAAGATTCCAAAGCGTATTAAGCAGTGCTACAGCTACGACTGTATTACTCATCGAAATCCAGCGGTTGCTCATTTTGATGCAGAAGTTGAAAAGTCTTTCGTAATTGATGTTCACATTTATCTCCCATTGTTAGTCCTGCCTGTAAGTAGGTCTAACGTCAGAGAAAAATGTCGATCTGGATGGTTTTCTAAAAAACGAGCAGGCGAAAGCGTGCCTCGACGGATGTCGATGCACTTTCATTAGTATTAGGCTGGCAATTTTAAGTAAAAAGGACGGTACGCCTTGTTGGATGAAGCTAAAACTTCATCTGTGTGCCGAGGTTTACAGACGCTCTGCGAAGTCTAGCCCGCTAATCTTGGGAAAGGGCCAGCACCCAAATTAATCTTTTCTAAGTCATATCATTGTTCCCGTTCGTAAAAGAAGCTAGGCGTACCGTCAAAAGTGCTGATTGTTCATGTGTCGCGATCACGTGAACTCTCAACACGAAAAATTTTACTCCATCTAAAATTTCCAAAGTCACTTAAACTTGAATTTGGCTAAAAAATTTCCTTCATCGGTGACTATGTAGTGGTAGTGGAGTCAGCCAATCCTTTTCTCATTCTGCTTGGGGGTTCATGAAACTAGGCGGGCACGCTATTGAAAGTGCGGTAAACCTCGACTGTGCTTTCCTTCCTGACTCGACACATGTAGAGGTACATGTGTTAAAGATGCTTTGTCTATCAACACGATATTCAATGTATCTTGAAGCTAAGTTAAGTGGGCATAGCAAGAAGGGAGCCTGTTGGCTCCCTGAGGTCACTTGTTCCGTTTTAATTTAACAGTCCCAATACTTTTCCTGCTTCACGAAATCCATCCAACCTTATTTCAACGACCCTGTCCTGAGTGTTTTTAGCAAGCTTTTCCAGTTCTGCTAGTTGCTTGAGGAATTCGTCCTTTTGAATCACTTCTGACTTGTCGTCTCCGAGTTGCCGTTTGCTGTTAAACATTAACTCATAGATGAGGTCACACTCAGAAGCCTTGAACTTTATGCTGGTCGACAGCAGTCTTTGCTGTGCTTCACTGAAGTATGATTGATTGCTGGCGAATATTCTGGAATGCGCTTTTTCAATTTGGGTCAGAAATCGTTGGCGATGACTGTACATGAAGACAAATTCATATAGCCCATCATTACTTTCCAGCTCTTGCAAATACTTCTGTAGAATTCTCTTTCGTAAGTCAGCGTTGGATTTATTCTTCGCGTTAGAAGTTTCCATTTCAATAGCAATTTTGCATCCTGTGACGGCGTCAATGACGACAGCGTCTACTAGTCGTGGGTCATTAGCTCTGTGCTCTAACATTACTGCCAGGTCTGCTTCTGACGCAAATCCTGAGATTTTTTGATGCTTCGCCAGATTAAGAACAACCAATTGTACTGAAAGGTCATGGATCAGGTTCCGTTCGTTGACTCTGCTCGCATCGGAGCGCATATGCAGTTCACGGTTTAGCAATAATTCTGCTTCTCTGATGCCGTGGGACGTCAGCAGAATATAGCTGTTGTCCGTGTTAGCAAAAGAAGGATGAACTACAATGAGTTGCTTCTTTTTCATGCGATTGATGAGCTTGTTTACCGCCTCGCGGCGTAAGCCTAGGTGTTGTTGAATAACGCTTTTGCTGGATACCCGAAATGTTCCCAGTATTGCTAACACTGCATTCTCTCTCAGCATACCCAGGGGCGCAGGATCAGAAGCTGCTGTGCTTTTTATATGGCGTATCGATGATTCGATCGCTCTTTCTATGTAGTTCATTTTTTTCTCCTTGATTTAGTTACAACAGTACATAGAAACCAACAATGAGAAATCAGCGGGGCAGGGCAGTATGCTCTGCATTCTGCCCGAGCTTCGCTCTGCTAGGCATACTGCGTAATGCCCATATTTTTTGTGGCAAAAAATACAAACAACTTCGTTGTAGCAACACTTCTGCAAGCCAGAGTGGGCGCGACTCGTCGCTACTCTGGCACTTGTCGCTTTGCGACGGCGACAGAAGAGTTGCTCGGAGTCAGCTACCGCTGATTTACCACAATTTTCCCCTTCCTCTGCTCGGGGAAAGCGTTGCCAGGGATACCCCGCTCGCAGTGTTCACAACGTAGTTGTGAAGGTTGCTGATTCTTGCTCCGCAAAAAATTCAGCAAGTTTGCTATGGCAAACGAAAATCGTGGTAAATCTGCGATGCTGACTCCGGCTTCGTCGATTACTGTGTTTCACAAAGCAATCAACTACGCAGCAGTTGTTGAGCTTCGCTCAAGTGTTTTAACAAACTCTTACAGAGTTTGTACTTAATGCTTTTTCAAAGCGCCAATGCGACAGCAATAGTCGTGAAAACGACAAGTGCTTTTCTAATTCTGATTAGACTTAAGTAGAATGAAAGGGTATTAATGAACAATAATCCCTCAGATAGAAGGGATAATGTTCGGAAGGAGCCGAAAGATGAACGATGTAGTTGTTAAAAACATAAGCCAAACGAAAATTGATATCCACGTCGAAAACACCTCGACATTTTCTCTAGCTGCCCAGCAAAATGCTTATCCTGTTTTGAAATCCATTCGAATAAGCTTCCCTAAGGATGATGAACAGGAGCTTACATCGTTTAATTCACTTACTGTCAAATTGAAAGCAATTGACGGATGGGTCGAAGAAGAAATCTGGTATATAGACAGATTAGAGCCAGGCCAATCTATTAGTTTGAAGATCAAGGAACTGAGATTTCCTTTTGAAAAACTGTTCGGAATTACAGAAGAGGTTTCTCACGATCTTTCTTTTATTGTCCTTGATGAAGGTCAGAAAATCTTAGCTGAAAAACATAAAAAAATTCATGTGTTACCAGCAAACTATTGGGGAGGTGAAGAAAGGCAGCCAGCTTTGTTAGCTGCTTTTGTTAAGCCCAACGGACTTTACGTAGAATCACTTATCAGACAAGTGGCAATCGTACTCGAACAAGGAGGGTTTGGTCGCTCTGTAGATGGATATCAATCTAATACCCGAGAAAAACCATACGTTATGCTTGCTGCATTGTGGAATGTAGTATTCAAAGAAAAACTTGCATACGTAAGTCCACCACAAGGTTTTGCGACTTCAGGCCAGCGTATCAGGTTGGCTGCCGATATTAGTCATTCGCGAATGGCTGCTTGCTTAGATTCATCTTTATTATTTGCCAGTTGTATAGAAGCGATGGGACTTAATCCTGTAGTGGCTGTTACGAAAGGTCATGCATTTGCAGGGGCATGGTTAATAGATGAAAAGCTTCCGATTCTAACCAATGATGATCCTCAGGATATTCGGAAAAGAATTGATAACAGAGATTTAGTCTTGTTTGAGACGACTCTGGTCACCAATGATTCGCCTGTAACATTCGAACAAGCCAAAGATCATGCAAGGGATTTGCTTTCAGAGGATAAAGAAAAAGATTTTGTAATGGTAATCGACATTGCGCAGGCCAGGGCGCAGTCAATAAAGCCAATGTCCACTGTAGAGGAAAAAAAGGAAGAATCTACATCGTTAGAGGGGGCTGATGAACTGGATTTACCTGTGATTCCTCCATTGCCTCCTGTGAGAAAAGATGAGCAAATTGTAGTTGAAACACCAGAGACCAGAATAGATACATGGTCTAGAAAGTTATTGGATCTCACGAAGAAAAATAGCCTGCTTAATTTCAGTGATAGGGCAATATCAATAAAATTATATTGTCCAGATATTGCAGCTATGGAAGATATGCTCGCTGATGGTACAAAGTTTAAATTCTTGTCAGCTCAGGAAAGTCCGCATTTTGACCCGAGCAGAGATAGTGAGATGTTCAGACTCCAAACTGGGTCAGATGTTCATCGGGACTATGCTCTGAATCAGTTGAAAAACAATGTGCTTATTGCTAATCAGCCAAGTAAGAGACTTGAGAAAAATTCAGTAGAGCTGTTCAGAAAGGCTAAGAATGATTTAGAAGAAGGTGGTTCAAATACTCTGTTCTTGGCTTTAGGGTTTCTGAAGTGGAAGGAAAACCCTGAAGATTCGAGAAGTTATAAAGCCCCATTGATCCTCATCCCCGTTAAATTAACAAGACGAAGTGCCAGAGCGCCCGTATATGTTGAACAATTGCAGGAAGAAGAACCTATTTTCAACTTAACGTTAATAGAATTCTTGCAATCCGAGCAGGATATAAACCTTAGTGAGTTCAAAGATGAATTGCCGGAAGACGATAGCGGGATAGACGTGCCGTATATCTGGCAGCGTGTAAGAGATGCAGTCAGGGAGCAGGCTGGTTTTGAGTTGGTAGAAGAACTCGTATTAGGTTCATTTTCATTTGCTAAATATTTGATGTGGCGTGATCTTCGAAATCGGCTGGACGATTTAAAAGAAAATATGTTCGTCAAGCATCTAGTTGATAACCCCCGCGAGCCTTATCCACAAGAAAGTCAGTTTATTGAAAGGGAAGAAATAGACGATAAGCTCGACCCCGCCAAAATATATACACCTCTCAATTGTGACAGTTCGCAGTTGGTTGCTGTCGATGCCTCGGCACGCAGTCAGGACTTCGTTTTAGAAGGCCCTCCTGGCACAGGAAAGTCGGAGACAATCGCAAACATCATTGCTCACAATCTCGGACTAGGCCGAAAAGTTTTATTTGTTGCAGAAAAAATGGCGGCATTAAATGTGGTTTACCGTCGTCTACAAAAAGTAGCCCTAGACCATTTATGCCTTGAACTACATAGTAATAAGGCCAACAAGAGAGCAGTCTTAGATCAACTGAATATCGCATGGCAAAAGCGAGAAGGTCTGAATCCCAGAACCTGGGATATGACGGTTTCAGAACTAAAGGGGAAGAAAGAAAAGTTAAATAACTATGTGAGAGCACTGCATCACAAGTCTCAATTTGGTTTATCTGCACGAGATACAATTTCTGTTATTGCACTAAACAACGAAACTTCAAAGGTAAAACTAGATTGGCCGCAGGATATTCAAGCTGCCCCAATCTCAACTAAAGACGAACTCCTTGCCACAGAAGGCTTAGTTGAACAGGTAGCTATTGCATTTGCAGACGTCCGTGATTTAGATATAAGCGCGTTTCAAGTCGTATCAGCAACAGAATGGTCAAACCTCTGGCAATCAAATCTTCTTTCTGCGATTCAAAACTGGCAAGCAAAGTTCAGCATCCTAAATGAGAAGGTTGATGAAATACTTCCCATATTTTCGCTAGAAAGGATAGAGAGAACTCTTTGTAATCTCGATAAATTAACCAACATAAGTGTTCTGGCAAATATTGCGTTAAAGAATGACATCGCATTTGCAATTGATACAGGTGCTAAAGACAGAATTGAAATAATTAAAGACTTGTCTACTGCTAAGGCTCAGTTCGATGAGAGCATCAATTCGGTTGCTCATGGTGTTACATGTGACAATCTTGACTCTGTTCCTGTGAAACAGTGGCGGCTATTAGCGGAAGAAGCAGAGACTGGTTGGTTAAAATCATTTTTCAATAAACGTAGAATAAATAGTGAGGCTGCTTCGATAGGCATATCCAAAATTGACGACTATTCAATTTTTGATCAGATCGAAGAATGTCAGAAGCTGAAGAAAGTTATTGAACAAAAGATAGTCCAACTTGAAGATTATCCTATTTGGATGGGGTGGAGCACTGAACCACATGCTATTGATGAGAAGGCTGAAATAGGGTTAAAGGTTCGACAGTGCCTGTCTGCATTGATCAGCTTAACGGATGAACCTGCTGAAATCCTAATACCCGCCAAAAAATGGTTTGTTGATGGTAGAGAGTTTTTAGCAGAATCGAAGCTCTATGCTACGTCTGAAGCGTACCTTGTCGCGATGAATGAATTCAGTATTCAAAACGACGATATCTCTTTAATGGGGCTGGATATTGAGGCTAATAAGTCACTTTTAAGCGTTGACGAAAATTTCACAGACATAGCTTCAAACGCAAATAAATTAAAAAATTGGTGTGAATGGCAGTCAGCAAAGCAAAAAGTTGCTGAATTGAACCTTCAAATCCTTGCTAGCAAGTTAGAAAATGGGGAAGTTGACCACAGTGAGTTAAGTGAACAGTTCCGGCGTGGGTTTTGCGCTTGGCTAGCCCCATTACTGATCGATGAGAGTAATGAGTTAAGGCAATTCAAACCATCAACGCATGAGCAGACAATCGAAGCCTTCAAAAAGCTTGATGAAAGGGTTGCTCAGATTACAAGTGATTACATCATTGCGCTCGCTTCTCAAGAGAAACCCGTTAAAGACGGAGAGGGAAACCCTAAAGAATTCGGTGTACTTTCCAAAGAACTTCAGAAGAAAACTCGACATATACCTATTCGCTCACTGATTACGGAGTTAGGTGAATCCTTACTTGAGCTTACTCCTTGTCTGATGATGTCACCGCTATCAGTCGCACAATTCTTACCTTCTGATTTTAAGGGGTTCGATTTAGTTGTTTTTGATGAAGCCTCTCAGATGACGACCTGGGATTCTGTTGGCGCAATTGCTAGGGGTAAGAACGTCATCATCGTTGGTGATCCTAAGCAAATGCCTCCTACCAACTTTTTTTCCGCTGGAGCTGGTTCAGATGACCCTGATGAAGAAGATCTTGAATCAATATTGGATCAGGCTCTTGCGGCTAGGTTACCTCTGAAGAGATTAATGGGGCACTACCGCAGTAAGCATGAAACCCTCATCGCTTTCTCTAACAATAAGTATTATGAAAATTCACTCGTTACTTACCCATCTGCGGAAACGAAAGAATCCGCTGTGTCGCTACACCGTGTCAATGGCATCTATGCCAAAGGTAAAGGGCGCAACAATACAGTTGAAGCAAAAGCCGTTGTCGCAGAAATTGTACGCAGGCTCCTCGACAAGAACGAATGTGAGAAATCAATCGGTGTTGTAACACTGAACACTGACCAGCAAAGAACCATAGAAGACTTACTCGACGATGCAAGAAGACAGCATCCAAACATAGAGCAATATTTTCAGGACGGGCCTGATAAAGAACCTGTATTCGTGAAGAACCTGGAGTCAGTTCAAGGCGATGAGAGGGACATAATTATGCTTAGCTTGGCATATGGCCCAACCGAGCCTGGCGCCAAGACCATGAGCATGAATTTCGGGCCGCTTAATAAGAGTGGTGGCGAGAGAAGACTGAATGTAGCTATCACGAGAGCAACAACGGAAGTTGTTGTATTTAGTAGTTTTGACTCATCGATGATAGACCTGAGCAGAACCAATTCTGTTGCCATAGAGCATCTCAAACATTTCTTAGAATTCGCCGAAAAAGGCCCCATTGCATTGGCAGAAATTGCCTACGCTGAACATGGTGTAGACCAGTTCGATAGTGAATTTGAGCAGGCGGTTGCCCAGGCACTTCGCTTAAAGGGCTGGAAAATTCAAACCCAGGTTGGTGTTAGCAAATTCAGAGTCGACTTAGGAATACTTCACCCAGATAAACCTGGAAGGTATATCGCTGGTGTGGAGTGTGACGGAGCTACTTATCATGGCTCTCCAGCTGCTAGGGACAGGGACAGAGTAAGACAGATAATTTTGGAAAGCCTTGGATGGAGCATTGTTAGGTTGTGGTCGACTGATTACTTCGTCGACCCTGAATCGGCCATTGATAAGGTAGATTCAAAATTACGTGAAATTCTTGATTTGGAGAGGGAGAAAGATAGTCTGCAAGAAGCAGAAGCAGAAGCAGAAGCAGAAGCAGAAGCAGAAGCAGAAGCAGAAGCAGAAGCAGAAGCAGAATTTAACTCTGATTCAGCAGTCTTAGCTAAAGGCTCATCACTCAATATAGTTAGTAATAATTCAATAGAATCAATAGAAGATGAAGAGCAAAGCCATGAAGGGGCGACCAAGCTGCTTAATGCTGCGGATTATTTTAAGCTAGAATATCAAGAACGACTTACTCAATTAGCAAAAGAATTGTTAACTGAGAGGCCTGGTATAACACTGCATTCATTAGCCCTCGAAGTTGCCAATTTACATGGATTAACCCGCACCAGTAAAAAGCAACTTGATTATCTAAGACAGGTTGTCGAGAACTTTGCAGGAATTAGAGAAAACGCAGGTTACTCTCCGACAATATGGAGTTCTCCTGAAGAGATTGTAGAACTTATTGAATGGCGAGGTCTTGAACCATTTGGGTATGAAAGAAAGTGGAACGAACTAGCATTTGAAGAGGCTTTGGGGCTTGCAAAATATGCTATTGGCAAAGATTCTGGTGATCCTGTCGATGTTATGTGCCAAGAATTTGCTTTGAAGAGGCGACATGAGACTACATTGCAAAAGTTCGAAGAGTGGGTTTCAAACATTAATAATCATAAATTGTCAGAGTAACGCCAAATTAAGCTCTCAAAGAAAATAGAGCACCGAAACGGTGCTCTAATAGTCAGAGAGATTTGCCATATACTCGTTCTTTGAGCAAGTGAACAAACAATCCGATGGTGTATATTGAAATAATGTACACCCAACCTTTCAGTCCTACGAACGGATAATAAGGGTGAGGAACAAATTGTGTGATAAGTTGAACAAACCAAACTGCGAATAAAATATCACCAATTACTATACACTCCTCAACAATCCACCTGAGGGTTCTTTCTTTTAAAAGATTTCTTACAATCATATTTTTCCTTTCTATCTGAATGACCTCGAAGTTAATTAGGTTTAGGACTAGAGGATTTTCAGGGAGGGCAATGACTTTATAAAAATCTACGGAATGATATTTATTTTGTAATCTAAGAGCATTTACACATATATGTGAAAGCTCAATCATTGTTTGCTTAAATTACAAATGGCGATAGTAAAATTAATACTTGTGTCGTTATACACTTTAAGTATCAAAGAGATAGGTGTATTGTAAGGCGAGCAAGTTATTAATAAATTACAAATAAAAACAAGGATCTGTTATGAAATTGTCTAACGTGTTGTCTATTGTTAACCAAGTTGAAAAGTCTAAGTTTATCAATGCTATAGACAGAATATGTGGTGATGCTGTAAAGCACGATAAAAAAATTGCGGCTCAACTCGACAAGTTAGACGGACAGATTAAAAACGCTTCCAGTACCGATATTACTCAACTTTTTAAAATCGTGCTTCCTTACTTCGAAAAGTCAGTCAGGGAACAGCTTGCAATGCTTGGTGCACAAGCGACGCTTTTAACAAATATTATGAGCAGAGATGGTAACTGCATAGCTCGTGTGACTTGGGTTGAAACGTTGTACACAAAAGAGTGGGATGTTATCAACGACAGAGCAAACGAACTCAAGTCTGAAATTGAGGCGGTCGATGATGGTGAGACGTTTACCGATGGTAAAAGGCTGGGTATTTATTATGCTTGCCTTAAAGAGGCATATTCGAATGACGAGCGTATTAACCGTGAAGCTAAAATTACGGATGACGAACGTGGCATTCTTAACGTTCTTGCCAAACAATTGGATGTTACAGCTGATGACCAGGCAGGAGTCGAGCACCTGATTGACGGCATCCCGAGAAATGGTGTTCAGGATGCTTTAAACGAGTTGCGAGAAATCGGCTTAGTCTTTATTAGTAGAAAGCTACAAACTGTGTATGTACCTGATGAAATAGTTAATCTGTTACATCGGTTACAAGGTAAAGAACTCGCAGATAAGCATTTACTTAGAATATTACGAACTCTCGGTGACGCAGAACTTTCTAACATTCTGAAGAATCATCGCAAGAAAATACGTGGCGTAGAGCGGAAAGAGAAAATTGAAAACATAATGAAGCTTGGCGTCCCAGCATCACAATTATTACAGGATGACTTGTTTAATGAAGACTCTAACGTTAATGACAAAAAAGAGCGACTCAAGCTGCTTATACAGGATTTAGATCTTGAATTGGACAAGTTGGGAACCACGCTCGATGAAAGAACGTCGCTAATTCTATATGCGTTGAATACCAGCACAGAGAAAGAGTTCAATGCTCTTAGCGCAACAGGCTTTAAAGAATTATTTGCCGCCCTTCAGAATCACTTCCCATCTCTGAGTACAGTTCTTAAACAGGAGTTTGAACTGGAAGAGCAAGAAGAGCTTGATGTAGAAAAGCTCAGGGCTTTGAGTATTACTCCTTACGACATCCTCTATATGCTTACGAATGATGAAGTCAAAGCTGTTGTCGAAAGTATGGGTATCAAGAAACGCGGTAATCTTCGCCTTAATATTCTTGCGAGTTTTGCGGACGCGACAGATAAGCTCATAGACAATTATGGGGCCTTGGCACGGAGAGACCTTGCAACATTAAAAGCTGACAATATCGAGATAGCTGAGGCTGACTTGGGCGTTAAGTTCGAAGAGGTTACCAAAGCTATATTTGAACAGCTTGGATTGTTGGTCGATGAAGACCTCCGCAGAGCCATAAACACAGCTAAAGACAAAGCTGATGTACTCATTTCACTCAGTGAAGACGATGTAATTGTTGGGGAAGCTAAAACCTGCAAAAACGGTGATTTTGCAAAATACTCTACTACTTCACGACAGGTTAAGGCTTATGTAAATCGATGTGAGCAGGCAGGAAAGCGAGTTGCTCAGGTGCTTATTGTCGCTCCAACGTTTTCTGATGACTTCGTAGAAAGTGCAGAAATGGATACAGAAGTTAATATCTCACTTCTTGAGGCAGATGGACTGAAGAAAATTCTTGATGCATATAAAGCGCGTCGTAACCCCAAGTTTTCTGCGAAGTTGTTTACCAAAGGTGGTCTTCTTAAAGCCGATCTTATAGCAAAAAATATTTAGCAAAAAGGGGCTAAAATTATGCCGCCACGAACTTTTCCAATTTAGGTAATCAGCCCTCGAAGTTATTGGAGGTCTTTTGTTTATTGAATACAAACGGAAGTTTTTAGAGAGTTAAAAGGCTAACCACTTGATAAACATAATCGAAATTCAACAACGGATGACCCAGGGGGTCACCAAACCCTGGCTGTGCCGTGGAGATGATGGAAAACTTTACGTCGTTAAGAGGTTGAATGCCGCATATCTCGGATGTATCTATGAATGGATTGCAGCCCAGTTGGGTACTCGATTTGGCCTGCCTGTACCAGATTCTCAACTAGTGTATATCGATGATCTTCTAGTTGAAGGCGACGATGAGTTAACTAACGATTTGGGATGTGGAATCGCGTTCGCTTCAGAGTTGAAAGATAGCTTGCAGGAAGTGAATTTAGATAGGCTTAGGGAAGTAAAAAAATCTCTGTTATTGGATCTTTTTATGTTTGATTACTGGATAAAAAACAGTGATAGAACGCTGACTGATAAGGGGGGCAACCCTAATCTCTACTATAACATCGTTACTGGCGATTTGGTGGTATTTGACCACAACTTGGCCTTTGAGCATGACTTTTCCAGTCTTGATCACAAAAGTATTCATGCAGCGAGTTCGGTAATTAAGGGGCAAACTGATCTATTTACAGATGTGATTGATAAAGCACACTATCAAGCTAAATTTGAAGAAGCTATGTTAGACTTTGATGCAGTCATTAATATCATACCTCAAGAATGGCTCGATGGACTTAAAGATGCCGATGGAGAAATAGATAGAATACGGGTACTATTGAACGACTTTGTAAACGAAAACTTTTGGGAGGCTTTAGCATGATTAACAGCAATTCTGTATACGAGTATGCAGTAGTACGCTTTATGCCTTTCATTGAGACAAGAGAGTTTGCAAACGTAGGTATTGTCTTGATCGAGCCTAAAGAAGGACGGCTTATCTTCAAGGTATCTCCAAAACGTTTTGGCAGAGTGACGAATTTCTTCGAAGAAATGGATAAACAGCTTTACAAACAAGCGGTTGAATCATTTACCGATGAATTAACGAGGCTACAGAGCTTTTGTCGAGCAAACCATCTAAGAAATAAAGAATTAATCGGCGTTTTTAGAGAACTTACCCGTCAGCGTGAATCTGTAATGCATTTTGGTAATGTCAGCAGGGTTTTAGCTAATGAAAGAGCTGAAAAAATGTTGGATAAGTTGTATCAAAAATTTGTTGCCCGTGATTTTGTAAATCAAAAGTACCGAGAGCAACAAATGGTCAAAGCTCTACGCGAGACTTTTGCTAATGAACTGGCTCACAAGTACAGCGAACGAAAGTTAAAAGCTGGGATTTACGAATTCACACTTCCTTTTGTAAGGAATACTAGTCAAGGCAAACGTATTATTAAACCGTTGGCTTTCGATCAGAAGACCGCAATGAGTGCTGCTGAGCATGGACTTATGTGGGTGAATCGGATGAAGGCTTTAGTTGAGAAGAACATTGTTATGCCGGAACAGGCGCTCATTGCAGTGGAGCCTCCCCTAAAGCCACATAATGACTTCAAAGAGGTTTATGACGAAGTCACAAGCTCGGTGGAAGACCTCGGCATTAATTTAGAGCAATTTGAGAACATAAGTAATATCGTCTCTTTTGCTCGTGATTCTGGGGATTACATCGATTCTTCAACTTCGTGGCAATAGTTTAGGCCCCTAATTCAGGGGGCCAAATAGGGGCCAAATTGAGAGTGATATTGAGTTATATTCAGTGATGGAAAGAATGAAAACACCGCTACAAGCCGCGAAATATCGCATAGCATCACAAATCATCAACGAAGCCTCATTTGGCTTCAAAATGCCGTTTTAATCAATGAAATTCAGTCCGCTTCTGGGTGAGCTAATCGAAGCGCTCACCTGTTTGCCCGGTGTGGGCAATAAAAGTGCCCAGCGTATGGCGTTTCACCTGCTCGAACGAAACAGGGATGGTGCCATGAAGTTGGGCACCGTGCTGCATAATGCCATGGAGCACATTCAGCATTGCCAGCAATGCCGCACGTTTACCGAAGATGATGTGTGCGAAATCTGCCGTTCGCCGAAACGTCAGGAAGCGGGTGTATTGTGCATTGTCGAAAGTCCGCAGGATGTGCTGGCCATCGAGCAAACCATGACATTTACCGGTACATACTTTGTCTTGATGGGACATTTGTCGCCCATCGACGGCATCGGGCCGGCTGATATCGGGCTGACCGAACTCGAAACGCGACTTAAAGCCTCTCCGGTATCTGAAGTCATTCTGGCAACGAACCCTACGGTAGAGGGCGAAGCCACGGCACATTATATTGCGCAAATGTGTAGCGGGCTTGATATCACGGCAAGCCGTATAGCGCATGGTGTACCGGTAGGTGGCGAATTAGAATATATCGACGGCAGCACGCTGACTCACGCGTTCTCCGGTCGCCGCACGCTTTAAGCTTCAGCATTTTTCTGCTCTGTCATTACCGTTGGCAGAGCATCATTTCACTCAATTTTATCAAATCTGATAAAAACCCCACTTTTCAGGTTGAAATTATTCCGGCCCGACCTTACTTCCTAGACTGAAATTGATTCAAATAGCTAGGAGACTCTGGTTTATGGCTGAAGCAGCCCAACAAGAAAAACATGGTTTTCAGACTGAAGTAAAACAGCTTCTGCAACTGATGATTCATTCTTTGTATTCCAACAAAGAAATCTTCCTTCGTGAACTGGTATCGAACGCAGCTGATGCTGCCGATAAGTTACGCTTCCGTGCACTGGAAAATAACAGTCTGTACGAAGGCGACGGCGAACTGAACGTGAAGATCAGTACCGATGCAGATGCAGGTACCATTACCATTGCTGATAACGGCATTGGTATGACGAAAGAAGAAGTTATTGCGAATCTGGGTACCATTGCAAAATCCGGTACCAAAGATTTCTTCAGTAAGCTTTCCGGTGATGCGGCAAAAGACTCACAACTGATAGGTCAGTTTGGTGTGGGCTTTTACTCAGCATTCATCGTGGCTGATAAAGTGACTGTAAGAACCCGTGCTGCCGGCACCGACGCCAGTCAGGGCGTTGAGTGGATTTCTGACGGTGAAGGTGAATTCACTGTAGCAGAAATTAACAAGCCTGCCCGCGGCACTGAAATCGTTCTGCACATTCGTGAAGAAGAAAAAGAGTTTGTTGATAACTGGCGTCTGCGCTCTATTATCAGCAAATATTCCGACCACATCAGCATTCCGGTGCAAATGTGGAAAGATGAGATCCCTGAAAGTGAAGGTCCTGACGGTGAAAAAACACCGGCTGTTCCCGGCGAATGGGAGAGTGTCAACAAAGCTACGGCATTGTGGACACGGGATAAGTCAGATATCTCTGAAGAAGAATATAAAGAATTCTATAAGCACATTTCTCATGACTTTGCTGATCCATTGGCATGGGCGCACAACAAAGTAGAAGGTAAGAGTGAGTACACCAGTTTACTTTACATTCCTTCTAAAGCGCCGTTTGATATGTGGAACCGTGATCAAAATCATGGCCTGAAGCTCTATGTCCAGCGTGTATTCATTATGGATGACGCTGAGCAGTTCATGCCAACGTACCTGCGTTTCGTAAAAGGTCTGCTTGATTCTAACGATCTGCCGCTGAACGTATCCCGTGAAATTCTGCAGGACAACAAAGTCACCCAGACATTGCGTCAGGGTTGTACTAAACGTGTATTGCAGATGCTGGAGAAAATGGCGAAAAACGACAGCGAAAAGTATCAGTCGTTCTGGGGTGAATTTGGTAACGTGCTGAAAGAAGGTCCTGCCGAAGACTTCAGCAACAAAGATAAAATTGCCGGCCTCCTTCGCTTCTCGTCAACTCATGGTGATTCCGATGCGCAAACTGTGTCTCTGGATGATTACATTGGCCGCATGAAGGAAGGTCAGGACAAAATTTACTTTGTCACCGCTGACAGTCTGCAAGCAGCGAAAAGCAGCCCGCACCTGGAGTTCTTCCGCAAGAAAGGTATCGAAGTGTTGCTGATGGGCGAGCGCATTGACGAATGGTTAATGTCTCACCTGACTGAGTACAATGAGAAGTCTTTCCAGTCTATTGCTAAAGGTGATTTAGATTTAGGTGACCTTGACGACGAGGAAACCAAAAAGGCGCAGGAAGAAGCAGAAAAAGAAGTGGAAGGTGTGCTTGAGCGCGCGAAAACTGCATTGGGTGACAAAGTTGTCGACGTGAAATTTACTCACCGTCTGACAGAATCACCTGCGGTGATCACGGCTGATGAAAACGGCATGACCACGCAGATGATGAAGCTGATGCAGGCTGCCGGTCAGACAGTACCGGATGTGAAATATCACTTCGAACTGAACCCTGAGCACCAGTTAGTGAAAAAGCTGGCTGATGTACAGGATGAAGCCCTGTTTAATCAGTGGGTAGGCGTATTGTACGATCAGGCAGCATTGTCTGAGCAGGGCAGTCTGAAAGACCCGTCCAGCTTTGTACGCAATTTAAACAGTCTGTTAATGAGTATGGCAAAATAAAGCCGGTTCACCGACTGTAAACATATGAAAACGGGTCTTTATGGCCCGTTTTTATTTTAACTATCACTTAAATTTATTTAGGTGAGATATTTCTTTACAAATCAATACACTATTCCTGCTGCTTAACCTTTAACGACTGGCTGTTAAAGAAATGTATGTCTTCACGCCTTCGAATGCCCTTACGACTATTGTTCATAAACCATGCGACATAGGTCGTATAATCTGACTCTGTACTTGCTATGGGCTTGTTTCGCTGATGCTTAGTGTGTAAAGTGCCCAACAGTTGAGAAAATAAAGCGGAGAGCGCAAAATGCGAATCATTCTTCTGGGCGCACCGGGCGCCGGTAAGGGAACTCAGGCACAATTTCTGATGGGGAAATACGGTATTCCTCAAATCTCTACTGGTGACATGTTGCGTTCGGCCATCAAGGCCGGCACTGAACTTGGTCTTGCGGCCAAACGTGTAATGGACGAAGGTAAACTGGTGTCTGATGACATCATTATTGGTCTGGTTAAAGAGCGTATTGCCCAGGATGACTGCAAGCAAGGTTTCCTGCTTGACGGTTTTCCCCGTACCATCCCTCAGGCTGATGCAATGAAAGAAGCAGGCGTATCTGTAGATCATTGCATTGAGTTTGACGTACCTGATGATGTTATCGTTGAGCGTATGGGCGGCCGTCGTGTACATCCTGCCTCAGGTCGTGTTTATCACGTTGTTTACAATCCACCGAAAGTGGAAGGTAAAGATGATGAAACCGGTGAAGAACTGATCATCCGTGATGACGACAAAGAAGAAACAGTACGTAAGCGTTTGGGCGTGTACCACGAGCAAACTAAGCCTCTGGTCAACTACTACTCTGCAGAAGCTGAAGCCGGAAACTGCCAGTACCACAAGCTGGACGGCACCAAACCGGTAGAGCAGGTCAGCAAAGAGCTGGCTGAGCTTCTCGGTTAAAAATTCTTACTAAAGGCCGCATCAAGCGGCCTTTTTTTATACTTCACTGTCAAAGCGGGTAAAAGGCTTTGCCAGCGTGCCGCTTAATTGCCAGAATAGACACCAATAACCCATTATTAAACCTGACGATTATGAGTTTCCCGATTACTGCGTTTTACGCAAGTCTGTTAGCCTTGTGTTATATCTACCTGTCATTCGCCGTTATTAATGTCCGCCGCAGCGCCCGGATCGGTGTCGGTGACGGAGGCAATGATGAACTTACCCGTGCCATTCGTGTACACGGCAATTTCAGCGAATATGTGCCAATCACTCTTATTCTGCTGGCGTGCCTGGAAAGCTTGCATCCCCAGCACTGGGTATTGCACGCGGGTGGCTGCGCTATATTATTTGGCCGCATTCTCCATGCTTACGGCTTGCGTCACAGTGAAGGAACAAGCTGGCAACGTTTATCAGGGATGCTCCTGACGTTCTTGTCTATGCTGTTTCTTGCCTGCTCGAACCTGTTTATGATCCACTACCTGATTTAGTTTATGTCTGAGTTATTATCTGATTTTTCTGCTCTGGTGACCCCAGTCTGCCTCATTGACGAGAATAAGTTGCGGGCGAACAGCGAACGCATGCAGGAGAAATGTCGTCGGGACGGCGTGACACTGCGGCCTCATGTTAAAACACTGAAGAGCCGTGAAGCTGCGGAAATTTATGCGCCGCGGCCCGGGCCTGTCACCGTTTCCACACTGGAAGAGGCCCGCTATTTTGGGCAGGCCGGTTACAAAGATATTCTCTATGCGGTGGGTATAACCCCGAATAAATTCTCTGCTGTTAATGAGCTTTTGGAACGTGGTGTTGATCTGATTGTTGTCGTTGATAATGAAGCGGCAGTGGAGGCGCTGGTAAAAGCCCGTCGTACTTTCATTGTGCCGCTGCGGGTGATGATAGAACTGGATGTTGATGATCACCGTGCCGGTGCCGGGCCTGAGAGCATACAATTGATCTCTATGGCTGAGCAGTTGCACAACACTGCGCATATTCGTTTTTCCGGCGTGATGGCCCATGCAGGTGCATCTTACGGGTGTAATACGCCCGGGGCGCAATATGCTATGGCAGAACAGGAATGCAGCCGTACGGTACTGGCGGCGAACAGACTCAAAGCTGCGGGATTACCTGCTGACATCATTTCTGTGGGATCCACGCCAACAGCGTTGTCTGATTATAAGCCCGGAGGCGTTACCGAGATCCGCGCCGGTGTGTACGCAACGTTTGATCTGGTGATGGCAGGTCTGGGGGTTTGTTCAGTATCTGACATTGCAATGAGTGTGTTGACGACAGTCATTGGTCATCAGATGAAGAAGAATCAGGTACTGGTGGACGCAGGCTGGATGGGACTGTCGAGAGATAAAGGCTCTGACTCCCACGGATATGGTCTGGTTGCTGATGCCGGGGGCAATATACTGGATGGCTGGTATGTCAGTCAGACAAACCAGGAACACGGTATCATTGAGCATAAAGATGGTTTACCGGTACCGGATCAAGGTTTCGGATTCGGCCGTCAACTCCGGATCCTGCCAAATCATGCCTGCGCGACGGCGGGTCAGTACCGGAGTTACCACGTTACCCGTGACAACCGCACCGTCAGCGCTATCTGGCATAGTGCTGACGGCTGGTGACACGTTACAGTGACTGCTTAATTACTTCAATAAGAGAAGGCGTCGCTCTTCCCAACAGACGGTGTAATTCATCGCTTGAGCCGGAAAGGTCGCCATCTTTTGCATGATGCTCTGAATCTGCCAGCACATGAGCAAAACCTTCCGGCAGACCGGCAACATCCTGCAGGAATTGTTTGTAACCCTCATAATTCATGGATTCAAAATGAACGGGCTTACCGGTTACAGCGCTGACAGCGTCTGCATATCCCTGCAGAGTAAACGATGCATCACCGGCCAGCTCATACACGTTTCCTTTGTGCGCAGATATATCTGTCAGCACATTCGCTGCTGCCTCTGCGTAATCATTGCGGGTCGCTGAATCAATGCGGCCATAACCGGCCGCGCCAGCCAGCACGCCGGCGTCTAGAACAGCCTGAAGACCCTGCGTGTAGTTCTCTGTGTACCAGCCGTTCCGTAAGATCACATAGTCCATGCCGGAAGCCTGAATGCGTTGCTCTGTGGCTTTGTGCTCTTCTGCCAGCATCAGAGATGAAGTGTCTGCCCGTAACAAGCTTGAATACACCAGGGTTTTCACACCGGCGCGTTTAGCCGCATCAATTACATTGGCATGTTGTTCAATACGCTGTCCGATTTCACTGCCTGAAATAAGAAACAGTGTCGTGATACCGGTCAGCGCATCTGTCAACGTGTCAGGTTTACTGTAGTCGAAGTGCCGTGAGGCAACATCAGCAAACATAGCTTGCGACTTGCCGGTGTCTCTGACCAGCGTGATCAAAGAGTCTGCGGATTCTTTCGTTAGCAGGTGTTTAATTGTCAATTGACCTAACTGACCTGTTGCACCGGTAATTCCAATCATGATTATTCTCCTGTTAATACTTTTTTGCCGTGCCGTATTGGACGGATGGCTAGATTATGGTGCTTTGTCGTTGCTATGATAAGTAGGACAAAAGTGAATGTAGTGTTCGGGAAATGAGTACAATAGATTTTGCCTATCTCAGGCATCTGGCAATATTTTGTGTGGTGGCAGAGCAGGGGAGTTTTGCTGCTGCAGCCAGAGTGTTGCATTCCAGCCGTTCGAGAGTCAGTGAGCAGGTTGCAGATCTGGAAACTGCTCTGGGCAGCAGGCTGCTTCAGCGTTCAACCAGAAAATTAATGCTGACAGAGGAAGGCCAGCGTGTTTTCAGCCGTGCAACTATCCTGCAGGAAGTACTTGAAGATATAGACAGCATTACGAATATGCCTGTTCCTGCCGGCCGCGTCGCTATAACCATGAATCATGATATTGCCCACAAGTTTGTGCTGCCTGCACTGGATGGGTTCATCCGGCAGTTTCCTGAGGTTCAGATTGATTTTGTACTGGATGACGAGCGGGTTGATTTAATCTCAGAGAAAATTGATCTGGCTATCAGGATTGGATTACCCCGCGATGCCTCGCTGATTGCCAGGGTATTGCATGAGGAAACATTTGCGATATTTGCGCAGCCTGCAATGCTGGACAGACTTGGTGAACCGGAGAGCCTCGACGCATTGGAAGCATTGCCCTGGGTGTTGCTGGATTTACCTCACTGGAACAATAATGTGCGGTTGCAAAGTAAAGACAGCAGCAGAACCATAACACCTTCCAGATATTACAGAAGTAACTCGCCCCATTTGATCCACAAGATGGCGGCTATGGGAACGGGAGTGGCCTTACTGTTGCCATCTACGGTGAAAGAAGAAGCAGAGCGGGGAGAGCTGGTTCAGATATTGCCCGGGTGGCATGGGGAACGCACGGCTTTCTCACTGGTGTATCCGTCGCGGAAAAACTTACCGCAGCGCACACGTGTGCTGATTGACTACCTTGTGTCTGCCAATATATTCAAATAAAAAAACGGCACCGGGAGCAGGTGCCGTTTTTATGTTTAATTGCAGTAAAACCCTTCCGGATTATTCACCGGTGCTTTTGTGCTCAAGGGCCGCAGAGCCGATAGCGATCTGTTTAGGCTTTTTGGCTTCAGGGATAACTCTTTCAAGATCCACACTCAGCAAACCATTTTCGAGATTCGCGCTTAATACGTTTACATGGTCACCAAGCTGGAATTTGCGTTCAAAATTGCGCTCTGAAATACCTTTGTGAAGGAATTTACGCGATGACTCTTTGTCATCAGCAGCCTTGCTGCCTGTCACGGTCAGCGTATTTTCCTGTACTTCAATAGTGATTTCGCTTTCTGCAAATCCGGCTACTGCCATTGCGATGCGATATTTATTTTCCTCCAGCAATTCAATGTTATACGGAGGAAAAGCGCTCTGATTTTCAAACCGGGTAGCATTATCAATGAATGAAGCCAGACGGTCTGAGCCAATAAATGAACGGTAAAGTGGTGATAAATCAATAGTTCTCATAGTCATATCCTTCCAATTAAGCAATATGTAAATGCAGAGCCCCGTATCCGGCGACTCAGGTTATTCCGTGCCTGCACCTGCAGGCACGTAAAAATATAATCGTTAATTAAATGAGGTCTGTGTATGCAGACCAGAATGGCTTACCCGTGGCTGGCCGGTGTATTGCCGATTTCAATACGACGGGGTTTCTTCGCCTCAGGCACAACACGCTCAAGGTCAATATGTAACAGGCCGTGCTGCATATCTGCGCCGGTCACTTTTACATGATCACCGAGCTGGAATTTACGCTCAAAGCTGCGCTCTGAAATTCCTTTGTGCAGGTATTGTTTTTTGCCGGCTTCGTCATTTTCAGCAGGGGCTTTTTTGCCCGTTACCGTTAACGTGTTGTCTTCGGAGACAATGCTAACTTCTTCAGTTGTAAATCCGGCAATCGCCATGGACACACGATATTTATCGTCGCCAAGCAATTCAATATTATAAGGGGGATAAGCAGTCTGGCTCTCAGAACGTGAAGCTGCATCTACAAGTGATGCCAAACGGTCAGAGCCAATGAAAGAACGGTAAAGTGGAGATAGATCGATAGTACGCATAGTCATATCCTTTTTATAAAGCAATATGTTTAAAATGTTTGCCCCGACATTGCGGCGGCGGTTCTGTCGACCTTGCTATCAAGCGCCGACAATTACTATGTAGGTGCTGAAAAAGTCTTTTCAACACCCCAAAGCAAAAAAATTAAATTTTTTTATTCCAGTGCCTGAAACGTACGTTCAAGCCTTGGCATATAAGCGTTGTCATTATCCAGTGAATAAGCGATATGCGACGCCTTACCGATGATTTCATCCTTAGGAATAAAGCCATGCACTCTGGAATCGGCCGAGTTATTACGGTTGTCGCCAAGCACCAGCACGTGATTTTCCGGAACAGTCACCGTATTAAAAGAAGACAGTGGTGAGCCATTCTTATCCAGATGGATCTGATGAAGCACTTTACCCAATAGCTCCTGCTGATCTTCATCATCGCCGGAATACAATAAGGGCTGATTGTTCAGATACAAGATGTTATTGCGCATGGCAATTCTGTCACCGGGTAAGCCCACAACACGTTTAATCAGACGATTATCTGCCGCCTTACTGTCGAACACGATAATATCTCCGCGGGCAGGGGAGCCTGTTTCAGCCAGACTGATGTCAGTGAACGGCACTTTGATTTCATAAGCCAGCTTATTCACAAATATGCGATCGCCAACCTGAATGGTAGGTTCCATAGAACCGGAAGGGATGTAATACCAGTCTGCCACACCGGCACGCACAAACAACATCAGGCCGATAAATATAAAAAAGGATTGATTGTCTTTCCAAATTCGCTTCAGTCCGGTTGGCTTGTCTTTCATAGTCGTCCTCTGATCGTTGAAGAAATTGCAGGTCTGAATGTCAGAGCTGTTGTCCGGAGAAATAGTTCATCCACAGATGTAACAAGGTATGAAAACGGAAGGAATCAGTCAGGTGTCATTTTTATTGATGATAAAGCATGATATCGTACGTTTTATAATCACTATTGGTACGGTTCAGGGATGCGTATCTCTTTTGTATTACTTTTGTTTTTGATTATCAGCCACCCTCTGCCTGCTCAAAGTACAGTTCTGCAGGTGGTGACAGAGTCATCGCCTCCTTATCACTACCTCAATAAATATGGCAGGGTAGACGGCGAGACTACGCACAAAGTAAAGGCTATCCTTGAGGCCGCCGGGGTAAAAGGAGAGTTTGCGTTATATCCCTGGGCCAGAAGTATCACAATGGCAGAACGTCAGGCTGGCACACTTATCTATTCCATTGCACGGACACCGGAGCGTGAAAAACAGTTTCACTGGCTGGCTGAAGTGTCGGCTTTTCATCTTGCCGTTGTTGGCCTCAAAAGCCAGCCCGTTGCAAACGGGGAACTTAAACAGGGTTATCTCACCAACTATACATTTGCCGTGCAACGGGACGACATCAGCTATCACTGGCTACAGCAACAGGGGTTCAGGGAAGGACAGAACATGCTGGTATGTGCAGATATTCAGTGCTCGTGGGATTATCTGTTGAGGGGAATGGTCGATTTTATCATCGAAGATCCTGCCCTGATTCCTGCTACGGCGAAGAAATTAAACGTGGACGGGGAGCAGCTCAATCCGGTAATGGATATTCCCGAGCTAGCCGTGACCGGCTATCTGGCCGCCAGTAAAGACACGGATCCCGCTGTTGTGTCGCAACTCAAAGAAGCGGCACAACAGCTGGGCATGGGGATTACTTCTGGTGACGGGCGCGTAGCACCGCAATAACATCTTTCATTGACATGTCGCTGGCCTGCAGCAGAACTGTCAGGTGATAAAGCAAGTCAGCTGCTTCGTTCTTCAGCTCTTCTTTATCCTGCACCGTTGCAGCAAGTGCAGTTTCGACGCCTTCTTCACCCACTTTCTGAGCGATGCGTTTAATGCCTTTGCTGTACAGTGAAGCGGTGTAACTTGACTCAGGGTCCGCATATTTACGCTCTGCCAGAACCCGTTCCAAATCACCCAGGAACGTATAAGCCGGCGCCTGATTATCGAACCAGCAGCTTTCCGTGCCGGTGTGGCAGGTCGGGCCTTTCGGACGGGCCAGAATAAGCAGGCTGTCGTTATCACAATCGCTGCCTACTTCTACCAAGTTTAATACGTTGCCAGACTCCTCGCCCTTCATCCACAAACGCTGCTTGGAGCGGCTGAAAAAAGTGACTTTTTTCGAGTCCAGTGTGGCTTCCAGCGCTTCCGGGGTCATGTAACCCTGCATCAGTACTTTACCGGTTACGGCATCCTGTACGATAGCCGGAAGCAGGTTATCCATTTTATCCCACGCCAATTGCGTCAGATTGTCTTTAGTAATAATCATTAAATTGTTCCTTAACGGCCGTGACGGATACACATGGGAATAGCCTGAGAAGCCAATGTATCTTTCAGTTCGTGCATATCAATGATGCCTTTGTGGAAGACTGACGCTGCCAGTGCGCCGTCGACGTCTGCCTGCTTAAATACGTCAGTAAAGTGTTCAATGGCACCGGCACCGCCAGAGGCGATGAGTGGTACCTTGCATACTTCACGCACGGCTTTCAGCTGTTCGATGTCGTAGCCCTTACGCACGCCGTCCTGATTCATGCAGTTCAGTACGATTTCACCCGCACCGCGTGACTGTATTTCTTTAATCCAGTCGATGGTGTGCCACTGAGTTTGCTGAGTGCGGCTTTCGTCACCGGTAAACTTGTACACATCGTAACGACCATTCGCCTCGTTGTAGAAACTGTCGATACCAATGACCACGCACTGCTGACCATAAATGTCATGCAGCTCGTTAATGAGGTCCGGATTAGAAAGCGCAGGGGAGTTAATGGAAATTTTATCCGCGCCCATTTCTAAAATGCGTCCTGCGTCTTCCACCGATTTAATACCACCGGCAACGCAGAACGGAATGTCGATGACCTGAGCAATACGGCTCACCCAGCTTTTATCGACAACCCGTTGATCAGACGACGCGGTAATATCATAAAACACCAGTTCGTCGGCACCGGCTTTGGCATACTGTTCTGCCAGTGGCACAATGTCGCCAATGATTTCGTGGTTGCGGAACTGAACGCCTTTAACAACCTTACCGTCGCGTACGTCGAGACAGGGAATTATCCGTTTTGCCAACATGCAATAGCCTCCTCAACGGTAAATTTACCTTCCAGCAGGGCGCGGCCTAAAATCACGCCGCCTACATTGGCAGGACGCAGGGCACGAATGTCATCCAGGCCGCCAATGCCGCCGGAAGCTTGCCAGCTCACTTGCGGGAATTGGGCACATACGTCGGTGTATAAATCTACATTGCTGCCTTGCAGGGTGCCGTCACGGCTGATATCAGTGCACAGCACGTGTTTCACGCCCACTTCCTGAAAATCTTTCAATAAGCCTTCCAGCGCCACGCCGGAGTCTTCCTGCCAGCCGTGGGTGGCAATCATTCGTTCACCGGCGTCGTTGATGTTTACATCCAGCGCCAGCACAATTTTCTCTGCGCCGTATTTCTGCATCCAGCCTTTCACCAGTTCAGGCTGCTTTACTGCCAGAGAACCGATGACTACACGGCTTACACCAGAATCTAACAGTTGGGCCACGTCTTCTTCGCTGCGAATACCGCCGCCAGCCTGAAACTTCATGCGTTGGGTATCGACCATTTTGCGGATAAGCGTAAGCTGTCGCTTGCTGGTGTCTTTGGCTCCGGTAAGGTCAACGATGTGTAGCCACTGCGCACCCTGATCGGCATAGTCATGTACCACGTCTACCGGATCTTTCTGGTATTGGGTTTTCTGGTTGTAGTCGCCCTGGAATAGACGCACCACGGCGCCGTCGATTAAATCAATTGCTGGAATAATCATTACATTTCCACAAAATTAGTCAGAAGTTGTGCGCCGGCTTCGCCGCTACGCTCGGGGTGAAACTGCACGCCGAAGAAGTTGTTGCTGTGCAGGGCGGCAGAGAACGTTTGGCCGTATTCACAGGTGGCCAGGGTTTTATCGTAAACCGGCACCGCAAAGCTGTGCACAAAATAGAAATAGGTATCTGCCGGAATGCCTTTGAACAGCGTGTTGCCCTCAAGCGGCGTTACCGTGTTCCAGCCCATGTGAGGCAGGCGTAAATCACCCGCTTGCAGGCGGGCAACATGACCTGGCATCAGGCCTAAACAGTCAATCTGCCCACTGCTGGTTTCATCCGAAGTTCCCACCATTAGCTGCATACCCAGACACACGCCGAGCACCGGTTGTTCCAGTGAACGAATGGTGTCGGTAAGGTTCTTGCCGCTAATGCTGCGCATGGCGGCATAGGCACTGCCCACGCCGGGCAGAAACACTTTGTCGGCGGCTTTGATAATGTCGAAATCATCAGACACATCGACAGTAACGCCCAGGCGCTCAAGGGCAAACTTTACCGACGAGATATTCGCACAGCCGGTGTTTACAATGACAATCTTCTGCGCCATTACAGGGCTCCTTTACTGCTCGGCAAGGCATCGCCCTGACGGGTAATGGCCTGACGTAATGCACGACCAAACACTTTAAACAGGCTTTCTACCTGATGGTGCGCGTTTCCTTCGCTGGTGGACAGGTGCAGGGACAGGCCCATGCTCTGCGCCAGTGAATAGAAAAAGTGCGGTACCATTTCGGTGGCCATTTCGCCAACCTGATCGCGGCTGAACTCGGCATCCATTTTCAGGTAAGGGCGGTTAGAAATGTCCATGATGCACTCGGCACGACATTCATCCATAGGCAGTGCGAAACCAAAGCGACCAATGCCGCGCTTATCGCCCAACGCCTTTTTCAGCGCGTCGCCCAGGGCCAGTGCCGTGTCTTCTACGCTGTGGTGGTCGTCGATGTGCAGATCGCCGTCCACCGACACCTGCATTTCAAAACCGCCATGGGTGGCAATCTGATCCAGCATGTGGTCGAAGAAGCCCATCCCGGTGTGGATTTGTGATTTTGCCGTCGAGTCTAAATCAACCCGCACACGGATATCGGTTTCTGAGGTTTTACGCACTACCTCGGCAATTCGGGAAGACGCCAGCAGGGCTTTCTCAATGTCTTTCCAGTTGTTGGTTTCCGGATTGTACTGGAACGATTTGATGCCCATGTTTTCGGCCAACTGCACATCAGTGATGCGATCGCCAATCACGAAGGAGCGTGTGAAATCGATGCGGCCCTGTTGCAGGTAGTCTTTAACCAGCCCGAGGTTAGGCTTGCGGCAAGCACAATTTTCGTGGTCGAAGTGCGGACAAATCAGCACATCATCAAACGTGACGCCCTGAGATTCGAAAATCGCCATCATCGCATTGTGCGGCTTGTCGAAATCTTCCTGCGGGAAGCTGTCAGTGCCTAAACCGTCCTGATTCGACACCATCACCAGTGAGAAACCGGCAGCTTTTAATTTTAGTAAAACAGGAATAACGTTTGGCTCAAATACCAGCTTTTCCAGGCTGTCTAATTGCTTATCTACGGGCGGCTCTTCAACCAGCGTACCGTCTCGATCGATAAATAAAATAGCTTGCTGACTCACTTGGAAGCTCCTGTCTGGGAAAAATAATCATTAATCAGCTGTAGCAGGCGGTCGTCCTGCTCCGGGCTGCCGATGGTTACACGCAGGCAGTTTTCCAGGTTCAGCTGTTTGGACTGGTCGCGAATAAGCATGCCGCGCTCAACCAGGTATACCATCAGTGCTTTGCAGCGCGCGTAACGGAACAGCACATAGTTGGCTTTGGTGTCGCCCACCATTTCGAATTCTTCAAACGCATTCAGTGCTTCTGTGAGACGGGCTTTCTCTGCGTTGAGAATGTCCACCTGCGCTTGCAGGCGGCCAATGTTTTCTTCACTTAACGCCTCTGCAGCAATCTGCGCCACCGGATCCGGAATAGGATAGGGTGCAATTACTTTCATCAGCGCAGCAATCACAGCGTCATTGGCAATGGTGAAACCGCAGCGCAGACCCGCCAGCGCAAAGGCTTTGGACAGGGTTCGCAGAATAACCAGATTCGGGTAATCTGCCAGCTTGTTCGCCCAAGTGTTCTCTGCGTCAAACTCGATATAGGCTTCATCTACAACCACCAGCGCTTTATCGGTGAAGTGGCGAAGTACGGTGTCTAAATCCTGTTTGGCGACTTGTGTACCGGTAGGATTATTCGGCGCACAGATAAACACCACATTGACGTCGTCATTGCTGCAAATGCCTTCCACATCCAGATTGAAGTCGGCTTTCAGTGGCACTTTTTTCACGCCAATATCGCAGGTCTCTGCACTGATGGCGTACATGCCATAGGTTGGCGGACAGATCAGAATACTGTCTTTACCCGGCGTACAGAAGGTGCGGATGAGCAGTTCTATGCCTTCGTCAGCACCACGGGTCACCATCAAATGGCTTTTCGCAACACCAGCGTAAGCTGCGTAACCGTTAATCACGCCGTCGGGCTGACAGGACGGATAACGGTTAAAGTGGCTGCTGTCCACGTCGTAGTGGTTAGCAAATGGTGATTCGTTGGCATTAAGCCAGTCCTGACCACCGGCGTAAAGACGGCGCGCCGACTCATACGGTTTCAGCGGGATCAGGTTATCATTAATCAGTTGGTCGACCAGACTGCTCATTGGTCATTCCCCTTTTCAAGCTCTGCCATACGCAGTGCAACGGCCTGCTCGTGGGCATCGAGCCCTTCAGCACTGGCAAGCTTCATAATGGCTGGTCCAAGATTACGCATGCCGTCGGCAGACAGTTCCTGCACGGTGAAACGACGCATAAAATCAAGCAGACCTAAACTGGAATAGTTACGTGCATAGCCGTAGGTTGGCAGCACGTGGTTGGTACCCGAAGCGTAATCGCCTGCAGATTCCGGTGACCACTGGCCAACAAAAATAGAACCGGCGTATTTAATGTCGATGAGCAATTCGCGGGCGTTGTCAGTTTGCACAATTAAGTGCTCCGGCGCGTACGCGTTGCTTACCTGCACCGCTTCGGCTACCGAGCCAGTCAGAATATAACGGGCATTTTCCATGGCCTGAGAAGCAATGCTGTTGCGCGACAGTTTCGCCAGTTGAGCTTCTACCTGCGCTTTAGTGGCTTCAATAAGCGCTTCACTGTCTGAAACCAGAATGGCCTGGGAATCCGGACCGTGTTCTGCCTGCGACAATAAATCCGAGGCCACAAACGCCGCGTTAGCATTGCCATCTGCCAGCACCAGCACTTCTGAAGGGCCGGCCGGCATATCGATAGCGGCACCGTCGGCGCGCTGACTGACTTGCTGTTTGGCTTCTGTCACAAAGCTGTTGCCGGGGCCAAAGATCTTGTCCACTTTAGCAATACTTTCGGTACCGAACGCCATGGCGGCTATGGCTTGGGCTCCGCCACACAGATAAATTTCTTCAATGCCACACAGTGAAGCCGCAAGAGCGATTTCCGGGGCGATTTCACCGGCCTGGTTGGGTGGTGTGCACAGCACTTTGCGTTCGCATCCGGCAACCAGCGCCGGTACGCCCAGCATCATCACGGTCGACGGTAGCGGCGCACTGCCGCCGGGTATATAAAGACCGACAGCATCCAGCGCGGTAAAACGTTGCTCGCATACTACGCCCGGCGTAGTCGTCAGGGTGATATCCTGAGGTTTCTGCGCTTCGTGGAATTGTTTCACGTTGTTGAACGCAACCAGCAGGGCGTCTTTAACGTCAGCAGATACCCGTGCTGCCAGTTCGTCCCGCTTTGCAACAGAAAGGGGCAGGCTGTTCAGTGAAGTACAGTCGAATTTACGGGTGTATTCCAGCACCGCTGCATCGCCCTGTTGGCGTATCGCAGCGAGTATGTCTGCAACGGTCACCCGCAGACTGTCTGAGTTTTTCATAACCGGCCGGGCGAGGGCTTCTGTCTGCCCGGCAGGTGTAAGTGAGGACCAGTTGATCATGGCAGATTAACCCATCATTTTTTCAATTGGCATAACCAGAATAGAACGACAACCTAAGGATTTAAGCTTTTCCATGGTTTCCCAGAATAAGTCTTCAGGGCTGACCACGTGTACCGCTACCGCATCATCAGAACCGGCAAGAGGCAGTACGGTAGGGTTCTCAGCACCGGGCAGTAAACTTTTTACCTGCTCCAGGTAGGCTTTCGGCGCGTGCAGCATAATGTATTTACTTTCTTTGGCCTGAATGACGCCATCGATACGGGGCACAAGACGATTTACCAGAGCTTGTTTCTGTTCTGAAAGCGCACCGTCAGCACGTTGGATCAGTACTGCTTTTGAACGGAAAATAACGTCTTCTTCCACAAGACCGTTAGCTTCCAGTGTGGCACCGGTTGAAACCAGGTCACAAATCGCATCGGCCACACCGGCGCGGGGAGCAACTTCTACTGAGCCGGTCAGCATCACAGCGCGGGCATTGATATTATTTTCTTTGAAATAACGCTCAAGCAGGTAAGGGTAGGTCGTTGCTACTTTTTTACCTTCCAGTGACTGAATACCTTCGTATTTCATTTCCTGCGGTACCGCAATAGACAAACGGCAACCACCGTAATCCAGACGACGCAGTACTTCAAAATCATACGCTTTGCCGGCCGCCTGACGTTCCAGCATTTTCTCTTCTAATTCGTTTTCGCCGATAAAACCCAGGTCGACAATGCCGTCCATGACCAGACCCGGAATATCGTCGTCACGTACGCGCAGTAAATCGATAGGCTCATTAGTGGAATGGGCGATGAGAAGGCGGTCACGGATGTATAATTTAATACCAATCGCTTTTAGCAGCGCGATGCTGTCATCGCTGAGACGGCCTGATTTCTGAACTGCAATACGCAGACGTTTGCTGTCACCCATGTGAACATTCCTCTTTGTGTGAACCTGATTTGAAGCTGCTTAAACGAAAAACCCCCGGAAGTTTCCTTCCGGGGGTCGAGAATTTTTTATCTGCGCCACTGGAAGGAACAATAGACCTTCCAGCACGAACCTGAAAGGTTATGCTTTATGATGGTGGTGATGGTTAGCAGCGCAATTAAACATGTAAAATTCGTTTCCAATCTTTTTGACGCGGCAAACAGTAGCTAATTGAGTGATCTAAATCAACCCCCAAAAGCCATAATAAGGGAATTATTATACTAAATGTTTGGTCATAAGTTATATCTTACTGTTCGAAACGGGTTAAAACCTGCGACTGTGAAATAAATGTCATCAAAAATGCGAATAATCGCGTGTTTTTATTTACGTGGAGGTGAGGGTGAGCAACGACCTTATTTTTCCTATTCTGCCGAGAGAGGGCAAGGTGCCGGTTAAACCGGATGACCGCGTAAAGAAAGTCAGTAAGGAAGCGGAAACCAAAGGCCTTGGTGAAGATGAGCGTTATGAGCACGACGAGGAGCGTCGTGTGGCTGAAAAGCAACAACGTGACAGCGGGCATCATCAGGATAATAAAGGAGGTCAACAAGCTGAAAATGCTAAAGAAAGTCAGCCGGTCAGTTCCGGACACGAGGCAGACAGCAGTCAGGAGCCCTCTCCAGACAATAAAGACAGTAAAATAAAGCATTTAGATATCTATATCTGATCCAATTTTGTCTGGTGTTCCGGTAAATATCCGCTAGTATGAAAATTAACCTGTAGGGCTTGCACCGGTGATACAGGACAACTAACAATAAATACTACGGACAGATATTATGAAGAAATCACTGCTGCTGATTGCGATGGCAATTACGCATACCTGCCTGAATGCTGCGTCTTTAAACGTTGACGATCTGGCTATCCCTCATACCCGTTATCAACTGGACAATGGCCTGACGTTACTGGTCCACGAAGATCACAAAGCGCCCATTGTCGCGGTCTCTGTTTGGTACAACGTGGGGTCTAAAGATGAGAAACCCGGTAAAACCGGTTTCGCTCACCTGTTTGAACACCTTATGTTTAACGGCTCGGAAAACTACGACGGCGAATACTTCAAGCCCTTTGACCAGGTGGGCGCCACCGATATGAACGGTACCACCTGGTTTGACCGCACCAACTACTTCCAGAATGTTCCGTCTACCGCCGTCGACCTTGCGTTGTGGATGGAATCTGATCGCATGGGGCATCTGCTTGGTGCCATCACACAGGAAAAGCTGGATAACCAGCGTGGCGTGGTACAGAACGAAAAACGTCAGGGCGACAACACGCCTTACCGTAAAGCTGAATACAGTTTGCTGGAGGGGATTTTTCCTGAAGGACACCCGTATCGCTGGAGTACCATCGGCTCCATGGAAGATTTGAATGCGGCCAGTCTGGATGATGTAAAAGCCTGGTTTGAGCAGTACTACGGTGCTGCCAATACTGTCATTGTCCTCGCCGGTGACATTACGCCCGAAGTGGCAAAGCAGAAAGTGGAGCATTACTTTGGTGATATTCCTCCCGGACCGCCTTTAAAACGTCTGAAATCCTATGTGCCGGTTAAAGACTCCAACAGCTATGAGGAATTGTTCGACAAAGTGGCGGCTGAACGCATCTACCGGGTCTGGCCAGTAGCCGGAAGGGTAGATGATGATACTGAAGCACTGAATTTGCTGGCCAAAGTGATGGGAGAAGGCAAAACCTCACGCCTGTATCAGCGCCTGGTGGAAAAAGAAAAGCTGGCAACCGGTATTGATGCGTATTTAGAAGAGCATACGCTGGCAAGTATCTTCACCCTCGAAGTGACGCTCGGTGCAAATGCTGATGAAGATAAAGTGTCTGCGATTATTGATGAAGAAATTGCCGCTCTGCTTGCCAAACCGGTAAGTAAGCAGGAACTGGAAGGTGCGCGGATGCGCACGCTTTCCCGCACTATACGCGGTATGGAGAAGATTGGTGGCTTTGGCGGAAAGGCTAATGTTCTGGCCGAAGGCGAGTTATATGCCGGTGATTCAGACCACTATATGAAAAGCCTGAAGCGCTATTCAGAGGCAACACCAAAGCAGCTCAATACTGTCGCTAAAAAATGGCTCGATCTTCCTTATCATCAGTTGATTGTCCGCCCGTTTCCGAATTATGCAGCAAGTACAGAAGGCGCTGACCGATCTGCATTACCGGAGGTGACAGACATGCCCGTGCTGTCGTTTCCTGAGGCAGAGGAATTTACCCTGGATAACGGGTTACCGGTCTATTTTGTTAAGCGTGATGCCGTGCCTGATGTTTCTCTGCGTATTGTGTTCGACAGTGGTTATGCCGCCGACGCGTATGGCTATCCATTGGGTTCATCATCAATGACCATGCGCATGCTGGAAGAAGGCTCCGGTAAAATTAATGGTGAAGCTTACAAAACGAAAATGGACATGCTGGGCGCTGCCAGCTATTTTGGCGGCTCGCTGGACAGCTCTTATGCACATTTACAATCTCTTACCGCGAACTTAAAACCTGCATTGTCACTTTTCAGCAGCGTGGTAAAAAATCCGGCCATGCGGGAAAGCGATCTGGAAAAACTGAAGCCGATCTGGCTGTCGGATATTGCTCAGGAAAAATCTCAGCCGGTACAACTGGCGTTCCGGGAATTGCCGCCCTTGCTGTATGGAAAAGATCATCCATACGGTATGCCGCTGACAGGTTCCGGTACCAATGAGTCGGTCAGTGAAATTTCCACCAAAATACTCAAGGACTTTCATAGCACCTGGATACGCCCGGACAATGCGAAAATCATTGTAGTGGGTGACATCGAAAAATCAGCACTCAAGTCCATGTTGAATGACAGTCTGGGTGACTGGACTGTGAGTGGCCAATCCGGAGAAAAGCGCATTGCTGATGTACCCCAAGTGAAAGGCCGTACATTCTACCTGGCCAACCGTCCTGATTCTCCCCAGTCGCTTATACTGGCCGGTAAACTCATCCCGCCTGTATCAGATAAAAACACGCTGGCTATCGAAACGGCTAATGCCATAGTAGGCGGTAAATTTACCGCCCGCCTGAATATGAATTTGCGGGAAGATAAAGGCTGGGCTTACGGTGCACGCAGCCTTGCGATGACAACATTGGGCCAGCGTCCGTGGTTTGTGTACGCGCCGGTACAGAGTGACAAAACCGTCGAATCGGTCAACGAAATAGACCGCGAGATGAAAGAATACAATGGTGATAATCCGGCAACGGAAACGGAGCTGACCGAAACCGTTACGACTGAAATCCGTAAGTTACCGGGCTTATTTGAAACAAACGGTAGCGTGCTGTCAGAAATTGAGTCCAGTCTGAAAGAGGGTAAGCCGCTCAACTATCCTATGTTATTACAGCAGGAGTATGACAAGCTCACCCTGGAAGACGTCAGGGCGCAGTCCGGTTTGTTCACTACTGATAATGTCATTTATCTGATTGTGGGTGACGCTGCACTTTACAAGGACAAACTGGAGACAATGGGTAAAGTGGTGATGCTGGAAATAGAGTAAGCTCCTGTCCGGCAGCAAATGAGTGGTGCCCCGGAAGCGCTATGAACGTAAACGCTCCGAACGTTAACGCTCTGAATTAAAAACGAAAGGCCCGCTCTGTAAAGAGCGGGCCTTTTTATTATTCACAATAGCGGGTAGCGCCACGTATTAGTTAGTTAAACCAGTGCCGCGTTCTGTTTGCAAAACCTACCAACGACAGCATCACAGGCACCTCTACCAGCACGCCGACTACAGTAGCCAGTGCGGCTCCCGAGTGGAGACCAAACAAAGAAATTGCCACGGCAACAGCCAGTTCAAAAAAGTTTGACGTGCCTATCATGCATGCCGGGGCGGCAACATCGTGGGGCAATCCCATGCGCTTAGCCAGCCAGTAAGCCAGAAAGAAAATGCCGTAGGTCTGAATAAGCAGCGGTATGGCAATTAATACAATGGCCTGCGGATCTGCAATGATAGTTTCAGACTGAAAGCCGAATAGCAGTACAACGGTAGCCAGCAACCCGATAATTGACCAGGGCTTCATGGTGGCAAGAAATTGTGTCAGGCGCTGGTGGTTGTCCTTACTGTCCAGTACTTTCCGTGTAATCACACCGGCCACAAGAGGGATCACAACGTACAGCACGACAGATAACAGCAACGTGTTCCAGGGAACAGTAATATCGGTAACGCCCAGCAGAAATGCCGCTAACGGCGCAAAGGCGAAAATCATGATGATATCGTTCACGGACACCTGCACGAGGGTATAGTTGGCATCACCCTTTGTGAGCTGACTCCATACAAACACCATGGCGGTGCAGGGGGCCACACCCAGTAAGATCATACCGGCTATGTATTCGCCCGCTGTTTGCGGGTCGACCCAGTCTGCAAAGATGCCTTTAAAGAACAGCCAGCCCAGAAAAGCCATAGAAAAAGGCTTAAACAACCAGTTGATGATAAGGGTCAGAACCAGGCCTTTGGGTTTCTTTCCTACATCTTTAACTGAGGTGAAATCTACCTGTACCATCATCGGGTAAATCATCAGCCAGATAAGTACGGCGATAACCAGATTAACATGTGCATATTCAAGCCCTGCTACAGTAGCAAACAAGTCCGGAAACAAACTGCCTGCAAGCAAGCCTGTAACAATCGCAAGTGCAACCCAGACCGAGAGGAAGCGTTCAAATAATCCCATGGTTCAATATCCTAAATCGATTTTTGATTAACGCGTTTGCTCAGTGCCTCTGCACTTTCCACCCGCTCAGAATAGCGATCGACAAAAAAGTCTTTATTGCCACGAAGCAGCAGGGTGAATTTCATTAACTCTTCCATCACATCCACGATGCGGTTGTAGAACGGGGAAGGTTTCATGCGGCCGTCTTCTTCAAATTCGAGGAAGGCTTTGGGTACCGACGACTGATTAGGTATGGTAACCATACGCATCCAGCGACCCAGAATTCGCATCTGATTGACCGTATTAAATGACTGCGAACCACCGCAGACCTGCATCAGCGCCAGCGTTTTACCCTGAGTAGGGCGGACACCGCCGATATTTAACGGCACCCAGTCTATCTGACTTTTGAAAATGCTGGTCATGCCACCGTGACGCTCCGGCGAGCACCACACCTGACCTTCTGACCACATCATTAATTCACGAAGTTCTTTCACTTTCGGATGATGTTCATCACCGGTGTCGGCTTGCGGTAAACCTTCCGGATTAAAAATACGTGTTTCCGCCCCCATGGCGGTAAGCAAACGGGCGGCTTCTTCTACAGCAAGGCGGCTGAACGAACGATCACGCAGGGAACCGTATAGAAGTAATATTCGCGGCTTATGTTCAGAGGCGCCCGGCAAACAGGCATCAAAAACCGGTGTTTGCCAGTGTGAAGTATCGATATTGGGCAAATCAGAAGCTGGGGATGTCCCGGACTCTTTTGACATCAGTGTTGCACTCCTAAATCTGTGAGAGCCTTGCGCAGAGCTTCAGTATCACCTGCTTTTTCAGCAATGGTCAGCAACTGTTTTGCTCTTTCTTCAATAATGCGGATGCAGCTTAAAAAGGCTGCGCGGATCTCTTCAGTGGTGCCACTTTCTTTCGATGGATCTGACAGGCCCCAGTGAACTTTTACACTGTTACCGAACCAGACCGGGCAGGTCTCACCCGCTGCTGAGTCACATACCGTAATGACAACATCAGCGCTGAAGTCTTCGAATTCGTCCCATGACTGGCTTTGCAAGCCTGCTGTACTGTAGCCGGATTCTTCCAGATATTTCACAGACAGCGGGTGTACTTCACCCACCGGCTGGCTGCCGGCGCTGCGAGCTTCAATGATGCCGCGGCCAATCTGGTTGGTGATGGCTTCGCTAAGGATACTCCGGCACCGGTTGTGGGTGCAGATAAACAGAATTTTCATAAGTGTATTCCTGTTAAAAATTTAATTACAACAATCCTTGCCGTTAAGCTGGCATTGCTTAAAAGTCGCCAATAACGCCTCGAAGTCTTCGCTGTTACTTTCACTGGCGCTGGCAATCACAGATTTTGCCCATGCCGGCAGTTCGGGATGAAGGCGGTAGTACACCCATTTGCCACGGCGTTCATCCAGCAAAATGTTGCATTTACGTAGTGATGCCAGGTGACGGGATGTCTTGGGTTGATCCAATTTCAGGGTTTCCATCAGCTCGCACACGCAGGCTTCACCAAACGTATGGATAAGCACAACGGATTTCAGCCGTGTGTCGTCGGCCAGACATTTAAACAGTTGCAGCGCATTCATAAGCTAATACATGTGAAATAGTACATATGTGGAATTTCACATGTTTTGAGGTGAGAGTCAATGACAGTTTTGTGAAGTTTTCACCGGGATAAGAAAGAAAGGAAGGGCAAGGGCGCGAAAAGACGTTACCGCTGAATCTGCCCGTGTTGCACTTTCAGCTCCGGCCACTCAGCCAACCACGATTTATTTTTTACCCGTGAATCAAAGGTTGCCTTTGCTGCCAGCGGATTGCGGGTGATGGTATTGTTGTAGTTGTGATTTAATCCATAAGCACTGAATACTTCGATATTTCCGTTGTGAAGTCTGGCTGCGACAGTAGTTTCAATTTCAATCCAGTGTGAAACCGCATCCGGGGTACTGCTGAATGGCGGACGTTCATGTTTATCATGCATACGTGCCTGGTTACGGACTTCCCAGTTCAGCGCCGGCATGACGGTGTTCAACCGGCCTGTGTGCACAGTTTCGGCTTCAACAGAAATGTTGTTACTATCGAAGTACACCACATCCACGTCATTAAGGGGAGTGGGAATGCTGCGCCGGTGAGTGTGATCCCAGATGAGGTTTCTGATGAATCCGGCGCCAATCCAGCAGTCCGGTAACGATAAGGCCGCTACGGCTTGCAGAGCTGCATACCGCAACGGATCATCCTTTAAAAGCTGCACGGTTAAATCGCGCAACGCTGTTTCATTTAGTTGAGTTGTTTGTCTGGCCAGAATTTGGTGCCTTTTACCGAAGCCTGCAGAGCAAGACCGGATTCCGTCATTGTGTAAACGGTAATATCACCTAAATACCCTTCACCTTCAACCGACATACCTTTTTGACCAGCCTTTGCAGTGGCATCTGCGTTACCCCCTGCGGTCCAGCCGTTCTCAATAAAGTAGTTAATGGCTTTTTGAGAATGAAACACCAGCACAATGCGGTAATCTTTTGCTCCGATCCCCAGTCCCACGCCGCCCTCGGCCATATTCATGTATGTCTGATGGCCGGTTGTGTTGTTGTTAACTACACCGTAACCGGTGCCGGCTGAAACAAAGATAATATTCACATTCGCATTGCTGAAAACGGCATAGCCGGGCGCTGTTTCTATTTGCGCTTTTACATCGGGTTTTTCTTTGTAGAGTTTCGCCAGCGCCACATCCTGCATGGTTAGTATGGCGTCCCGCTTTTCAGCAACGGTGCCACTGCCCATGGAAGCGCAGCCTGATACCAGCATCAGTACACCGGCAGCGAACACAATACGTTTGGTTTTTATCATTCTAATCAGATTTATCATGCTATTACTCCTGTAAGAACCTGTCTGAATGCAGACGAGGCAATAAGCAACTTCAGATCTGACAGAACAAAGCAATTAGCGTGCTTAGTTTTATAAAGTCTTTTTATTCAATGTGTTATGTGTGATTCGGGAAGGGTGTAGCCGGAAAGGAAAGGGGGCGATGGCGCAATTTACAGACACTCGTCCGCAAATTGCGCCAAACCTGATCATCAAAAGCGGTAGCGTCTCAGTTGCTCCCGCATTTGTTCAATCTGCTCAACCAGCGCTTCACAGTTATCAGATACCTCGCGGGCATGTTGCTCATTTTCACTACCAACCTGCTGAATGCTGTTGAGTCGTTTGGATACATCCTGCGATACTGCGGCCTGCTGTGTGGCCATTGATGCGGTTTCCTGATTCAGGGAAGTAATGGTTGCGACGGCGGACAGTGCTTTTTGCAACGTCTCTCCGGCTTTTTGTGTCACTTCCACGGTTGCAAATGCATTGTCTTTATTCGACTGCATGCGCTCAGACGCATCGCGGCTGCCTTGTTGCAGGCGTTCAATCATGACGCGGATTTCTTCAGTAGAGCTTTGGGTACGGCTTGCCAGTGAGCGAACTTCATCTGCGACCACCGCAAAGCCCCGGCCCTGTTCTCCGGCACGGGCGGCCTCAATGGCAGCATTCAGAGCCAGCAAATTGGTTTGTTCGGCAATATTGCGGATAACATCCATGACACCACTGATTTCCTCACTGGAGCGGGCCAGATCGGTAATTACCTGTACAGAGGCATCCACTTCCCGGGCCTGCTTCTCTATGTCTTTGATAGTCGCTTTCAGTACATTAACGCTGTTACGGGTGTCAGCGTCGGCCGCATTTGCAGCATCGCTGGCATGATGAATATTTACTGAGACCGCTTCCGCGCTTTGTTGCAGCTCAGTGATGGCACTGGTGATCGCACTGGTTTCGTCAGATAAGGATTTCACGGTTTTCTGTGCGCTGGAGGCTGTTCTGTTCAGCACCTGTGATTTGGACTGCATAGCCTGAGTGGCACTGTCGACGTTTTGTAACGTGGACTGCAGTTGTGCCAGTAATTTATTGAAGGCCTGTGCCATGCGGCCAAATTCATCATTCTTTTTGTTTTCGAAGCGGAAAGTCAGATCGCCTTCACCGCCGGACAAACTGTTGACAACCTGATTAAACTCATCCAGAGGCTGACCCACATAACGTTTCACCAGGATAACCAGACTGATAAGAACAATGCCACTCGCCACCAGTACTTTAATCAGCAAAACGAAAAGCGCTGTGCTGAGCATGGACGTTTTCTCACTGTTCGATTCCGCCAGCAAGATGTCGTAGCCCCATCGGCTGAATGGCACAACGGTCAGATTCCATTTGTCGTCTCCGGAGAGGGCGGCTTTGACGTCACTTTCGTTCACATGAGAAGAATGCATACGGACATTGCCTTTTGCATCACGCAGGGCAACGAATCCTTTTTCCAGTATATGACTGCGGGCAATGGCTTCTTCCAGCAGTTTTAAATCAGCGGAGTATCCCACATACCAGATGCCGACAACCTGACTGGCGCTATTGAACATGGGTTCATAACCGGTCAGATAAGGATTGCCGAGAATATCAACTTCACCGTAATAGGCTTCACCATTTTTGATTTTCGCCATGGCTTTGCCCTGAGGGGCGAGTTTGGTTCCAATTGCGCGCTGACCGTCTTTAATCACATTTGTACTGACGCGGATGTAGTCATCACCCCGGCGACTGAATAATGTTGCCGTGCCGCCCATAATGCTGGTTAGCCCGTCAACCAGGGTAAAATCATTCGCCTGTGGTTTTCCGCCCAGTAAAAGCTGCGTGGAAAGCGTTTCTTTCACCATCACATCACCAGCCTGTGAGGGTGTTCCCAATGCTGCGCCCCGTTGCTTTAATAACGCCATACTGCTTTTTACCCGTTCACTCATCAGTGAATCGGTGACTGCAAAAATATCCAGCAAGCGCTTAGATGTCTGATCTATTTGTGTCTGGATCTGATGGTCAATATCAGACTTGATGGATACGGAAGTTACTATGCCTACAATGACAGTAAATACCGCTATCACAATGGAAATGGCGATGAGAAATCTTCGCTTTATGGACATGCAAACTCCGTTAAAACAATCAGACGCTTAAGCTTTCCGGACAGCGCAGGCAGCAGAAGCGACCGGATGACAGGTCGCTCTGGTTAACTGGCATTTTTCGTTGATTTAAGCGTAGTTTAAAATTTCAGAACAGTAATGATTATTTTGTCTGAAATCGTCTTTACGCTTACATATATCGGCGGGTAATACTTATTTATTAACTTTAATGACGGAATAACCTTCACTTTCAAGCATAGCGATAACGCCTTCGGCACCGGCCATATGCATGGTGCCAACCAGTACAAACTCTGTTTCCGGCGTGGTCAGGTACTCTTCAATGTGCGGGAGCCACGCTTTATTTCTGTTCGTCAGCATTTCATCGTACACCTCAGGATAGTCTGTTTTGAAGCTTTCCATGCTGTCGTTATACAGAGCCTGCATGTCACCGGTCAGCCAGTTTTCCTTCATCGGTTCCAGTGAGTCATTCATGGTTTCTAACTCTTCCAGGGTGTAGCGGATGTAGGCATCTTCGTCACCTTCACTCAGTCCGGCCAGCATCATTAATTGCTGCTCAGGCGTTTCAAACCAGCCTACAGACTTCTGGTCTTCCGTCGCGCGGGCGAAGAAGTATTTATCGACGCCCTGACTGGTTAAACCTGCCCGCTGCATTTCCAGCATAGACAGCGAAATGCCAAGAAATGATGCTTTCATCTTACTGACCTGAGCTACCGGAATACCTCTTTCAGAAAGCCAGTCAGACAGCATACTGAAAGTCTCTTCAGATAAGTCATCTCTGATTGTACGTCCGCCCTGATAAGTCATCAGTTGCAGTGTTTTACGTGTGAAATCCGGCGTATCCAGCGCACCCAGATCGGTTTCGAATATGACTTTACCGGATGCTTTGTAGGCGATGTCATATTCTGCCGGCAACGGGTAGTCCTGCGGGCTGAGGATATGCAGAGTGCCACCGAGATAGACGGTATTCCCGTTCTTGCTCACCTCCCAGACTGATGCTGAGAAAGCAGTGAGCGGCGTAGCCATACCCCATAAAGCCACTGCGGCTATAAAACCCTTTTTTAATCCGGTGTAGGCTGTTCGCATAATACTGAGTCCTTTGCTACGATTCCTCTTATAATGTGCTATGCAATTTACTGTTAAAGCTGTAAAAGTACAATTCTCAAATGTTTGTTTTCACCTGCGAAAGCCATCGCGGTGTAATTTCTGGATAAGTAGTCTGTCTGTGTTAAGTATCATCCGTCAGTTTTCCGTTCCCTCTGCGCTGATCATCCTCTGGTTTATTGTGTTGTTTATGCAACCGGATCCGGCTGGTATCGTGGCAGAAAATGGTGCTTTTGCGTTACTCGGTGTTATCGGTGCTGTGTTTGCGAACGCAACCGGGGCCGGTGGCGGCGTTGTTTTTGTGCCGGTGTTCCACCATCTGGATTTTTCCCCTCAGAACATTGTGGCAACCAGTTTTGCCATTCAGTGCTGCGGTATGACGGCCGGTGCATTGAGCTGGTGGGCGTTTTTTCGAAACAAAGAAAAGCACAACGAACACTGGCAAATGTTACCGCAGGTGGTGGCACTTACAGTGCCGGCTTCGGTGTGCGGTATTCTGATGGCACAGTTTGCTGCCGGCAGCATTCCGTTGTTGTCTTTCATTCAGGGTAACGTGAATGATTTGCACCTGGGCTTCGGTATTTTCTCTATTTTTCTGGCTCTGGTCATTTTTGCCAGTATCCCGTTATTAAAGAAAACCCGGTTCAGAAGTAGCCTCTCCATGGCTGAAACTGCGCTGTTGCCCGTGGTGGCGTTTGTTGGCGGAGCTGTAACCGCATGGTTGTCTGTCGGCGTCGGTGAGCTTGTTGCTGTATTTCTTATTCTGAGAGGCTTTCACGTTACCATGGCAATTGCTGTCGCTGTGATGCTGACTGCGTTTTCAGTATGGGGCGGGGTGATTTACCATGTCACTGAATCCTTAGCCATTGTCTGGCCGGTGGTATTGTTTGCCGGAGCAGGTGCAATCATTGGCGGCAGACTGGCGAAATATGTTGTGCTGGCATTTTCCGTACAGAAATTAAAATTGTTTTTCGGTTTATGGGTATTACTGCTGGGGATCAGCGGATTGCCGGTATTCTGAACGGAAAACTTTTCATCGGGAATGACGTATCAATGCTATGAGATTGATTTTTAACGCCCGGAGAACATTATGGCTGCAGATTTTTTACCGCAAAACCGCTATCAGGTTGCGCAACCTGCGTGGTCTGAAAACGCGGTCATCTATCAGGTCAATACCCGCCAGTTCAGTGCTGAAGGAAATTTTCAGGGCGTAATTAAAGGTCTTGAGCATATCAAAGCGCTGGGCGCAGACATCATTTATCTCATGCCGGTACAGCCCATCGGTATCAAAAACCGCAAGGGGTCACTGGGCAGTCCCTATTCTGTAAAAGATTACTTTGCCATTAATCCCGAGTTCGGAGACGAGAACAGTTTCGCCGCACTTGTCAGTGAAATTCACCGGCTTGATATGAAGGTGATTCTCGACTGGATCCCTAATCACAGTGCCTGGGATAATCCCCTCACCGTGTCCCATCCTGACTGGTATGCAAAAGATTATCAGGGTAATTTCAGACCGTCACCGTGGTGGGACTGGGACGATATTATTGAGTTTGATTACAGTGTGCCGGCGTTGCGCCGTTACATGACTGAGGCAATGTGTTACTGGGTAGAACGGTTTGATATTGACGGTTTTCGCTGCGATGTTGCCGGTTACGTACCCAATGATTTCTGGGCTCAGGCCAGAGCCGCGCTGGATGCTATTAAACCGGTTTTCATGCTGGCTGAATGGGAGAACCGCGACCTTCACGAACAGGCATTCAATATGACCTATGCCTGGAGCTGGAACGAGGCTATGCACGATATTGCTCAGGGCAGGGCACCGCTGGACAGGTTGAGAAAATACTATTCCTGGAACGAGCGCAGCTGGCCGGAGTCAGCCTACCGGATGACATTCGTCAGCAATCATGACAAAAATGCCTGGGATGGCACGCAGCATGAACAATTCGGACAGGCTCTGGAGGCTGCTATTGTGTTGTCTGTCACCGGCGAAGGTATGCCGCTTATTCACAATGGTCAGGAAGCGGGTGAAAACAAACGTCTGGCCTTTTTTGAACGGGATCCCATCGACTGGCAGGACCATGCCATCGGCGATCTTTACCGTGAACTGATTAGTTTGAAAAAGCGCGTGAAGGCATTGTGGAACGGAAAAGCCGGTGCAACCATGTTGCAGGTGAACAGCAATGATCTGAAGCGGGTTTTCAGTTACGTGCGCATGCAGGGAAAGGAGAAAATTCTGGTGTTGCTTAACTTATCCCCTGATACCGTTTCTCCCACCTTTGATGCCGGTCTGTATAACGGTCAGTACCGTGACGTGCTGAACCGTCAGGACATCGTGCTTGATGCTGCACAGCCGCCTATTTTGGCCCCCTGGGCCTATCGTGTTTACGAGGCGATATGAACATGAATTAAACTGGCCGGCCGGTCAGTGAATTCCTGCCCCATTTAGCTGATAATTCTGGCATACTACGCGCTTTGAATTTTTAGTGTTTGTTTATGCCTTCTGTATCTTCCCTGTTTACTGCTGACGGATTGCTGGCTAAGGCCATTCCGGGGTTTTCTCCCCGCGCCGCCCAGACGGACATGGCGCTGGCTGTGAAGTCAGCGCTGGACAATCAGCATTCGCTGATTGTTGAAGCCGGCACAGGAACAGGCAAAACTTTCGCTTATCTCGGTCCGGCATTGCTGGCTGAAGGTAAAGCAATCATTTCTACCGGAACGAAAAATCTGCAGGAGCAGCTTTACCACCGTGATTTGCCGGTGGTTAAAAAAGCGCTGGGCTCCCGCAGAAAAACAGCGCTATTAAAGGGCCGTTCGAATTATTTGTGTCTGCACCGCATGGGTCAGCATGGTGGTAATTCCACGCTGGTGGAAAAAGAAGTACTTGGTCAGCTATCAACGGTGAGAAGCTGGGCCGAGACCACCAAAACCGGTGATACCGGCGAACTGAAAACGTTGCCGGAAGATGCCAAAGTACTGCCGTTGATCACCTCAACAGTAGACAACTGCCTGGGACGTGATTGTCCCGAATATGAAGAATGTTATCTGGTAAAAGCCCGCCGCAAAGCGTTGGAGGCCGATATCATTGTGGTCAATCATCACCTTTTTTTTGCTGACATGGCGCTTAAGGACACAGGCTTCGGTGAACTCATCCCTGAAGCGGATGCCATCATATTCGATGAGGCTCACCAAATCCCCGATATCGCCAGCGATTACTTTGGTGAATCTTTGTCCAGCCGTCAGTTACAGGAACTGGCAAAAGATATTAACGTGCTCTACCGCACAGTGCTCAAAGACGCAGAACAGTTGGATAAAGCCGCAGAAAAATGCCGGATTGCATCAGCCGATTTGCGCCTGCTGTTTCCGGAAAATCCTGAAAGAGGCAACTGGGCCGAAGCGCTGGACAGAGATGACATACAAACTCAGGTCGCCAGATTAAAAGACGGCATCGGTGTGCTTCATGAAGTGATCAAACTGCACCTTGGCAGAGACAAAGATCTGGATAATATTTACGAGCGGGTAGTGCAGACACGGGAACAGCTTGACGCGTTATGTGATGCTGAACAGCAGGGTGTGAGCTTGTGGTATGAAACCACGCAAAGACACCTTATCCTGCATCTCACGCCGTTATCCATAGCTGCTAAGTTCCGCCGGTTTATCAATGCCGTGCCAAGGGGATGGGTTTTCACGTCTGCAACCCTGACTGTCGATGGCGGCTTTACCCATTTCCAGAAACGGATGGGACTGGACGATGCCAAAACTCTGGAACTGGAAAGTCCGTTTAACTACAAAGACCAGGCAATGCTCTGTGTGCCGAGGTTCCTGCCGGAGCCGAACAGCTTTGCCATGAAAGATACGTTGTTCGAAACGGCAAAACGTCTGATTAAGGCCAGTAAAGGCCGCTGTTTCTTGCTTTTCACCAGCCACGCCATGCTCCGTGAAATCGCCAAAAGGCTGGAGTTTGAGGTACCTAACAAGCTGCTGGTGCAGGGAACGACGACAAAGCAGGCACTGCTGGATGCTTATCTGGCAGATGAAAGTGCGGTGTTGCTCGGGACCGGTGCGTTCTGGGAAGGGGTTGATGTTCGCGGTAATGACCTTATATGCGTGATGATTGATAAACTGCCATTTGCTTCACCGGATGATCCGCTGTTACAGGCGCGCATGGAAGATGTGAAAAAGCGGGGAGCGAATCCTTTCGCTGCAATTCAGATCCCGCAGGCAGTCATCACGTTAAAGCAGGGGGCGGGACGGCTTATCCGTGATCCCACCGACAAAGGCGTACTGGTTATTTGTGATAACCGTCTGGTGACCAAACCCTATGCACAAACATTTGTATCAAGTTTACCTGATATGCAGAGAACACGTTCGCTGGACAAAGTTGAATCGTTTCTGCAAGCGATTAAATAGCCCGGAGTTTTATGATTTTACTTGCCATTGATACCGCTACTGAAGCCTGCTCTGTTGCGGTGAAAACCGAAAACGGTATTTTTCACCGTTTCGAAATTTGTCCGCAGCAACATAGTCAGCGATTGTTACCTATGGTTGATGAGGTAATGAAAGAAGCCGGTGTGAGCTTAAAAGAGACCGGCGGGCTGGTTTACGGTCGCGGGCCCGGCAGTTTCACCGGCGTTCGCATTGCCACCGGCATGATTCAGGGACTGGCTCTGGGCACGGGCCTGGAAGTCGCAGGTGTCAGCACCCTTACCGCGATGGCACAGCAGGTAATTGATACGCAGGGTGCCGGCCGTATCGCCTGCGCCATTGATGCGCGCATGGGTGAAGTGTACTTTGCACAATTTACAAATGTAAACGGTCAGGCGGAGTTAAACGGTGAAGAACAGGTATGCCCGCCTGAACACGCTGCAACGCTGCTCTCCGGAGATTTTGCCCGTGCCGGTACCGGCTGGATGGCCTATGATGAACTTAAGCAGTTTGGTGATGAGCCACCGAAAGTACTCTATCCCGACGCATTGCACATGCTGAAACCCGGCGAAGGGATGTTTGCCGGAGGCATGGCTACCAGTGTGGATAACATTGAACCTGTTTATCTGCGGGATAAAGTGACGTGGAAAAAGCTTCCCGGCAGGGAATAGTGGTGCGTTTTTTGCGTGACATTGTATTCGGGCTAAAATAAGCTTAAATACTCAGTAAACGCCACTCAGCGTTTTTTACAGCTTACTTAAACCCAGTATCAGCTAACCGTCAATCACAAAAACAGGAACTCATACAGCGTGGAAATTCAGTCCGGCTTCAGTATTATCAGACCTGATCAGGCGCCCCGCCGGGAGCAGCCTGAGAAAGTGGATGCCAGACAGAAAGAACCTGTTCAAAGTGTTGAAGGTATCGTTGTACCTGAACCGGTGCGCAGCAGCCAGTCTGATGATGTACTGAACTCTGCAAAGAAATTTCAGCAGCAAACCGGTTACGACCAGCCGGAAGGCAAAGGTCAGCAGGCCACTGCTGCCTACCAGAGCCTTGAACGGGAAGCGCAGCGGGATTCTATCCGTCAGCTCCTCGGTGTAGACATTTACGCCTGACCTCCTTATTCTTGAATCTGGTCTGCTCACCCCGATTAGTTTCGTTTTTCAGGCCATTGTTCAGGTTGCATTCAGTTTGCAACGTCATAATTAATAAAGTTTATCTTTTAGCATTCCGGGGCGTTTATGTTGCGTAAAATTTTTCTGCTGGTGGCGGTAGTCTTAGCAACCGGTTGTACCATTATTCCTGAAGATATCCGCGTACCGGACGACACCAATCTGGTCTCCTACAACAAAGCTGTTACTGGCGGTGACGGCGTGAAGGGCAAAATGGCCCGTTGGGGTGGTGTGATCGTTGGCGTGGAGAACAAGGAGAACAAGACCTGGGTTGAAGTGGTCAATTTTCCTCTGAATCACTACGGGCGTCCGAATACGTTTGAAGAAACCATTGGCCGCTTCAAAGTGGAACTTGATGGTTTTGTTGATCCGATTAATTTCGAAGAAGGCCGCTCCGTCACTTTCATCGGTGCTGTGGAACGTCCTGTTGCCGGCATGGTCGGCGAACAGCCTTACATGTATCCGCGTATCAAGGGTGAAAATTTCCATATGTGGCGTCAGGACTCGCTGAACTACGTACACCCCATGTTCTTTGATTATCGTATGGGCTGGTACTCACCGTTCTACTATTCGTTTTACCGTCCGTATTATTCGCCCTATACGTTCGGCGTCGGTTTCTCCCGCGGGTATTACAGAAGTGCTTATCCCAATGTCTCGCCGGTACGGGTTTCAGTTACCCGCAGTGGCAACAAGGGGACGATCAGCCGGCCTTCAACATCGACCCGCAGCAGCGTAAGCAGACCGGTTACCAGAACTTCCACGCCGGCTAATGGCGGCGCAAGACAAAATCTGAAGTAATCCGGCGGCAGGTTTATTCCTTATAAAGCGGCAATTCATTGCCGCTTTTTTCTTATTTTTGCCGCATCCGGAGGGCGTAAACATGTTAGAAACTGAATTTCAGGCCGGTGAACTCAAACTGGCTGCACTGGACAATCAGGGAGCTGGAACTGTTGTTATCGGTTTGCACGGCTATCTCGATAATGCTGTATCACTGGCGCCGCTGGCGCCATATCTGCAATCCTGCCGCTTCATTGCACTGGATTTACCGGGACACGGTCAGTCAGCCCACCGGCCGGCCGGTGCCCATTACCACCAGTTTGATTTCCTGCAGGATTTATACGCGCTCATCAAAGAGAATCAGTTTGAAAATGTGATCCTGCTGGGCCACTCACTGGGTGGTATCCTTGCGACACTCTATGCCGCTGTGTTTCCTGAACAGGTGAAAGCAGTGATTTCCATAGATGCCTGCGGACCGCTTACTCTGGATCCGCAAACAAGCGCTGAACAGGTCAGGGAGTCTGTCATCAGTCGTGATAAAAAGCGGCGAAATAAATTGAATATCGTGGATTTGGATGCTGCGGTGAAAGCCCGTTGCGCTGTTGCTGATATCCGGCCTGAACATGCCCGGGCAATTCTTTCCCGCAATCTGACGCAGGATGCATCCGGCCATTTTTTCTGGGCGAGCGACCCCCGCGTGCGCACAAAATCTACCCTGCGGCTGACTGAGTCTCAGGCAGAGGCATTTATGCGAAGCATAGAATGTCCGGTATTGTTTCTGGCAGCGGACAGCAGCTTTAAAAAGGTTGAGCAGGTTTATGCGAAAAGGCACAACTGGTTTAGTTACAGTCAGTGTAAAACTTTTACAGGCGGCCACCACATTCATATGGAAAAAACAGACGAAATTGGCTGCGAAATTCGTCAATTTGTTGAGCAATTGTAAATAGTGGCGTTTATCTTTTCTTTATCATCCTATAATATACGGAAGAAATCAGACCAGTTGTGAAATATTGGTTAAAGTTTGTGTTTTTTTGCAAATATAAAAATAAAAGTTACCGGAGGGTGTGTGGAAAAAATTTGGCTTGAGCATTACGACCCAAGTGTTTCGGCAGAAATTAACCCTGATCGTTATGCCTCTATCGTAGATATTTTTGAACAGTCTGTGACGACCTGGGGCGATAAAACCGCTTACATGAATATGGGTCACAGCATGACTTTCAATGAGCTGGACGTGTTGTCTGCTCAGTTTGCGGCTTATCTGCAAAATAGTGGTTTAGAGCGTGGCGATGCTGTCGCCATCATGATGCCAAATTTGTTGCAATACCCTGTTGCTATGTTCGGCGTATTACGGGCCGGACTCACCGTCATTAACGTGAACCCGCTCTATACCGCCCGCGAATTAAAGCACCAGTTAAACGATGCCAATGCCAAAGCCATTGTTATTGTCGATAACTTTGCCGCCACGCTGGAAAGTGTGATTGCTGATACACCGGTGAAAAAAGTACTACGCACGGCGTTAGGGGATATGTTACCGGCTCCTAAGCGCTGGATAGTAAACCTGGCGGTGAAGCACGTGAAAAAGATGGTGCCGGAGTTTTCTCTGCCACAAGCTGAGTCGTTCATGTCAGCAGTGAAAGCCGGCGCGAATTACACTTATCAGCGTCCTGAGATAACAGGGGACGACTTGGCATTTTTACAATATACCGGTGGTACAACAGGCGTATCGAAAGGTGCGATGCTGACACATCGTAATATGATTGCAAACCTGGAACAGGTATCGGGTATTCTCGAAATTGTCATTGAGCCCGGTGAAGATGTCGTTGTCACTGCGTTACCGCTTTATCACATCTTTGCATTACTGGCGAACTGCCTGTTGTTCCTTAAATTTGGTTGTCCGAACCTGCTTATTACTAACCCGAGAGACATGCCGGGCTTTGTGAAAGAACTGTCGAAACACAAATTTGCCATTTTGCCCGGGGTGAACACCCTGTTTAACGGTCTGCTTAATACGCCGGGATTCAGCGAACTTGATTTCTCCGGATTTAAGTTCGGTCTGGGTGGCGGTATGGCCGTGCAGCGCCCTGTGGCTGAACGCTGGCAAAAAGTCACCGGCACGGTACTGCTTGAGGGTTACGGCCTGACTGAGTGTTCGCCGGTGGTAGCGGTTAATTCACCTACCATTAAGGCTTATAAAGGCGCTATCGGTATGCCGGTACCTTCTACAGAAATTCGTCTGCTGGACGATAATGGCAATGATGTGCCCTTAGGTGAAGCCGGTGAAATGTGGGTGAAAGGGCCGCAGGTCATGAAGGGGTATCTGAACCGTCCCGAAGCTACAGAAGAAATTCTTAAAGATGGCTGGCTGGCAACTGGCGATATTGCGAAGTCAGACAATGAAGGTTACTTCTATATTGTTGACCGTAAAAAAGATATGATCCTGGTCTCCGGCTTCAATGTGTTCCCGAATGAGATTGAAGAAGTGGCTGCCATGCATGATGATGTGGTGGAAGCGGCTGCTATCGGTGTGCCTCACGAAGTCAGTGGTGAAGTCGTGAAGTTATTTGTAGTTGCTAAGGACAAGAGCCTGACCGCTGAAACGGTTATTGCACATTGTCGTAAGCACCTCACCGGCTATAAAGTGCCGAAACACGTTGTCTTTAAAGACGAACTGCCAAAAACCAATGTAGGCAAAATTCTGCGTAGAGAACTGAGGGACTGAGTTCACCGTGACTTTACGCAACTAATTGGGACAGCCGGCATCATTGCCGGCTGTTTTTTTATGATGAAATATACCTTAATAACCGACGAAATTGCGCTGAAAGCGGTGTGTGAGAAGGCCTCTGCCGCTGAAGCAGTTGCCATTGATACTGAATTCGTACGTACCCGTACCCTGACGCCGCAGCTGGGACTATTGCAGTTGTTCGACGGTGAGCAACTGGCACTTATCGATCCGCTGGCGATTAATGATTTAAGCCCGTTTGTGGCATTAATGACGAATCCGGATGTGATCAAAGTGCTGCATTCCTGCTCAGAAGATCTGGAAACATTTCTGGCAGCATTCGGTGTAATACCTGCGCCGGTATTCGATACTCAATTTGCAGCAAGTGTGCTTGGCATGGGCGCGACCCTGGGTTATGCACGACTGGTGGAACTGATGAGTGACGTGGTGCTGGATAAAGGGGAGTCCCGCACTGACTGGCTGGCCAGACCGCTACGGGAAAGTCAGCTGGTGTATGCCGCCAATGATGTGCTGTATCTTTTACCTGTGTACTTACAACTGAAAGAACAAATCGAAGATGCCGGTAAATTTGATTGGGTAACGCAGGAAATTGCTGCACTGGGAGAAAAGAAGGCCGCACAAATTCCTCTGGAGCAGGCTTACCTTGTGCTGAAAAATACCTGGCGGCTTAATCCTGAACAGCTCACCGTGTTTCGCCATCTTGCAGGCTGGCGGCTTAAGGTTGCCCGTGAAAAAAATCTGGCCCTCAACTTTGTGGTCAGAGAAAGTCAGCTGTTCGATATGGCAGTAAAAATGCCGTTAAGCCGCACTGCGCTGAGTCGTATCGAGGGATTGCAGCCACAAACCCTCCGTCGTTACGGTGAAACCCTTACCGCCCTGGTGGCTGAAGCGAAATCCCTTTATGAAGATACCCCCGCAGACAAACAATTACCCCGTATGCGCCGGCTGATTGACTATCCCGAATATAAAAAGCATCTGGCGGCTATTAAGCGTCTCTGTGCAATGGTTGCCGCAGAGCAGGGCGTGTCAGAGGAAGTTGTAGCCTCTAAAAAACAAATCAATCAGCTGTTAAAATGGCAATGGTTTGAACTGGATGAAACCCGCGTGCAGGGGCTTCTGCCTGATCTGCTGAGTGGCTGGCGCCGTCCTCTGCTGGAAAAGGGGCTGGCCTCATTATTAGGGCCGCTGGCTTTCACCCGTTAAGAAATAATGCAGGACTGAATATGCTGTGTGCAATTTATAAAACCCGCCGGAAAGAAGGCATGTACTTATACGTGCCCGGCAAAAATGCTTTCGGTGATGTACCGGAAATACTGATGGAGAAATTTGGCACGCCGGAACTGGTGATGTTGATTTCCCTTGATAAACGGCCTCAGCTTGCCGGTGTCAGCAAAGCTGATCTGGAAGTAGCGCTGAAAGAAAAAGGCTTTTATCTGCAAATGCCGCCAAAAGCGGAAGACATGCTGGCTGCTCACCGCACAGAGCTTGGTCTGACGCCCCATGTGGATGAAAAACGGTGATGAAGGCATTGTTTTCAGTCAGCCCTGTTGTATTGCTCACCGTTTTTTTAATGCTGGCTTTGCCGGTTTCAGCGGAAGAAAAAAACGAAGCAGGATTTAAAGTCTGGTTACAGTCTCTGAAGCAGGAAGCAGTGGAAAAAGGCTATACGGCAGAACTGGTGGACAAAGCGCTGGATACTGCCACATTTCGTCCCACCGTTGTAAAGGCAGATAAAAATCAGCCGGAGAAAAAAATCACGCTGGATGATTATCTGGCGACCCGCGTGCCGGACTGGAAGGTCAGGCAGGCAATTACCCTGTATCGTGAGCATCAGTCTCTGCTGGATGAAATCGGCAGCAAATATGGTGTTCAGCCCCGCTTTATTGTCGCTTTATGGGGTAATGAGTCTAACTTCGGTAAAATCCAGGGCAACTATCCGGTGTTCTCTGCAGTGCTGTCTTTAGCCTATGAAGGGCGTCGTGAAGCGATGTTCAAAAAGCAGTTCTATGCTGCACTGGATATCATCCGTGATGGTCATATTGATATTGAAGCGCTGAAAGGTTCCTGGGCCGGTGCGATGGGCCAGAGTCAGTTTATGCCCGTTTCTTTTTTAAATTATGCCGTGGATTATGATGGTGACGGCAGAAAAGACATCTGGACCACGCCGGCAGATGTGTTTGCCTCTATCGCTAACTTTCTGTCCAGCGAGGGGTGGAATGATGACTACACCTGGGGCCGCCAGGTGAAGTTCGTTGATGGTTATGACGGTGCACATGCAGGCTTTGCAAAAGATGATTTCGTGCCGTTAACGGTATGGCAGGAAAGGGGAGTGCGTAAATTTGATTTAACAGACTTACCTGCTGCCGGCATCAAAGCCTCTCTTATCATGCCGGACGGCATCGATGGCCGTTTATACCTTGTCTATAATAATTTTCATACGCTGATGAAGTGGAACCGTTCATCATATTTCGGCGTCTCGGTCAGTTATCTGGCAGACCGGATCCGCAAAGGGGAATAACATGTATCAACATCTCAATATTCAGGGCCAGCCTGTTCCCTTGCCTGTGACACGTGCCCTGTGTATCGGCCGCAACTATCTTGATCATATTCAGGAGCTTAACAACACCGTGCCGGACGAAGCCTTGTTGTTTATGAAGCCGGCTCCGGCACTTTGTCATTTGTCTGAACCGGTGGTGATCCCTTCAGACAAAGGCGAATGCCATAACGAACTTGAAGTGGCAATATTGCTCAGTCAGTCACTGTGCAAAGCGACGCCTGATGACGCGCTGGCTGCTATTTGGGGTGCAGGGCTCGCTCTTGACCTGACCTTACGTGATGTACAAAGTGAACTCAAAGCGCAGGGCTATCCCTGGGAGCGTGCCAAAGCCTTTGATCGCAGCTGCCCGGTTTCCGCTTTCGCTCCGTTGACGCAAACCGGAGATCTTACTGACATTCATTTCACCCTGACCGTGAATGATACCGTGCGTCAGCAGGGGCATACAGCAATGATGATACGGCCGGTAGCGGAGCTTATCGCAGAAATGTCTCACATCTTCACCCTGCAACCCGGCGATATTATTCTCACCGGAACGCCAAAAGGCGTAGGCCCGCTAAATGCCGGTGACAGGATCCGCGCAGAGCTGGGCGAATTAATGTCTGTCGAAACGAATGTGGTGATGTGATGACACCGTTCTGGGAAACGAAGACGCTTGATGAAATGACTCTTGCTGAGTGGGAATCACTGTGTGACGGTTGTGCAAAATGTTGTCTGCATAAGTTCATTGAGGATGACGATGCTGAAGAAGCCGCGCCAACGGATACCCTGAATCAGGGAGAGGAAATTCACTATACCAACATTGCCTGTTCGCTTCTGAATACCAAAACCTGTGGCTGTACCCGCTATGCAGAGCGCACAAAGCTGGTTCCTGATTGTGTAAAGCTGACTAAAGAGAATCTCAAGGATATTTTCTTTATGCCGCCAAGTTGCAGCTACCGGCGGTTGCATGAAGGTCGCGGGCTGCCGTCCTGGCATCCGCTGCTGAATAAAGGTAAGAAAGCCAAAATGCATCAGGCCGGTATGTCTGTAAGAGGGAAGACTGTATTTGAAACGGATGTGGATTTAGACGCGTTTGAAGATTATATCGCCAGTTGGCCCTTGCACGACGCAGACTGATATCCGGCTATTCGTTCGTTAACGCGTAAAGCAATGCATGTCTGCCGCAAATACGTTTGCGGCAGTAACCTTCCTTTTCTGCCCCCAACTTTTCTGCAACACGCAAACTGGCTTTGTTATTGGGTTCAATAAACAACTCCAGACGAAATAAATCCATCTGATTAAAAGCCAGTTTTTTCATAGCCTGACAAAGCTGAACAGCCAGACCTTGTCCGCATGCCTCAGGCCGGATCCAGAAACCCAGGTTGGCGTTACGGTGCAAAGGATGGATATAGTTTATCAGTCCCATGCCGAGGCAACGGTTGTCCATCACCAGCAGGTAGGTGATACCGTAACCCTGCTCACGCTGATTTTCCAGGGTGGTCAGACACTGACGGGCCTGCGCGGGGGTGACAGGGCACAGATCTGTACCCATCCATGGCCGAACATGACTGACTGATTGCTGGGACGCTTCGCATAACATATCGGCATGTTTTTGCCCGGCCCGTTCAATACTGATGGGGCTGGTTGTGGTTGCAATAGCAGGAAGCCGCGATGGCAGGGTACTTAAGTCAATCAAAAGGGTTTCTTGTCCAGTAAACGACAGCCAAACACGATAACGAATACGGCAGCGTAAATCCCGAAGATCACCATCATCCACTCAGGCATGCCCAGTCCGGCAACACGCCAGCCGTCATCCAGGCAATCCCCTTTTGCTTCAAATATGGCCGGTAACCAGTCATAAAGGGGCATAAATGAAGGGAAATTCGGCACTATTTCGCAACTGGCAAACAGAGAAGTACTGTGAATGATGTCGTATTGTTCACGGGCGATCATGAAGCCCCATACCGAGGAAACCGCCCAGCCGGCGAAAGCCAGCATCCGCGTCAGGCCATGATTCACAATAACAACCAGTAAACCGGACAACAAAATACCGATAACCGCTGTACGCTGATAAATACACATTACACAGGGTTGCAGGCCATTAACATGCTGAAAATACAATGCTGCAGACAACAGTCCTGCGGCAGATAAAAATAAAAGAAGCCAGGCGGGTTTATACTCCGCCTGGCGACTAATCCATTGAATGAGATTCATTGTTGCAATAAAAACCTTAGTGCGGTTCAGCGCCTGATACTGGCATCGTAGCTGAATGGTGCTCAATAAGGTGCATATCGTATAGCGCTTGTGTGGCATCTGCCAAGCCAAAATAGGTGGCTGCCAGTCCTACTAAGGTGAGTACCACGGTGTAAGGCAGCGCCATCACTACCATTTTTCCGTAGGACAAGCGCAACAGCGGGGCAATGGCCGACGTTAACAGGAATAAAAATGCTGCCTGGCCGTTAGGTGTCGCTACAGAAGGCAGGTTCGTACCTGTATTAATAGCAACAGCCAGTAAGTCGAACTGGTCACGGGTGATCTGGCCTTCCTGCAGCGCTGCCATCACTTCCGTAATGTACACAGAGCCTACAAACACGTTGTCACTGACCATCGACAGCACACCGTTAGCAAGATAGAACATCACCAGCTGGGTTTCGCCTTCGAAAGACAGTACCCAGTGGATAACCGGCTGGAACAGGCCCTGATCGATAATTACCGCAACCACACCGAAGAAAACACATAGCAATGCTGTGAAGGGCAGGGCTTCTTCAAACGCTTTACCTAACGCATGCTCTTCAATGATACCGCTGGCAGATGTTGCCAGAACAATAACTGACAAACCGATAAGACCAACAGAAGCAAAGTGACCCGCAAGTCCCACAACCAGCCAGACACCAATTAACGCCTGAACGGCCAGGCGGGCTTTATCGCGGTTGGTGCGGCCTTCATCCATATGTTTGTCGTAGGATACGAGAATGTCTCTTACTGCCGCCGGTAGCTGAGCACCGTAGCTGAACAGTTTCGTTTTCTCCAGAATCACTGTAGTGGCCAGACCGCATACGAATACGGGTAAGGTGATCGGTGCCATACGGGTGAAGAACTCTACGAAGTCCCAACTCGCTTTATCAGCAATAATCAGGTTTTGCGGTTCACCTACCATGGTCATTACGCCACCCAGTGCAGTGCCTACCGCTGAGTGCATCATCAGGTTACGCAGGAACGCACGGAAGTTCTCCAAATCATCACGACCCAGGTTCGACACACCGTCATCGTCTGTATGATCATGGTCGTGGTGAAATTCTTTGCCGGAGGCGACCTTGTGGTAAATCGTGTAGAAACCCAGACCTACCGCAATAATGACCGCGACAACCGTTAATGCGTCAAGGAAAGCAGATAAAAACGCGGACGCTGCAATAAAAGACAGCGACAAAACCATCTTGTTTTTCACCCGTATGACCAGCTTGGTAAACAGGAACAGCAGCAGATCTTTCATGAAGTGAATACCGGCGACCATGAAGACTAGTAACAGCAGTACCTCAAGGTTCACTTCAATTTCATGCATCATGTGTTCGGGCGAGGTCATGCCAATGAACATCGCTTCAATCAGCAAAAGACCACCCGGTTGTAAAGGATAACATTTCAGTGCCATCGCCAGCGTGAAGATAAACTCGATGACCAGTGTCCAGCCCGCGAGGTATGGATCTACCATGAAAAGGAAAGGATTGAGAATAAGGAACGCTACAATTGTTTTTTTGTACCAGTCCGGCGCATGCCCGAGAAAGTTCTTATAAAGCGCCATAGGTAGCGATGTTTGCATAGTTAATTTTCCTTTAACAACTTGTTGCGATGTGAATGTAATTATTATCGTAAATCTTGTCCAGCGAATGTTGGACATTAGCCAAGTTATGGTTTTTAGTGGCTTTTATCACATCTGGTACACTCATAACCAAACTCTACCTGAAAAAAACAGCTTGAGAAAGCTGCCGCAGGCCTCAGTTAGTATAACTTATATCAGTTTTATGACTGATTAATTGATTGTGTTAAAGAAAATTCCTCTGGTACAATGAGTTTGACAATAAAAAGAGATTCAGGCGAGTCACCTATGATTTATAAAGCCCAGAGCCCGGCAGGTTTTGCTGAAGAGTATATTGTTGAGTCTATCTGGAGTGGTCGTTTCCCTCCGGGGACCATTCTTCCGGCAGAACGGGAGCTGTCCGAGCTTATTGGTGTAACACGCACCACGTTACGCGAAGTATTACAACGACTCGCCAGAGACGGCTGGTTGACGATTCAGCACGGTAAACCCACAAAAGTGAACAACTTTTGGGAAACTTGTGGTCTGAATATTCTGGAAACCCTGGCCCGTCTCGATCAGGACGGTATTCCCGAGCTGGTGGATAACCTGCTGGCCGCCCGTACGAATTTAAGCGCAGTGTTTATTCGTATGGCAATCCGGAATAACCCTGAAGACTCTGCAGAAATTATCGCCCGGTATCTGAATATTGAAGAAGACGGCAAAGAATTTGCGCATTTTGATTATCAGTTAAACCATGATCTTGCGCTGGCATCCGGCAATAAAGTGTTTGTTCTGATGATGAACGGTTTCCGCGGATTGTATTCCCGCATCGGTGGTTACTTTTTTGCCCAGCAATCCGCCCGTGATGTAGCGAAAGATTTCTACGGTAAATTGTTAGCGGCAGCGAATTCCGGAGACCACGAGAGTGTACCCGGCCTGATCCGTCAGTATGGTATCGCGTCTGGTAAAGTGTGGGCACAAATCCGCGAAGATATGCCTAAAGATCTCGTCGACTAATCATTCTGTTTTATCCTGAAAGCCCGGTATCCGCCGGGCTTTTTGCTATCTGCTTTTCGAATCTCCCGGGGTTGCGGTAAAGCCTTTACTTCCTTTATGCTGGGATCCGTTTTACCCGTCATGTTGTTTTCTTGCTGTCACCGCACGCCGGTGAAGTCAATGCCGGTGGTGTTCAGAACGGGTCAGCCGGCCCTGAATCAACCTCTCAGACAGTAAGGAAACACAATGAACCTCAATCCCGTTGGCTGGTTTGAAATTTACGTCAGTGATATGTCCCGGGCGCAAACCTTCTATGAATCTGTTTTTATGTGTGAGTTAGAGACAATCTCTGTACCAGCGGATGAATCGCTGGTCATGAAGGGATTTGGCTCTGACATGACGGCTTACGGAGCCAGCGGTGCGCTGGTCAGTATGGAAGGAATGACACCGGGCGGTACGGGCACACTGGTCTACTTCTCCTGCGATGACTGTGCCATTGAATGTGCCCGCGTACCCAAAGCGGGCGGCACGGTCATTAAGGAAAAATTTCCGATTGGCGAATATGGCTTTGTCGCACTGCTGCAGGATAGTGAAGGCAATATGATTGGTCTGCATTCCCAAAAATAAACGGGATTAGTATGCGCTTTCTAACTTTTCATTTTATGGTTGTGTCAGATGAAGCGAATTCCACTAGGAGATCCGAAAATGACCAAATCAGATACCATTAAAAGCAAATTGAACGATGCTGAAGATTTTGCCCGCAAAGTCTGGCTTGCCGGTCTGGGTGCTTACGGTAAAAGTGTTGAAGAAGCACAGGGCCGTTACGAAAAGCTGAGCACTGAAGCATCTAAAATGTTCGATGAATTAGTGAAAAAGGGGGAAACTTTAGAAGATGACGCCCGTACTAAATTCAAAGAAACCACTGACGATGTTGAAAGCCGTGTAAGTGATGTACGTCAGAAGCTGGGACTTGATACGGACAATACTGATCATCGTATCGAAGAGCTTTCAGCAAAAATTGACGCATTAACAGAAGCGGTTGCCAAGCTGGCAGCAAATAAATAATGCAGATTGCCGTGTGTCCGGCACGACGGGCACACGGTGTTTTCGCCGCTACGATTTCTTCAGTATAAAGGAAAAGTGATGGTACAGAAAAATAAGCCAAACGGTCCGTTGACCGGCTGGATTGAAGCCGGCTCCGAACTTATCGCTGAGCAGTTGTCCGGTGTGACTGAACAGATTAACCGTCAGCTTGATGCGCAAAAAAAATCCTTTGATGAGCTGCAGCAACGGGGTGCCAGGATGGATGCACATCTCCGGTCATCTTTATCGCCTTCGGCTGTTTTTGCCAATATGGAACAGTTAGTCAAAACCAGTCCGCTCTGGTCATTTGTGCCGTCTTTCACGGCAAAGCGTGATAAACGTGAGCAACAACTTGATGTGTTGTCGGCGAAAGTGGATGTGCTGGTAGAACAGGTTGCGTTACTGGCGGCAAAGCAGGCACAGGAAAAAGCTCAGGCAAAACAGGAAGCTGAAGCTTCTGCCAGAGTGGAAACGAAAGAAGTAGCTGAAAAAGTTGATCCCGCTGTTACAGCAGCAAAGTCTGCCAGTGTGGAGACGCCGGAGAAGCCTTCACGGAGACCTTCAACCCGGAAGAAAACGGTGACTTCCACTCCCGGAGCGAGACCCCGCACAATATCTTCAGTTCGTCCTAAAGCAAGGTAACGCTCACAGTCTGCCTGTTATCAGAGTCTGCCGGGTAATGGCAGGCTCCGGTTTTATAAAGATTTAATTTCTCTTATATTGGAAAAAGTGGCCGGGTGCTTCTATACCTTCTTTAAAAGGAGGACAGGGCATGCCGTTTTTTTCACGCAACGACGCAGCAGAACAAGCACTTCAACAATCCATACTCGCCGTAGTGACCATTAATGAACACAACAAGGTCACCTTTTATAATGACGCCGCACAACAGCTCTGGGGGTATTCGCCTCAGGAAGTGCTAGGTCGCAATATTCAGATGCTGGTTCCCCGCGAACATCAGAGTAATCATGACAGCTACGTCAATGCTCACCGTCAGACCGGTGTGAATAAGATAGTGGGCAGCGCCAGGGAAGTTGAGCTGGAAACAAAATCTGGTAAGCGTATCTGGGTTCAACTGGCGCTGTCTCAGGTGATCGTTAACGGCAAGAAGCATTACACGGCTTTTGTCCGGGATGTCACGGAGGAGCGTGAGTCGCGGGAAATTGTTGAGCAAACCCTTGAGCAGGCTCTGGATGCGGTAGTATGCATCGACCACAACAATCTGGTGACGCTGTTTAATGCCTCTGCTGAAAAAATGTGGGGGTACAGCCGGGACGAAGTGATCGGGCAAAACGTTAAGATGCTGGTGCCCCACGCCATTCAGGCTAACCATGACGAATATGTGAATGCAAACCGCCGTACCGGACAGGACAAAATTGTCGGCACCAGCCGCGAAGTGAAAATTGAAACAAAGCACGGCGATACATTGTGGGGAAAGTTGTCTCTTTCTAAAGTACGTCTTGATGAGCGGACGCTTTACACCGCGTTTGTTAAAGATGTTACGGATGAAGTTGAGCAACGTGAGCTGCAACGTATGCTGTCGCTGGTGGCGAATGAAACTGACAATGCAGTGATTATCTCTGATGCAGAAGGTCTGATTGAGTACGTGAATAATGGCTTTGAGGGGTTAACCGGCTGGACACTGACTGAAGTGAAGGGGCGGAAGCCGGGCTCCTTTCTGCAGGGGGAAGAGACCGACCCCAGGACTGTCGATGTTATCCGTCAGAAAATTAAGAACCGGGAAGCCTTTTACGATGAAATTCTGAATTACCGGAAAGATGGTGCGCCTTACTGGACGTCGCTTTCAATAAACCCGGTGTTTCAGGACGGAAAGCTGGTTAATTTCATTGCAGTACAGGCTGATATTACCCGGGTGAAACAGATGGCGCTGGATTTCACGAATAAACTGAAAGCAATCGGAAGTGCACTGGTACTGATGGAAATGGAGCCCGGCGGCAAAGTGGTGGACGTGAATAAATTGCTCAGAACCACGCTGACCGGTGTAGTTAATCAGGACGTATTTGCGCAGCGTATTCTGCAGGCCCTGAGTGCGGAAGATAAAGAACAGCTCAATCAGAATGGGTTTGTATCGAAAGTTATCGAAATCCATGAAAGTGACAAATATCTCGCTTTTGATGCGCGGATTAGTGCGCTGAAGAGTTTTAATGGCGATATCACACGCTACGTGTTCTTCGCCATTGATGTGAGCACCCGCAAACAGGCGGTTAACCAGACGCTGGTTGCTATGAAAGAGTTATTAACAACCAGTCAGACGATCAGCTCTATCGTCGGCACAATTAATAGTATCTCTGAACAAACCAACTTACTGGCTCTCAACGCAGCCATTGAAGCTGCGAGGGCCGGAGAAACTGGGCGGGGATTTGCCGTTGTTGCCGATGAAGTGCGAACCCTTGCCGGGAATTCAAAACAGTCTTCCGACGAAATCGATAACCTGGTAAAAACTACCGTCAGCAATATTGAAAAGCTGGATGAACTGATTCAGAAAATTGACAGTTAAATGGCTGGCTGGCTGGCGATGCCTGCGGATTTCAAAACAAATACGCAGGCCATTGTTATCAACTGTACTGACTCATCATTATCACCGCCAGATAGATTGGTTTTTGCGGTCGGCAAAGAAGTCGTGGGGTTCCCAGAATGCCGGAATGTGTTCGTCCACATCGGCGATGGTGAAGTTCTTTTTCAACTGACTCATGATTTCTGTCATGCGTGCGCGGTCAATTTTCATCAGTTTTTGTTTGGTGGCGTTAAAGAACAGATTTCTGTCTTTCGCTACCCGTTCTTCTTTGCCGGCAGCAAAAAAGGTCAGGTTTCTGGACACAATTTTGCAAACCGGTTCAGCAGGATGCTCCGGGTTTAACCGGGACACAATGGCATATTCATACTGGTCTTTTTCCTGACCTTTTTCATTCACCGGAATGAAGCACACGCCGAATCCCTGAGGGAAATAACCCACAATATTGATGAAGTGCTCAGCGAGCCGGCTGTTAACACTTTTTTGTTTCGCCATTTGTTCAATCAGCATATAACCCTTCGGCAGCATAGAGCGGTTATAGCCGGGCTTGGTTGACAGAACAATGGAGGAATAGACCTGCGGGATTTTTAAAATATCGCCGATTCCGGATTTACCGGTGAATGTGTCCTGCATCAGTTCCATAAGAAAGCCGTGGGGGCCTTTGTTCTGTTCACAACCGATAAAGGAAACACCGTCTCTGATAAAGGTCAGTGTTTGCTGATAGTTAATCTTTAACAGTTGCTTGCGGAAAGATTCATCCAGTTCTCTGAACGGATCATCTTCGCCGTCTTCCCCGTACAGAATGCGCACAGCCTCTTCGTGATAAAGTCCGATGTCCTGAAAAATAGCCGCTGCGATGACAGGGGTGGCGATGAAGTTTGCCCATTCCCGCATTTTTACTTCATCGGTAAACCGTTCAAGTACGCCGGCATACTTTGATAAATAGCTATGTTTTACGCTGCTGTCTGCCAGCACTTTGTCACTTAATCTGAGAGCTAGTACTGCTTTGTAAAGCGGTTTAAGCCGTTGATGATAGCGGGCGTAATTGCCATCTTTACCCCGCGTGAGCAGAAGCAATGTGCCCAGAAAGCGGGAGCTGGCGGTCTGGGTCTCATAATAAGTTTCCCCTTCACTCAGGGAAATTATCTGCGACACAATAGTGATTATCAGGCGCTGGCGATCTGCCTGTTCTTTCTCAAGTTGCTGCACCGCGGATTTATGTTGCTTCTTCAGATCTTCCAGCACGGCAATGTTGGCCCTGGTTTCGCTGACAACTTTGACTTCCTGCGCCAGGCTCTGAATGCGCTTTTTCAGGTCTGCGGTAACCGCATAAAAGTGTCTGGCATATGTCACCACCGAGGGCTTTGCCGTATCCACAGGATCGACAAGTTCAATGAGTTTTTTGACTTTGCTGACATACTGGCTGTCAGCCTGAGTGGCATTGCGGTTCACGGCATTCCTGAGCGTTAAAATACTCCGGGTCTTCCTTTCCGGTTTTTTATCAGTGCCCTGATTCCCTGGCTTCCCGTTCTTTTAGCTTAGCTAAATATAAGCGTAACGTCTCGCTAATTTTAGTATTTCTTTCAATAACATCAATGTGCTCCCAGGTAGCCTTCTCGCCGCTGCGTATCAGCGATGTAATACTTTCTGAAGTCGGGTTGGCGAGGATCTGACTGAGACTCCTGAGCTGATTATGAGGAAGAATATTAATATTGCCTACGTACTGCTGGTCAATGACCGACCGTACTTTATGAATTGCGAGGCGGGCAGCCTTGTTACCGGTGAGGTTCTCAAGCATGTCGAACGCAAAAATGCTGTTAGACTTCGCCAGTTGACTGATGTGGCGGAATGTCAGTCCGGTCAGTGTAGTAGCACCGGCGCGGTTTGAGGATAAAAAAGGCACAGCCAGGGGATTTGTCTGGCTGACGATGCTGTGGTTAACACCGTATAACCGTGACAATTGTCTGAAAGGCAAATCCGCCATGAGTGAGCCGTCCACGAACCGGCGGTTAGGGATGTACGGTATGATATCGCCGGCAGCATTTTTAGCGCGTAGTTGCACGGGGCTGAAAAATAACGGGACGGCGGTGGAGGCCCGCACAGCCTGAGTAATAATAGCATTCGGAGATGTTTTGGCGTTGAGTACCCGTGATTGTTGATGTAAATCCATCGGTGATACGGAAATGTTGATATGACGCCCGGTCTTACTGAAAGCCTCTTCAAAAGTCATCAGATCAAACAGTTCAATGAGGGTATTTTCCAGCGCTGTGGCATCCAGCAGCGACTTCCTGCCAAACCCTGACCATTTTCTCCAGTAACGAAACTTACTCAGAATAAACTCAGGAGACAGGGCTTCCTGCAGTTCCTGCTGGTTTTTTGTGCCAATCATAGCGGCGATAATAGCACCGGCACTGGCCCCTGATATCACGGTGGGCAACAGGTTGTGTTCATTGAGGGATTTCACTACACCGGCGTGAAAAAATCCCAGACCGGCACCACCGGACAGCATCAGACAGGAACGGCCGAATGCATGAGCCGTCTCTTCAAAAAACTGCTTTTTATGGAAAAAATCCACCACAGATTCATCAGCCCGGTAAATGGCATCCAGTGCCATGACCACTTCGCTGATAAAGGTTTCGATAAGCTGCTTGGTGCCCGTTTTACTGTGTGTAAGCAGGGCAGGGTTGGCGATATTACCCAGATTACCATGCAATCCTTCATGGAGTACCGACATCAGGCCGGTCACATCCTGTAACTTTCTGGCTGACTGCATGCGTTGAACACGTTTTCGTATCAACCGGTAGTCGTAATCTCTGCTGGCTTCTTTTCGCTTCCAGTCGTCTGCGCCGGTAAGGGCGTCGTGAGCCAGGCAGGCTTCACGGTATTCAGCATAATCAGAAGCCAGTTCAATATCCTGCTCTATTGCATTCGATTTTGAGAAAAATACCATAATACCGGCCTCTTACTGATCTTTGGAAACGCATCACTTGCAGTGATATTAACCAGCCTGGCAGGAATAATTTGAATGCTCTACCTAATTTTGAACGTATGGCGCAGATCAAGCTTTCACCGCAAAAGGTTTGCTAAATATGCAATCTCCCTTTAGCCTGAAGCTATGTCGGTAAAATAGCCAAAAACAATAGCTTGCATGGAATGGAACCCGGAACTGCTTAGCCTGCTGTCTATCCCGTTTATCAGCGCGATTGTGGGTTGGGTGACCAATTATCTGGCGGTCAAAATGATGTTTTATCCCATTGAATTTAAGGGGATCAGACCATTTTTTGGCTGGCAGGGGCTGATCCCGGCAAAACGGCGGGAAATGGCTGAAATTGAAGTAGAGCTGGTTCTGGGCAAACTGCTCAGTGTTGAAGAACTCGCCCAACGCCTGGACGGCGAACAGCTGGCCTGTGCCATCGAACGGCGCTTAAAGCAGGTGCTGAAAAGTGTGGTCAACGAGGTGATGGAAGCTTCAGCACCGGATTTATGGGCCGCAGTGCCGGTGCAGGGAAAGAATCTGGTTTACCGCCGGATTGAAAATGACATGCCCCGGGTTGTAAAAAAGCTGGTCACAGATTTTCAGTTAAATATAAATGAAATTCTGAACATCAAAGAGCTGGTAGTCGAGCAACTGGTCGGTTCGCCTTCACTCATCAATGAAATTTTTCTTACTGCCGGTGCCAAAGAGTTTCCGTTCATCGTCCGTTCCGGTTTTTATTTCGGTTTTCTTTTCGGCTTACCCACCATGTTTCTGTGGCACTATTTTCAGGCCTGGTGGTTATTGCCGCTGGGCGGATTGCTGGTGGGCTACGCCACTAACTGGATTGCTATTAAAATCATCTTCGAGCCTAAACGTCCCCGCAAGTTTGGTCCTGTGACTGTTCAGGGCATGTTTCTGAAACGGCAGGCGGAAGTGTCACGAGTATATGCTGAAATCATCGAAAACAAGCTTATCACTCCGCAAAATATTACCCATGTGATCCTGCACGGCTCCGGGTCAGCATCGTTACTGGAGCTTATCGAGCTGCACGTCAATGATGCTATTGAGCGCTATGTGGCCGTTGCCCAGCCGTATTTCGGGTTGGGTGTCGGCTCTGAAAATTATTTCAAGATGAAAGCGCTGGCCGTACAGCGTATTTTTGAAAACTCAGATAAAGCCCTGTTTTATGCTTACGATTACGCCCATTCTGCTTTACGGGTAGGAGATGATTTACGGGTCCGCATGCAGGCTCTCCCGCCGGAAGAATTTGAAGGCGTATTGCGTCCTGCTTACCGGCAGGATGAATGGAAGCTTATTCTGACAGGCGCATTACTGGGCCTGGCAGCCGGGTTTGCCCAGCTTTATCTGGTGTTTATCTGAACATGAAAACCGCAGACAAAATACTCTACACGGCGCTGTCACTGTTCAATGAGCATGGCGAAAACAGCGTAACCAGTGTAGATATTGCCATGGAACTGGATATCAGTCCGGGTAACCTGTACTACCATTACAAGGGCAAAGAAGTGATTGTTGAACGCCTTATCAGCATTCACAAAAATCAGATGCTGCATGTACTGCGAAGTGATATTGCCGCCCGCATCAGTGCGGAAGATGTGTTCTATTATTTCTACATGATCATTGAGAAACTGCATCTGTTTGAATTTCTTTACCGGAGTCCGGCAGATCTTGCCGAAAAGTATCCTCACGCCCACAAGGTGAGAAATCAGGTGGTGAGTGCGCTGGAAAAACAGATAAGCAATGTATTGCATGCGCTTAAATCCTCCGGTTCTCTGACCCTGGAAAAAGCGGAGTTACCTCTGCTTACTGAACTGTTAACCCTGGTGTTGACCCAGTCGTTTCAATATGACCAGCTTGGCCGCAGCCTGGACGGTGAATCTCAACGATATCACTGCCTGTCTTTATTAATGATGAGTTTATTGCCGCGGTTAACCTTACCGGAGGGCACCCTGGCTGAACTGAATCAGGGGATTGCCCGTCACAGTCTGGCAAACCTGAAACATACTGACTGGACAGACGGGGAAGACTGATGGGCCGCTCACTGTCTTTTCTGGACAAGTCTTTCTGGCTGGCGGAGTCTGACGCCAGTCCCAAGCATGTGGGTTGTGTGCAGATCCTTGAAATGCCTGAGCAGGCATGTGCTTCAGAGTACGTCAGGGCGCTTTACGAAGAAGTAAAATCGCACACAAAAATTACCCCGCCATTTAATTGCAAAATTAAAACGCTGCTGGGTTACCCCCTGGGTTTGCAGCCTGTAAAGCACATGGATATGGATTATCACGTGCAATTTCATATTACTGAAAACATTCAGGATCGCAGACAGCTCGATAAACTCACCGAAACACTGCATGCTTCGCGGCTCGACCCGGAAAAGCCACTCTGGCAATTTATTTTTTTGCATGACAACACCAGCCGTCAGTTTGTGATTTATGCGCGGGTGCATCATCTCTACGGTGACGGCGCAACGCTTGTTCGCTGGTTTCAGGCCGGATATACCGCCGGACCTGCTGAGCAGGGATTTACTCCGGTCTGGGCACTTAAACGGCTGCGCCACAAAAGAAAGCATCTGGTGCGCTGGCGCGACAGGTTGTTCGCTGTCTGGCAGGGACTGAAAACCAGCTGGCAGTTTTTCATCATTATGTTGCGGCTGCTGATGAAGCTGGTGCGTATTAACACCCATTACATGCCGTTGCCCTTCAGTGGTACGCAAACGCCTCTTACCGGTCAGGTGAGAGCAGGCAGGGCGGTAACTACAACAGACATCGATTTTGCAGAGATTAAAGCGCTGGCAAGACGCACGCGGGCATCTGCTAACGAAATATTGCTGTGCGTATTTGATATTGCGGTTCACCGTTTTCTGAAAGATCACGGACAGCGGTTTACCCGTCCACTGTATACCAATATGCCGGTTAATTTGCGTAAACCGGGCGAGAAGACCACCGGTAATAAGATTGCCATTGTGCCTGTTGAACTGGCCCACGGCGAGCGGGACCCGTATGTGCGGTTAAGGCAAATCATTGTGAATCACCGCATCGTCAAACATGCTGCACAAAAAGCGACACCGGGGGCATTCAAAGCGTACACCATCACTATTCAGGCGGTATCACTGGTGTTTGAATGGTTACACTTGTCAGACTTCGTCAAGCCCATAGCGAATATCTTAATTTCAAACCTGCCCGGACCAAAAGAAGCCCGTTATCTGAAGGACAGCAAATTACTGGCCTGTTATCCGGTGTCCACCATGACGCCGGGTGGCGGCGTGAATATCACACTGATGACCTACAACGGAACAGCAAACGTGGGGATGGTGTGCTGTAACCGGCATGTCAAAGACATCAGCCCTCTGGCCGGTTATGTCCATGAAGCTTTAGCCATTCTTGCCCGGTCGGTGGATGAACCCGGAGTGGGTATTGAAGATATCGGCGAGCAGATTGAAAGTTATCCCCGTTCGGTCATTGCTGAATAGTGTGAAGGTTTCATTAACCTCAGCGGAAACTGAATCTCAACCCGCCGTTGACCACGAATACCTGTTTTCCCCAGCGGTGAAAAACAACTTCCCGCCAGTGGCCGCCTAATGCATAGCTGAGATCCTGCGTTTCAGCATGGCGCTGCAACACCGCATCAATTTCCGGTTTGTGATAGTCCAGAATACGCTGTTTGTTATGATCAAGATACAGGCGCAGATACGACAGCAAACGGTCAGTTTTGCCGGTGGTGGCGATACTGGCAATATTCAGAAGAGGAGCACTGATAAACTCAGTCAGTGACTTACCCAGTTGTAACCCGGGCACAATCTGACGGATCAGTGAGCGGGTGTCATTGAGCAGCGCATAGTTGTCATTAACCAGTTGGATAGCGTCGGATTTGAGATCCTCAATACTGATCACATGGTTTTGAATATCGTAAACCGGCGTTCCGCTTATCACGACAATGACATGGGCACGGTAAAGCGGGGTATCGAGGACCGTAATGTTGAGTTCTGCAAAACATTGCAGTGCCAGCCTGTTTGATTCTTCCTGACAGTGAACCTGTGCTTCCGTGATAGTCAGGCGGGCCTTTCCTCCCGGTACATCAAACGGAAAAGAGCGGGGGAACAGGGGAGTCAGTAACGCCTGTAGTTCTTGTGTGGTGTAGTCATCATACGTCAGTCTGCCTGTTTTTATCATCAGGCCGCAAACGGCGACTTTCCATTTTTCCCGCCAGCTGAGTGTCAATCCTCTGTCCCTGTGGTTCAGTCTGTCACTACAGTAACATAAAAAACACAGACAATAGCCGACAATTTGTTAAACTGGTAAGAGCAGTTGAATAAGCACATTGCAGGTGGCGTATGGTTGAAGAACAGTATGATTATGTGATCGCCGGAGCGGGATCTGCCGGCGCAGTGCTGGCGGCCCGTTTGTCAGAAAATCCGTCTGTTACTGTGTGTCTGCTGGAAGCCGGTGGTAAAGACAACAATCCGTTCATCCATGTGCCGTTCGGATTGTCTTTGCTCAGTCGTTTTGACAGCATTGGCTGGGGATATTTCACTGCACCGCAAAGTGAGCTGAATGACCGCGAACTTTTCTGGCCCAGAGGGAAAACTCTGGGGGGCAGCAGTTCAGTCAATGCCATGTGCTACATTCGCGGCCAGCGGGAAGACTATGATCGCTGGGCTGAATCCGGCGCTGCCGGCTGGAGTTACAACGAAGTGCTGCCATGGTTTAAAAAGGCAGAAGATTATCACGGCGGCGCAGATGCTTATCATGGCACCGGCGGTCCCCTCAGAGTTGAAAAGCTTCGTCATACCGATCCGCTTTCCCGGTGTTTTGTGAATTCTGCAGATGCTGCCGGTTTGCCTGTCAGAACCGACTTCAACCGTGAACAGCGGGAAGGGCTTGGCTTTTATGATGTCACCCAAAAGCACGGCCGGCGCTGGTCCACGGCGCAGGCGTATCTTAAACCTGCGTTGAACCGGCCCAACCTGACGGTACATACCCGGACGCTCACTGAAAAAGTACTTTTTACCGGTAAAACCGCCAGCGGCGTGCAGGTGCGGTATAAAGGCAAAGGTCGCCGGATCGGCGCACGTAAAGAAGTCATTCTGTGCGGGGGGGCAATTAATTCACCGCATTTGCTGATGCTCTCCGGGGTAGGACCCCGTGACATGCTGATGGAAAAAGGCGTGCATGTGGTCGCGGACTCCCCGGGAACAGGCCGTAACTTGCAAGATCATCTGGACGCTATTGTGCAATACCGTTGCACGTCCCGTCAGGGCTATGCTGTCGCCCTTTCTGCTATACCCTCTTACATAGCAGCCGGTTTCCGGTATTTGTTCACATCAGGTGGCCTGCTTTCTTCTAACATTGCTGAAGCCGGCGGTTTCGCTTCTTCTTCTCTGGCGCAGTCCGGTCAGCCGGATCTGCAATTTCATTTCCTGCCGGCCATTCTGGCTGAACATGGCCGCCGCTCGGTTTACGGATACGGTTTCGGGGTCCACGTTTGTGCCCTGTATCCGAAAAGCCGTGGCAGTATCTCTTTGCAAAGCAGTCATCCTGCTGACCATCCGCTAATCGAGCCTACTTATCTCACCCATCCCGACGATAAAAAAGTGCTGCTCGAGGGGGTTGCTCTGGCAGACAAGCTGGTAAACAGCGCGGCTTTCGATGACGTGCGGGGAAAACGATTGTCACCGCCACAAGGGAATAACGATGAGGCATTGCTGGACGAATTTATCCGTGAGCATGCGGAAAGTATCTATCATCCTGTGGGCACCTGCAAAATGGGAGCGGCAGACGATGAAATGGCGGTGACTGACAATCAGTGTCGCGTAAGAGGGGTTAATGGCCTGCGGGTAGCAGATGCGTCGGTCATGCCTGTGTTGCCCGGGGGCAATACCAATGCGCCGGTGGTGATGATTGCCGAGCGGGTGGCGGACCTGATCATCCGCAGTGCCGGCCACCCCTGAACCGGCCGGTTTTCTGTAAAAGGTACTTCGCCTTCAGGGCTTACTTTAATCCGGCAGAGCGGATAAACACGTCTGCGGCACAGTCGCACATTTCGCTGATATGCGACTCGTCGGCGTAAATACCATCAATTAATAGTCTTGCGATACCGTGCAGGGTACTCCAGGTGACCTGCGCCAGCCTCAGCGCATCCTGATCTTCAGGGAGCAGGCCACTGGACTGCCAGGTGCGGGTCATGGTGAGCTGGTATTGGAAACAGGGATAAGCAATGTCTTTCAACTGTGCTGTTGCCTGATCGTTGTGCCATAACGTCCGCCCGAACATCAGTTCATACACCTGCGGGTGGTTCGCGGCATAATTGACATACTGGTGGATAAAGCGGCGGAAACGGGTAGCCGGAGTCAGATCTTCCTGTTCAAAAATAGCTCTGGCGGAGGCGTGCCAGTCGTCAAACCCTTTAGCAGCAATAGCACTGAGTAATGCATTTTTATCTTTAAAATGGTGATACGGGGCGGTTCTCGATACGCCCGTTACCTCTGCCAGCTTTCTCAGCGACAAAGCGTCTATGCCACTGTCTTCAATGATAGTGGTGGCCGCTTCAATGAGCGCACTGCGTAAATCACCGTGATGGTAAGAAGAACCGGAAGTCATAGCGTTTCCTGATAAGTCGGTAAGCGGAGTGTCCCGTTTAATCTTGACACTGTCAACATTGGTGTTATCTTGACGGTGTCAAGTTTGCGTTGTTCACCAAACCTGGCTACAACTTCAATGACAGGCAACCATCAGGACTAAACATGAGCACCACCACGTATCCGCATCTGTTTCGCCCCCTTGATTTGGGATTCACTCAGTTAAAGAACCGCGTCATCATGGGCTCTATGCACACCGGGCTTGAAGAAATGCCGGGCGGGCACAAACACATGGCCGCATTCTATGCCGAACGAGCCCGGGGCGGTGTGGCGTTGATTGTGACCGGTGGGATCGGACCGAATGAAGAAGGCTCTACCCATCCTGCCACACGGCGCCTGGATTCAGATAAGGCCGTTGCCCATCATCTTGAAGTGACGGATGCGGTCCATGCCGAAGGCGGGAAAATTTGTATGCAAATCCTGCATACCGGCCGTTATGCCTACTCGGAGAAGCTGGTGGCGCCATCGGCTATTCAGGCGCCGATTAATCCGTACAAACCCAAAGCGCTGACAGAAGAAGAAATCGAACAACAGATCAGTGACTTTATTTTTGCTGCCACTCAGGCGCAGAAAGCCGGTTATGACGGTGTGGAAATCATGGGTTCTGAAGGTTATTTCCTGAATCAGTTTATTGCAGTCCGCACGAATCAGCGTGATGATGACTGGGGAGGCAGTTATGAGAACAGAATGCGTCTGCCGGTTGAAGTGGTGCGCCGGGTCCGTGAAGCCACCGGTGATAACTTCATCATTATTTACCGGCTTTCCATGCTGGACTTAGTCGAAGGCGGCTCTACATACGATGAAGTGGTGAAGCTGGGGCTGGCTATTGAGGAAGCCGGCGCGAATCTTATCAATACCGGGATCGGCTGGCATGAAGCGCGAATTCCTACCATTTCAACACGGGTGCCGCGGGCTGCTTTCACCTGGGTGACTGCGAAGTTTAAGGCGGCGCTCAATGTGCCGCTGATCACCTGTAACCGCATCAATACACCGGAGGTCGCAGAAGCCGTGTTGGCGCGGGGAGATGCGGATATGGTTTCCATGGCGCGGCCATTTCTGGCAGATGCTGACTTCGTTATTAAAGCTGAACAAAACCGCAGTGATGAAATAAATACTTGTATTGGCTGCAATCAGGCGTGTCTGGACCATATTTTTAACGGGAAACTCACTAGTTGTCTGGTTAACCCGCGGGCCTGTCATGAACTGCAACTGCAAATTGCGCCGGCGCAGTCAGTGAAGCATATTGCTGTGGTCGGGGCCGGTCCTGCAGGGCTGGCGGCGGCGACTACCGCTGCACGGCGGGGGCATAAAGTCACGCTGTTTGACAGTGCATCTGAGATTGGCGGTCAGTTCAATATCGCCAGACAGATCCCGGGCAAAGAAGAGTTTAATGAAACCCTGCGCTATTTTGCCCGTCAGCTTGAGCTTACCGGCGTAGATGTTCAGCTGAACACCAGAGTGACCGCAGACACGCTGAATAACGGCAACTTTGATGACGTTATTCTGGCGACTGGTATTACCCCGAGAGTGCCCGACATTGAGGGCATTGAACACAGTAAAGTTCTCACCTATCTGGACGTGATCAGAGATAAAAAAACGGTGGGTAAACGTGTAGCGGTAATCGGTGCCGGTGGGATCGGTTTTGATGTGTCTGAGTATCTGTCACACGGGAAGAATGCGCCAAGCCTGGATATTCCCGTTTTCATGAAAGAGTGGGGCGTGGATATGACACTGACAGCAAGGGCTGGTGTGGAAGGGGTTAAACCTGCACCAGAGCCGTCATCCAGAGAAATCTTCCTGCTCCAGCGGAAAACTTCCAAAGTGGGCGCGGGTCTGGGTAAAACGACCGGATGGTCTCACCGCGCCAATCTTATGATGAAAGGAGTGAAAATGATCGCTGGCGTAACCTATGACCGCATTGATGATGAAGGTTTTCACTGCACAGTAGAGGGCAAGTCAATGGTACTACCGGTAGATAATGTGATCATTTGTGCCGGACAGGAGCCGCTGCGGGCATTGCAGGAAGGCCTGACGAAACCGTGTCATCTTATCGGCGGTGCAGATGAAGCCCGTGAACTCGATGCCAAACGGGCCATTGAGCAAGGAACAAAAGTCGCAGCGGCTTTGTAACGGTTCGAAGCAGACTAAGCCCGGTTTTATAAAACCGGGCTTAGTGAATGGGATCCAGCAGCAGCGCATTCCCGGCCTGGTCAATGCGGAAATGAAACCGCTTGAGAATATTCATGCCTAACAGTCCCTCAGTGCCATCAAGCGTACCCGGTGGCAGCACCAGCACCGATACATCCGCCAGTCGCCACGGACCAAACTCTACTTCTTTTAATGTTACCATGCGGGCGTCTACCCGGCCGCCTGCGGTATTGACTGCAAAATTTCCCAGGTCCCGGTAATTTCCCCGTCTGGCTACTTGTCTGAATACCTCCGTCGTCACCGTTGTAACCGATGCACCGGTATCTACCAGCAATCTTGAGTGGCGGCCGTTAAGTGTCAGTGGCGCGAGATAATGATCGCCGGTTTGTTCCAGCGGCATCGTGAATGCGTTACCGGATACCTCACGTTCTTCCTCGGCGGGCGGGATATCTTCACTTTGTGCGTCTGCGGCCTGAGGATACAGTACACGCCGAAGCGCTTCAGCCTGCCGGTCTTCAGATGGCAGCGAAGCCAGTACATTTTCCATCAGCGTAAATTTTTGCTGTCTGCCATACGCCTCTGCCAGTTGCAGGGTATAAAAACGATCTTCCGGCCGGTACTGGTAAAGTGGCTCCACAAAAGCCGCAAGGGTGTCCCAGTCGCCGGCGAGCCGGAGCTTTTCTGCTGCGGTATCTGCCATTTGGGTAATCAATGCGGAGATATCCTGTTCTACCTGCGGCGGAGGGTTTCGCTCAAGAATTTTGTAGTACTGGATGATAGCTTCGCTTAACGGTTCCTCACGTTTTACCCACATTGCTTCCAGCAGTAACAATTCCCAGTTATAGGGTTGATCTCTGAGGGCGGCAGTGAGGGCAGGAAAAAAGCGTGGATCGCCATTATTAAACCAGGCTTGCAGTGTAGCCGCTGAAGGCCTTTCCTCCTGCATGAGATCTGAGACTGAAAGGGGGAAGCTTGTCGGTGCGGGGGCTTGCACAGCAGGGCGAATACTTTCTTCAGTACTGTCTGCCAGCGGGACAACCTGCTGTGTAACGGTTTCCCGGCGGGTTACCAGCAATATGCCGTTAAGGGTGAGAGACAACACAAGGGCAGCCAGCAACCATTTGTTCACGACGTTGTCACCGCTTCAGTATACGTATTTTTAAACAGTGCAGGCATACGCGCAGGGGCACCGGTTTTTAAATTGACGCAAACAAAACGGGTTCTGGCGGCAAACACCGTTTTCCGGCGCACGGGACAAACAAACTGGAAGCGTCGCTCAAGGTTCAGCTTACCGTCGCATTCCACAATCCAGGTGGCACACAATAATGTATCACCTTCGTGACAGGGTAACAGATAGTCCAGTTCGTGACGGTGGATCACCATACCTTTACCGCATGCCCGGTAATCATCGAATGTCAGTCCCAGATGATTTGAATGTGACCAGGCCAGCGACTCCAGCTGTGACAGATAGGCCACATTGTTAAGGTGCTGATAGTGATCTATGTGGGAGTCGTTTATTTGCCATGGTTTAACGAAAGGGGCAGGCAGTGCCCATTCCGGCTGGTAGTCATCGTTCGGGTACATGGGGTACAGGATTGTTTCCAAGGCTAAAATCGTCGGAAAACAGTTGTAACATTAATTGTTGCTCACGGGCAATAACCGGTCCGGTAAAGCGCTCAACATCGCCAAGTTGTCTGAAGGTATCGTATCCCCGCTGCAAAAATTCGTGCAGAGAAAGAAGTCCCGCAAGTTTTGCCGGACGGCGGGATACCGAGATAAGCATACCAATACCCCGTATTTTAATGATTGCGGCCAGTTGTTGTCCCAAGTGCCGGATGATGTCAATTTGCTGTATTCTTGCTGCTTTATCACCCGCTTCACGGTAGGCCAGTGCATAGGTATTGTTGTTAAGCGGCTGGGACTGTAGTGCCTCAACAACCTTTTGATCCAGTTCAAAAGAGAGGGCATTCAGTGCAAGAGCGTCATCCAGCGCCTTCATGGCTTTGTCTGGCAATACTTTTGCCAGTTTCGGGATCACCCGCGCGATATCAGCATCCCGCTGTGAAAAATCTTTCGGTCCGTAGAGCTCTTCAGTGAAAAAGGCCATAGCCTGGCGGTACTGTGGCTGAGCCGCCAGATCTGCGTGAGTCACCAGCAAACGTTCACACTGCCATTGTTGCAGGGCATGGATAGCCGGCAACTGGCCCATCTTTTCTGCCATGTTTTTCAACGCATTCACGCGGTGGATGTGTCTGACAATACCGGACGTGGTGTTCAAATCTGCTCTCCTTATGTTCACATCAACATATCACATTCATCCTCAGATTTGGCGGAATGACCGGCATTTGGTACTATGCGCAACTTCTTTTCAGGCTTGTCAGTGAGTTGGATGCAGCAACAAAATTCAGCCTTAAATACGATGCAACCAAAAATGCAGTTTACCCTGCAGGACGATACCGATCCGCAAGTGGACGAACTCATCCGCCTGTTTGACGCCACCTTCGCTGAAAACTGGAATACCCGTCTTGTGCGCGGCGATGATGAGCCGGTGTATTTGCCCGCGGGGGATGAAGTGCCTTTTCACCGCATCGTTTTTGCCCACGGTTTTTTCTCCAGTGCGTTGCATGAAATTGCGCACTGGTGTATCGCCGGTGATAAACGGCGACTGCTGGAAGATTATGGTTACTGGTATTGTCCTGACGGCCGTGACGCCAGTCAGCAGAAAGCTTTTGAACAGGTTGAAATTAAACCGCAGGCAGTGGAATGGGCTCTGACGCTCAGTGCCGGGCGCCAATTCCGGGTCAGTACGGATAATCTGAACGGGGCAGAGCCTGACCGTGAAGCGTTCACCGCTGCTGTGCATGAGCAACTGGTGCAATATACCCGTACTGGATTTCCACCCCGTGCCGGTATGTTGATGACAGTACTGCAGGCGCATTTTAAAACGGCGCCGGTAACTACAGAACGGGCAGAGGCATTAGCATGAGCGATAAATTTCGTCTGGGCGTGGTGGTTAATCCGTTTGCCGGCATTGGCGGTGCGGTGGCACTCAAAGGCAGCGACGGTGCTGCGGTACGTGAACAGGCGCTGGCGGCCGGAGCGGAACAACTTGCGGGTATTAAAATGACCCGCGCGCTGAATGTACTCAGTTCGCTTGCCGGTCAGATAACTGTGATAACCGCCTCCGCTGAAATGGGTGAAAACAGTGCCCGTGAGGCCGGTCTGACAGCAAAGGTGGTATACACACCCGCACAGGCACAGACTGAAGCTGAAGATACAGAAGCTGCGGTGGAAGCCATACTTGCTGAGGGGATCGACTTACTGTTATTTGCCGGCGGTGACGGCACTGCACGAAATGTGTGTCAGATTGCAGAGCTGCAAACGCCTGTGCTGGGCGTACCGGCCGGGTGTAAAATCCACTCCGGTGTATATGCAGTAACCCCCGTAGCCGCCGGTGAAGTGGTGGCTATGATGGTTCGCGGGGAGCTGGTGAGTGAAGCCCCGGCGGAAGTCCGTGACATTGACGAAGAGGCATTTCGTCAGGGCAAAGTACTGGCAAAGCATTTCGGCGAAATGAGAGTACCGGATTCACTCACCTACGTTCAGGCCGTCAAAGCCGGCGGCAAGGAAAGTGATGAACTGGTTTTGGAAGATATCGCAGCCTTTATCCGTGAAGCCATTGAAGATGAGCCGGACACGTTTTTTGTGATGGGATCGGGTTCCACCGTGGCCGCAATTATGGATTCAATGGGTCTGGATAATACGCTGCTGGGCGTCGACGTCGTGAAAGACGGAGAACTGGTGGCGTCGGATGTGACAGCGGCACAGCTGCTTGAACTTACTGACGGTCAGCCGGTTAAACTGGTCATTACAGTGATTGGTGGTCAGGGGCATATTTTTGGCCGTGGGAACCAGCAACTCTCACCGTCATTTATCCGCCATACAGGGAAGGAAAATGTGCTGATCACCGCTACAAAAACCAAATTACAGTCTCTGGATGGCCGCCCTCTGCGGCTCGATACCGGTGACGCTGAATTAGATACCGCACTTGCCGGCTATTTTCCGGTGATCACCGGATACCGGGACAAAGTGCTGTATCCTGCAAAATAAGGAGACTTTATGGAATTTCCCGCCGCCGCCCCCACTGAATTTATCGGGCAATCCGGACACATCGAAGACGCGCTGGATGGTGTTGTTGATCATGGTAGTGACGATGAACTGTTTATTGCCAGCTACCTGCAAGGTCATTTTGCGGTGATTGCCAGACAACAGGAAATGCAGCCTGATGCGAGCCTGGCCACCCTGGACGAAGCCATGCAGGGCAGTTTACAAGCCGCCTTTGATAATAAAGAACTGGAAGAAGAGGATCAGCGGCTGGTTATGGCGCTCTGGCAACGTCTTCTTGCCAGTGCAAAATAGCGACTCCCTGCTGACAACTTTTCCCTGAAGCGGCAGACTCTTGCCGCTTCACCTCTTTCCCGCCGCCTTAAAACCCGCTTACCGGTTACTGAATTCCCCTCTGCGCCGCCACATCTTTGACGTTCCCACATGGTACGAAAATTGCGAATACCTCAGCAGACAATATATGGCGGGTTAACGGGCCGGAGTAATGAGTACTAAATATCTGAAAAAGACAGTCCCTGCAGCATGGCTGGCAGCAGGCAGTTTGATGCTCGGAGGCTGTGCCGGAGAGAGTCCTTCGGTGGTGATGCAGGAAGAAAATATGGCGTTACCTGCATTAGGCAATATGGAGTACCACACTTACGTACTGGCGAATGAGCTGTTTGCGCAGCTGCGTCCTTCACGTCAGGCGAAATATGCCGTTACCGGTTTTGTGCCGGCAGATACCATGAGCTGGAACAGCAAACAGCAGGACCCGCTGATGATGCTTGGCCATCAACTTGAAGAGGGGTTGATCACTGAAGCCGCAAAACGGGGCTTTACCACTCAAGAGTTTAAGCTCACGGACGATATAATAATGGGAGAGTATGCAGACCGCGTACTCACCCGGGATATCGAACAACTTCCCGGCATCGAACGGGTGGATTTTTATATCACCGGCACCATTGTCCGCCAGCAGGCCGGTGCTATGGTTAACGCCAGAGTGATAAACGCCAGAACAAAAGATGTCGTGGCTGCTGCGACACGTTTCTTTCCTGAAGGCTTGTTCTGGGAAGAAGAAAAGATCACGACCCGGAATGGGCGGCTGTACAGAACTGAGGATAAGGGGTAATGCCAATGACTTTTCAACGCAATATGATTGCCATGGCAGCAATGCTGGTCAGTATTTCAGGTTGCTCTCTGCTCAGCGATGAAGAGACCGCAGAAGCGCAGCCGGGTGCAGCTGAGCCGGTGATGAATGTCATTGATGTGCGTGCTGAAGATCGCGCTGAAGTTGTCGCCGCAGAGCCTGAAGACGAAGCTGACAGTTTCGGTGCTATTGGCCAGCCGCCTCTGTACAGCAGTGTGCAGGGGGCGTATCAGGGTCGTCCTCTGAACCGTCATGTTGGCGATTATGTCAAGAACATGACTCAGGATCTGGTTTCCAACATGGAGTACGTCACCAATAAAACGCCGGTGGCGGTAACCAATTTCGCTATGCTGGACTCTGATCTCCAGCACACCAATTTACTGGGTCATCAGATGGCTGAATCGTTTATGCACGAACTGCATAAATATCGCATTCCGGTAGTGGATTTTAAAGCAACAGATTACATCAGAGTAACAGACAGCGGTGATTTTCTGCTGAGCCGTGACTATCTCGACTTAAACAGCAGCCTGCCCATTGATTACGTTCTCACCGGCACGATGGCGAAGCATCAGGGCGGGGTACTGGTAAACGCGCGTATTCTCGGCATAGAAAGCCGCGCTGTGGTGGCGACAGCCCAGTTACTTATACCGTTTTATGTCGTGGATGCGCTTATTCCCAGCGACAGCAACGGTAAAAGTGGCATCCGGGATGGTGTGAAGCTGACACGGGGTTAAGACGATGACGTTTGCCAAACCTTCAGTTCCGGCTATCACAGTAATATCAGGCCGTTTACTGGCTGTTATGCTGGTAGCCGGGCTCTCCGCCTGTACCACCATTGATGAACACTACCATGCTTACATGGATGGTGAGGGTGATGCTCACACGCAGCCTGCGCAACCGTCGGGTGACAGTGCGGCTTCATCTTCAACGTCAGAAGCGACTTCCTATCCGCAGGCTGATGTAGTGACACATGCTGCACCAGAGGTCATTGCATCTGAGAGCAAGGCACCGGTGGACATGGCAGCGGTGCCGGAGACAGCACAATGGCAATACCGGCCTGATTCCCGTGACCGTAACCTAAAGGCCAGTAAACAGACAGGGCCGGTAGCGGTTGAGTGGCACGATCCTCTTGTAACCGGCTATCAGCCGGACAGAACACACAAAGCGCTGGCTGACTATGCATCTCAACTGGCGATGCAACTGATGGACTCTGCGACAGAGCTTAGCAGCAACGATTTAATCGGTGTGGCAAGCTTCGTAAGACTCAACCGGACGCTGCAGGAAACCACAGTGATGGGAAATCAGCTGGCTGAACTGCTCATCGCAGAATTGCAGAGTTTTGGTGTGGGTATTGTCGATTTTAAAATGGCTGATGCGTTGACAGTCACGCCTTTTGGCGATCTGGCCATGACACGGACCGGCGAAATACAGAGCCGCTCAATGCAGATGGATCATATTCTCACCGGTACCCTTATCGAAGAGCCCAGAGGCGTGCGGGTCAATGCACGTATTGTGTCCGTTGATAAGCATCAGGTTGTCGCCAGTACCAGTCTGCTTATTCCGTCTTTTATGGTTACTGCGCTGAACAGCGGCAGCCAAACCGGAAAATAGTCATCTTTTAGTATGAGATTTCCCGCCGGCCACCGATAAATACTTTCCTATCGGGGCAGGCTGGATTATTATTCATACTGGCGTTTGAATGCCACATTCAAATTGCCGCTCTGCGCCGGCATGGTGTTATGACTCAACCATCTCCATAGCACTCTGCCCGGCTCAGGGCGCCACTCCTCTGATTGAATTTCTGATAGCAAACCTTTGCGGTGCGGTTGCCTGAAGTAAAGACTCCGGTGCCGGCAGCGGTGTATGGGTTAACTGGCCTGTCAAAATTTGCGCCATTAACGGCGCCGTAGTTAACCCTCTTGAGCCGAGTCCGGTTAAAGTGAACAGTCTGCCGGCAGGCGGCTGTGTCTGGCTGCTGAGTGGCTTTCCGGTGCTCAGGGCGCGGTATTGTTCGTACAACGCGTCATTACTCAACAGTTGTCCGCTGGCGGGCTGGTGATCCGGCAATGTCAGACGGATTGCTGCTCTGGCTTGTCCGTCGTGTTGAAGCTGCGCTACCCAGCTGTCTGCCCCCATTGCTTTTTTATGTGTCGCCAGATTTGTCTGTGTGTCGCTTTCACGCACATCACACCGGGTATCATCTTTTCCATAGGTAGACCCCAGAGCATGGCGGTTGTCCATTTGTGGTGTCATGTAGCCTTTATGACAAAGTACGGTTCGCAATGCACTGACTAAAGGCTGGCCGGGAATAGCTTCTACCTGGCCCCGCACGGGACGAAGTGGCAATGCCGTCATCTGCGGAATATGGATACTGTCAGCACCGGTGGCAATGACCGCGTAATCAAAGTGCTGTTCTTTTCCGTTAACACAAAGGGTGACGCCATCTTCCTGTTCAGTAACAGCAGTGACCGTTGCGCCGGTTTGAACCCGGATATTTTCGTCGCAGCCGCCAATTAACGCACTGACCAGTTCCGGCGGGCAAACCCAGCCACCCAACGGTATGTGCAGTCCGCCGGCGGGCAACGGAACACCGGCAAAATCACTGGCATCCTGCTGAGATATGGCGCATACAAGCGCTTCTGGCCAGACTTCGCTGTCCAGCAATTTAGCCTGCCGCTCACCTACCGTTTCGCTGAAATTAAGTTGCAGTACGCCACACCATTCATGTGTGAACGGTTCCGGTAACTGCCGGTACACCCGGCTGGCGTATAAAAAACCGTGAGCCTGAATTTGACTGGCAATACTCGCCTCACTGTGAAGCTGCGGATAAAAACCACCCTGAGGATTACCCGATGCGCCCTGAGCAAGGGTTTCATCTGCACACAAGACAGTGGCAGATATCCCTGTACGGCTCAGGCTCCGGGCCAGAGTTGCTGCTGCCAGTCCGCCGCCGATAATTGCCAGGCGGTGGTTTGCCGTGACTGCTTCGTTATTAAAACGGGAGTAAGGCGGTGCAGCCGGAGCAGAGTGCTGGCCATCAAAATATCCGCCCAGCATGTCGCGCTTGCGGCCAAAACCTTTACGTTTTTCAACAACAAAACCGGCGTCTCTCAGGCCCCGTTTCACAATCCCTGCTGCGGTAAACGTGCCGAAGGTCGCGCCTTGTCTGGACACTCTGGCCATTTGTGAAAACAAAGCCTCCGTCCACATGTCCGGGTTTTTACCGGGCGCAAAACCGTCCAGAAACCAGGCATCAATCAACCCGCGGGGCGGTACGTGCCATTGGGGCAGCAATTCATGCACATCGCCAATCCATAAATCCAGCGTGGTGTGAAATTCATCGAAGTGAAGTCTGTGGCAACCCTGAATGGATAGGGGATAGTTATTCAACAGCGCCTTTGCTGCCCCCTCTAATACCGGAAATGCGGTCAGTGCGCGGGCCAGATCGTCTCTGGCCATGGGGAATTTTTCTGTTGAGAGGATAAAAAGTTGTTTCAGCGGGTGCTCAGGATGCTCCGTTCTGAACGCAGCGAAGGCCTGCATCGCCACCAGGCAATTCAGGCCGGTGCCAAAGCCGGTTTCAGCAATAACAAAGTCGCGGCGGGTATGTGCCAGCCAGCGCGCCGGAATATCGTTACCGGCAATAAACACATGATGGGTTTCATCAATGCCACTGTCGTTGGAAAAATAGACGTCATCGAAGTCGTCAGCAACCGGAGTGCCGCTGTCATTAAAATAAACTTGCGCAGTGCGGGATTTCACGTTTTGATATTCTGCAAGACAAACATTGGGTGATCATACCTTGCATGATACATTGAGCAAAGCAAACACGCGGGGTTGAAGCCTGTTTTCTCTGTGTTGATGAAAAGCTGAACGTTTTCGGCTTTTGGTAATCATAGCAGGGGCAGATAAGACACAAATGACGGGGCAGGGTACGTGTAAACGGTATGGGAAAAACGTTAAGTAAAAAGAGCAGACCAGTTTACGGATGAAAATCGTTACCATATGCCCCATCAAAATAAAGGGTTAGTTATGAGAAGAGCAGTTATTACCGGCTTGGGCATCGTGTCCAGCATTGGTGTAAATCAGGACGAAGTGCTGGCTTCATTGAAAGCAGGCAAATCAGGTATCACTTTTTCAGAGCAATTCGCTGAAATGGGTCTGCGCAGCCAGGTATGGGGTAACGTGGACATTGATTTATCAGAGCACATCGACCGTAAAGTTATGCGCTTTATGGGTGATGCCGCTGCTTATGCTTATGTGGCAATGCAACAGGCAATCGCTGATTCCGGTTTGGAAGAAAAAGATATTTCAAATGAACGCACTGGTATTATCGCCGGCTCCGGCGGTGCGTCATCATTAAATCAGGTTGCTTCAGCAGACATTCTTCGTGAGAAGGGCGTAAAACGTATGGGTCCTTACATGGTTCCCCGTTGTATGGCCTCTACAGTTTCAGCCTGTCTGGCAACACCGTTTAAAATTAAAGGTGTGAACTATTCTATCGCTTCAGCGTGTGCGACCAGTGCTCACTGTATTGGTAATGCCCTGGAACTGATCCAGCTGGGTAAACAGGATGTGGTATTCGCCGGTGGCGGTGAAGAACTGCACTGGTCACTGTCCAGCCAGTTTGATGCCATGGGAGCGTTGTCGTCGAAATACAATGACAACCCGTCTGTTGCTTCCCGTACTTATGATGCTAACCGCGATGGTTTCGTCAGCTCCGCTGGTGGCGGTATGGTTGTTGTAGAAGAGCTGGAACATGCTCTGGCCCGTGGTGCAACCATCTACGGTGAAGTGGTCGGTTACGGCGCCACGTCAGACGGCTACGACATGGTCGCGCCTTCCGGTGAAGGTGCGGTACGTTGTATGAAGATGGCGATGCAGAATGTTAATGCACCTATCGATTATCTGAACACTCACGGTACATCTACGCCGGTGGGTGATGTGAAAGAACTGGCTGCTATTCAGGAAGTCTTCGGTCAGTCCGGTGTGCCAATCAGTGCAACCAAGTCTCTGACTGGTCATGCTCTGGGTGCTGCCGGTGTGAATGAAGCGATTTACAGCTTGCTGATGATGAAGAACAACTTCATCGCGCCGTCTATCAACATTGATACGCTGGACGATGCAGCGGCGGGCCTGGACATTGTGACAGCCACCCGTGAAGCAACCCTGAATACCATTATGTCTAACAGCTTTGGTTTCGGCGGTACAAACGCTACGCTGGTTATGCAGCGTTACAACGGATAAGCAATCAGTCAGAAGACTGTTTATATCACTATAAATGATAAACGCCCGCACCGGTTAACCGCTGCGGGCGTTTCGTTTTGTGAATTACGTTACGTTCCAGTATTATACCGGCCTTAGCAAGTCTGACAGTGTTTGATATGACCCGCATTTTGTTCGAAGAAAGTATCCCTCAGGGAATGGCCTATTTTTCAGCGCTCGGCGATGCTTCACCGTTTCATGGTCCATCGCTGGATGCAAAAGCGCTTTTTGGTACTGACTATCTGGCGGTCAGATCCACCACCAAAGTGAACGAAGCGCTGCTGTCCGGTGCCGGGCAGTTAAAGCTGGTAACTACGGCGACGGCGGGCACAAATCATCTGGATAAAACCGCCCTTGAACAGGCGGGGGTGCCATGGCGCTCTGCCGGTGGATGCAATGCAGTAGCCGTTGCCGAGTATGTGGTGAGTGTACTGATGAACGCTCACCGTCAGGGCAAGCTGGATTTAAGCCGTATTACTGTTGGCGTAGTCGGCGCCGGACATGTAGGCAGTGCTCTGGCAGAAAGACTGCATGCACTTAACATTGCCCATGTACTGTGCGATCCGCCTCTTGAGGCCGCCGGTGACAACCGGCATTTTACCGGTATGGACACCATCATGACCTGTGATGTCATTACCCTGCATGTGCCTTTTGTCAAAGACGGACCTCATCCCACCGTTGATTTGCTTAATGCAGAACGTATAAGCGGTTTGCGGGCAGGGCAGTTACTGATTAACGCCTGTCGCGGTGAAGTCATTGATGAACCGGCGTTGCTGACACGTTTACAACAACCTGAGGCACCGCTGGTGGTCCTCGATGTGTTTCGCAATGAACCTGAGATCAATCAGGCATTGTTGCCGTATTTGTGGTTTGCCACGCCTCACATTGCCGGTCACTCCGTTGAAGGTAAGCTGCGGGGAACGCAAATGGCATATGAACATGTGTGTGAAGCCATGGGGGTAACACCTGAACTCACAATGGAAGATTTTCTAACCGCGCCGGAAGCCCGTCATTTTGACGTGCCGGATGCCACAGCCGAAGCGCTGGACTGGGATACGTTGTCTGACCTGATCTTGTCTGTATACGACGTCAACAAAGACGACGGGCTGTTTCGCCGTGATACCGGTAAAGAAGGGTTTCTTAATTTACGTAAGCATTATCCTGCCAGAAGGGAATGCAGTGCCGGTTTTCTGCGACTTGCAGCACCGGTTTCAGAAGGCATAACAGAGCAACTGAGTGGCCTGGGTTTTCAATTTAATTTTGTGCGCTGAAACTTTCAGCGTACCGACAGGAGAAAAGAATAATGTCACAAGTTTTTGATGTGGCGGTACTGGGCGCAACAGGCCTGGTCGGACAAACCATGATTGAGTTGCTCGAAGAGCGTAAATTTCCGGTAGGAACCCTGTATCCGCTGGCCAGTGAACGTTCTGCCGGTACAACCATTAACTTCAAAGGCAAAGAAATTGAAGTACTGAATGCCGATGATTTTGACTGGACGCTGGTACAGTTTGGTTTCTTCTCTGCAGGCGGCGATATTTCTGCCCGTATTGCTCCGGTTGCGGCAGATGCCGGTTGTATCGTTATCGATAATACCTCACATTTCCGGTACGAGCCGGATGTACCGCTGGTTGTGCCTGAAGTGAACCCCCATGCGTTGGCAGACTTCCGCAACCGGAATATTATTGCCAATCCGAATTGCTCAACCATTCAGATGATGGTGGCCCTGAAGCCCATCCATGAAATCGCCGGCATTGAACGTATTAATGTGTGCACTTACCAGTCTGTTTCCGGTGGCGGAAAAAGTGCAATGGAAGAGCTGGCACTGCAAACCGCCAACCTGCTGAACACACGGCCGGTTACGCCGGAAGCATTCAGCCGTCAGATTGCTTTTAATGCCATCCCGCAAATCGACGCCTTCATGGACAACGATTACACCAAAGAAGAAATGAAAATGGTGTGGGAAACGCAAAAAATCCTCGGTGACGACAGTGTGCTGGTGAATGCTACTGCTGTGCGCGTGCCGGTTTTTTACGGTCACGGTGAAGCCATCCATCTGGAAACCCGCATGCCGGTGGATGCCCTGCAAGTGAAAGGGTTGCTGGCACAGGCGCCCGGCGTGAAGGTGTACGAAGAAAGAGAAGCGTTCCCCACTCAGGTGAGCAGTGCAAGTGGCAATGACTGGGTGCACGTGGGCCGCATCCGTGATGATATTTCTCATCCCAACGGCCTGAATATGTGGGTGGTGTCTGATAACGTACGTAAAGGGGCGGCAACGAACAGCATTCAGATTGCTGAAACCCTGATTAAAGACTATCTGTAAACACCCGGCGCAGAGGTAAACTTCTGCGCCTTTGTGCCGATAAAACAATGAAAAGGCTGTTTTACAGACTGTCATCGGCAGAAGAAAACGGCCTTTTTCTAGATAGTTACCGTTAACTGGTTTATAGTTTTGGTAAGTAACCTGTGCGGGCTTGTCATCATGGATTAAAGCTTGCATAACCCCGTGAAACCACAGGTTTTATTCTGTGAGTGACGGTTTTCTGACTCGCCGGAAGCAATCCGGCACGCCCGGAGCATCAGGCTCCGGCATTATAAGAATAACAGGCAGCGGTGTGCCGGCTTGTCCGTGTACTGGCTACACCACATGGCCTGGCCACCATGACACCGTCATGGTAGACGCTTGAGGGCATATAGGAACGCTATGAAATCGCATGTTACGGGCTTGCTTATTTTTTTATTGCTGCTGACGGCAATCCCTGATTCCGGTGAGGCTCAGGAACGGGAAACTGCCATCCGCGGGCCGAAAGGTGCCACCAGTCAGTTCTCCGGCAATGTTTATGGTCCTATAGACGACAACGATACCCTCTGGCGTATAGCCGACCGCTACCGTCAAAATAAGAACCTTTCTGTCTACCAGGTGATGGTAGCTATTTATGAACTGAACCCTGATTCTTTTGAGCAGCAAAACCTTAATTTACTGGTTGACGGCGCTGTTCTGAAACTGCCGTCTGAGCGTTATGTTGCCCGCATTGATCCTGTGAGAGCGAAACAACGTGCCGAGCAGGATGATGACAGCTTTGCCCGTATGGAAAGCAAGCCCGGCAGCAGCCTGAATAATCTTAAACCGCCGGTGCCGCTGGTAAACCAGCAGGATCTCAGTTCTACCCGCTCCGCAATTGAAGACAAAATTACCCGTCTGGACAGTCAGCAAACTCAGCAATTTGATGAATTACGGCAGCAATTTGCTGCCTCGCTGGAAAACGTGCAGGCCATTCTGGATGAAAACCGCAAACTATATACCCGTGTTGAACAGGTTAACGATGATTTAGCGTCTCTGCGTACCCAGGTGGAAGGGGACGTGCAGAATCAGATGGACGAGCAAACTGCGTTACAAAAGCAGTTATTGCAAATGATGCAGCAGGAACAGGCGGAGCGTCAGGCTGAAAAAGACGCGTCGTTTATGAATACACTGATGCAACCCATGAGCCTCATCATCGGCTCGGGTATCCTCACGTTATTACTGGTGGGCGGACTGGTTGCCTGGTTCCTCAAACGGGGTAAGAAAGAAGAAGATGATCCCATGCAGCCTGTGGCGCAGGTCTCTACCGCCGACACCGCACCGGTTGTTGCTGCCGCCCCGGCAGCGATTGTGCCTGAGCTGGATGACACGCCGGAATTGTCAGATGACGAACTCTTTAACGATGATGAATTGTTAGATGATGTGTTATCCAACGAACTGGAAGAATCACTGGACGATGATCTCGAAAGCTTCGCTGACCTTGATGATGACATGCTGGTGCCGGATGACGATTTTGCTTTCGAAGACGGTGATTCCGAGTTAGGTCAGGATGAACTGGACAGTTTGTTCGATGATGAGCCGTTATCTGATGATTCACTGGTGCCTGATGTGGACGATCTGGACGGCATTGATCTGTCCGGTGATGACGATGACAGTGCAGACGCTTCCACAGAGGAAGCACCTGCGGAGCCGGCTGCTGAAATGGTTGCTGACGATGACATTGATGCGCTGCTGGCACAAAACTCTGTTGACAATAATGCGGCAGAAGAAAGTAGTGCAGAAACAGATGCTGCTGACAGCGCAGCAGACGTTGATGATTTTGATATCGATGCATTGCTGGATGCAAATTCAGGCACAGCTGAAGAGCCTGCAACAGAAGAGGAAAATGACGGGGATATCGACCCGGACGACATTCTGGCTGAATTTGAAGCGCCGTCAGCGGACGAAGAAGACAAGCCGGAAATTGATATCGACGATTTGCTCGACGAACATCAGCCTGATTCTGTCATGGGCAGTGATAACGGCGAAGTTGATGACGACATGCTGGGCAAAATTGACCGTGAAATCAATGATCAGAATCAGGAGCTGGACCGTCTCACAGACAACATCATTACGGAAATGGACCAACTCGACCAGATGGCGGATATGCTGGGCGACGATGAGGATGAAGAAGACGAGATCACTACAGAATCAGCGCCTTCACCTCAGGCTATTCAGGATCTTGACGCATTCAGCGAAGACCTGGACGAAATTGACGTTGAGGATATGGAGAATGCCGGCGAGTTTACTGACCCGCTTTCTGATGACCTCATCGCAGAGCTCCAGGGCGAACAGGACAGTGACGAGGATGACACCGGCGTTGACGATGCAAACGACGCACTTGCCGATGAACTGCTGGCTGAGCTTGAAGCTGAAGATGATGAAGTAGATACCTTATCAGATGAATTACTGGCCGAACTGGAAGCCGAAGAATTATCCGGTGAGCAAGATGCGCTTGCTGATGAGACATTATTGCAGGAAGACTCCGAAGACAGTGAATTTGAGGCAGATATTGATGACGACCTGACCAATGACCTGCTGGCAGAACTGGAGTCTGAGGGCGAAACAGAGGACCCTGCAGAAGATATCACAGCAGAAGGTGACGTAGCTGAAGATGACTTGGCAGAAGAGAGCCTGACAGATGAAAGTGCGGAAGAGCAAAACCTTCCAGAAGAAGCCGTTGAGAACGAAGACACAACCGTTGAAGACGACGTCGCTGATGAGGCTGAGCCGGAAAGCGAACTGACTTCAGACGTTGAAACAAACGATTCTGATACGCTGCCGGAGTTGGATGAACCTTTTGGAGAAGAGACTGCAGATTCGGAAGAGCTGCCTGTTGATGAAGAATTCGCAGAAGCAGCCGTTACCGGAGAAGACGGGTCTGCACCGGAAGAAAATCTACCGGATGCTGAAGAACATTCTGCATCCGGTGAATTTACCGGTGATGAACTAGCCGCTGAAGAAGCACCTTCACAGGACGATGAGTTGCCAGACAACGAAGATTCTGTTGAAGATGTAACTTTATCTGATGATGAAATCTCAGAAGAGCCGGAACCTGCTGAAGAAGAGAATTCTTTATCGTCAGATGCTGACGCACTTATTGCTGAAATTGAAAATGCGCAATATGAGCAGGAAGCAGAAGCTGAAATCGATAACGACGATGAGGCAGAACCTCAGCCTTCAGAAGATGACCTAGAAGAAGAGCCTGCTTTTGAGTCCACTGAAGCAGGTCAGGAAGATGCACAGGCAGAGAAATATCAGCCTGAAGAAGTTGATGCATTAGCTGACGAATTACTTGCCGAACTGGAAGGCACTGACGACGATGTGTCTGCAGAAGCAGAAGCAGAAGCAGAAGCAGAAGCAGAAGCAGAAGCAGAAGCAGAAGCAGAAGCAGAAGCAGAAGCAGAAGCAGAAGCAGAAGCAGAGTCCACGCCTGCGGATGTAGAAGAATTACTTGCCGGCATCGACGATGACGATAGCCTTGTGCCAGAGCCAGAGCCAGAGCCAGAGCCAGAGCCAGAGCCAGAGCCAGAGCCAGAGCCAGAGCCAGAGCCAGAGCCAGAGCCAGAGCCAGAGCCGGAGCCGGAAGAGTCGAATGACGGCAGTGCACTTGATGAGGCACTGGCAGAGTTCGACCGGCAGATGATGGACGATATTCCTTCTTTCGCCAGTATGGACACGCCTGCGTCTTCTGAGCGTTCAGCTCCGGAGGAACCTGCCGGTGACACAGACGACAGTATCGATGACTTCAGCCTCGAGCAGGAGCAGGACGGTGAACTGCCACAAAAACCTGTGTCAGAAGAATACAATGAATTGTCTGACTTGCCGGGTCTGGATGACTGGCTGTCACAGGATCACAGTGAAGATCACAAGTTACTGGATGAGCTTGAACAAGCTGATTTTGATGACCTGCTGGGTGGACTGGGCGATGACGAAGAAGCACAGGCCGGCACTTCGCCGATAGCTCCGGACACAGCCGCAGACAGTGAACCGGCACCTCAGGAAAAGCCGGACATGTCGCTGGGCAACCCGGATCTTGACCTTGAAGCGTTGTTGTCTGATCCGCAACAAAGCATCGACGATGACACCGAAGAAAATGACTTTCTTGATGTGGAAACCCTCATCAATGACAGTGATGACGACAGTGCCATTGATGATGATGCCCCGCTGGACCTGGATGTCAGCCTGTCTGACTTCTCCGGGATTGGCGAAGATGATGATGTTATCGATATCGACAAGGATGCCGGTCAGAGTGCAAATCTTGACCTCGCCCGTGTTTATGTCGAAATGGATGACTTTACCGCTGCCAGAGAACTGTTGAACGAAGTCCTTGAAAAGGGTAGCGAAGATCAGATTGAAGAAGCCAAAACAATCCTCGCCGGTTTAAGTTAGTGTCTGCGCGCTAACGCTTGCATCTGGCTAAGTGGCTGACTACACTTAGCCGGTTTTTTAGCGGGAGCAGAATTTTCATGGCAAGAATCGCCCTGGGCGTCGAGTATGATGGCGCAGCACACTATGGCTGGCAGCGTCAGCGTGAATTACCCAGTGTGCAGGGATATCTGGAAAAAGCACTGTCTGTGGTAGCCAATCAACCCATTGATGTGCAATGCGCCGGTCGTACTGATGCCGGCGTGCATGCCACCGGTCAGGTGGTGCATTTCGACTTCGACGGTGAACGTCCGGACCGTGCCTGGACAATGGGTGTGAATACCAACCTTCCTGATTCTGTCGCTGTGAGCTGGGTAAAAACCGTCAGTGATGACTTTCACGCCCGCTTCTCTGCAACCCACCGTCGCTACCGCTATGTGATTTATAATTCGCCGCTGCGCCCGGCGATTCTGCTGAACGGCGTCACCCACGAATATCAGGAACTGGATGCATCACTGATGCACGAGGCTGCTCAGGCAGTGATCGGCGAACAGGATTTCACCTCATTCCGTGCTGCTCACTGCCAGTCAAAAACGCCGTTTCGTAATGTTACCGGTGTATCTGTGTTTCGTCAGGGGCGCTATGTAATTGTCGAAATACGTGCAAATGCATTTTTGCATCATATGGTGCGCAATATTGTCGGTTCACTCATTAAAGTAGGGTGTGGCGAACAGCCGGTAAGCTGGATTGCAGAACTGTTAGCCGCGAAAGACCGTACACAGGCGGCTGCAACAGCAAAACCGAACGGACTGTACCTGGTCGATGTGACTTACCCGGACACATTCGGCATTCCCCGCCAACCGGCCGGGCCGTTGTTTCTGCCGGAAACCTGAAAGCCTGATGAGCAGTCGGTGAGTGGCTTGACTTCTTAGACCAGTTTTACTTTTTACCGGGTGCGGATATGTGGTCTAATACATGGCTAAATCGCGTTCTTTTAACACTGTGCACAAATAAAGACCAACGAAGCATAGTTACAGATAACAAGGATTCTCCTTACTATGAGCTGGATTCAAAAAATTCTGCCTAAAACTCAAACGTCCACGAAAGGTAACGTACCGGAAGGTGTGTGGACGAAATGTTCAAGCTGTCAGGCTGTGCTGTACAAGCAGGAACTGGAAAAGCTGCTGGAAGTGTGTCCCAAGTGTGACAACCATATGCGTATCAGCGCCCGTAAGCGTATTGATGCGTTTCTGGATACCGGCGACCGTAAAGAACTGGGCGGAGATTTAGAACCTCAGGACGTTCTGAAATTCAAAGATTCCAAGCGCTATAAAGATCGCATCGTTGCAGCACAAAAAAGCACTAACGAGAAAGACGCATTAATCGTGATGCAGGGCAAACTGAAAGGCATGCCGGTTGTGGTTGCCAGCTTTGAATTTGCCTTCATGGGCGGTTCTATGGCTTCTGTTGTCGGTGCCCGTTTCGTGGCTGCTGTTAATGCCTGCCTTGAACACAACATGCCACTGATTTGTTTCTCTGCTTCCGGCGGTGCCCGTATGCAGGAAGCGTTGATGTCATTAATGCAGATGGCGAAAACCTCTGCTGCTCTGGCAAAAATGAGCGAAAAGGGTTTACCTTACATTTCTGTGCTTACCGACCCTACAATGGGTGGTGTTTCGGCCAGTCTGGCTATGCTGGGTGACGTCAACGTTGCCGAGCCGAAAGCACTTATCGGTTTCGCAGGCCCGCGGGTTATCGAACAGACCGTTCGTGAAACCTTGCCTGAAGGTTTCCAGCGCAGTGAATTCCTGCTGGAAAAAGGTGCCATCGATATGATTGTTGACCGTCGTAAAATGCGTGATAAATTACACGGCCTGTTAGAAAAGATGCATCGCCCGAATTAAGTGAATAAACAATCACCTTCTTTTACTGCGTCAGCGGATAACTCTCTGACGCAGTGGTTGGCCTACCTTGAGTCCATTCATCCCACAGCCATCGATATGGGGCTGACGCGGGTGAAGCAGGTCGCTGACAAACTCGCCTTAGGTTTTTCAAACCAGACTGTCATCACCGTTGCCGGTACAAACGGCAAAGGCACTACTTGCCGCTTCATCGAACAAGCCTGCCTGGCGCAGGGTAAAACCACAGGTGTGTATTCCTCTCCACATCTGCTGGATTACCGTGAGCGTGTACGCATAAATGGCGACATTGAAGCAGAACGCTTGTACTGTGAAGCCTTCGCTGCAATTGAACAGGCCAGAGGTGATATCAGCCTGACCTATTTCGAATTTGGTACGCTTGCCGCCATGCTCATGATGGTGAATGCCGGTGTCGACATCGCTATTCTTGAAGTAGGTCTTGGTGGCCGGCTGGATGCAACCAATATCGTTGAACCGTCTGTTGCTGTTATCACGACCATCGGTCTGGATCATATGGACTGGCTGGGAGATACCCGTGAAGCCATCGCCATTGAGAAAGCCGGTATCATGCGCAATAACGGCATTGCGGTAGTAGGAGAGCGCGAGCCGCCTTCAACGCTGGATGAGTACGTCAGTGAACATCAGGTTGATACCTGGTGGGCCGGCCGGACTTTCGGTACAGAGCAGCAGGGTGACATGTGGCGCTGGTATCATGAAGTTGAGCAGACAGCCTGGTTGCCCATGCCGCAAATTCCGCTGCAAAACGTGGCGACAGCACTGGCAACATTGAAGCGGCTGGGGTTGTTTCCTGACAACACCGCACTGCAAGAGCTTGTCAGTACTGTGAATGTGCCCGGACGCAGACAAATCTTGTCCCAATCCCCTGAAGTGCTGGTTGATGTGGCCCATAATCCACAAGCCTGTGCATTAATGCGCGACTGGGCTGACAGCGGATTAGACGGTGAACTGCATATTGTTGCCGGTATGCTGGCAGATAAATCACTGGCCGCCACGCTGGATGAACTGGCGGGCGTAAAGGCGAAGTGGTACCTTGGTAATACCAGCGGGCCAAGAGGCTTAAGTGGCAGTACTTTAATGTCTCACTTACAGCCACATCAGCGGGCACATGCCAATGCATTTGATTCGGTAACCGCCGCTTATAAAGCAGCCCGTGAAGCAGCAATTGAGAACGACCGCATCCTGGTATTTGGTTCTTTTCTTACCGTTGCGGATGTATTAACGTTTCACAAGGACAGTAGTATCCAATAGGAGTAAACAGTGACCCCGGCGTTACATAACAGACTGGTCGGCACCGTTATTCTGGTCGCGCTGGCAGTCATTTTCCTGCCAGATTTTCTCGACAGAAAAAAAGAAACGAATCAGGACGAATTTGTCAGTGTGCCGGCTACGCCGGCGAAAAAGCCTATTGTGGATCCCGAACCGTTTCCTGTAGACCGCGTTGCGGGCGTCACCCAACGACCGCTGGAGGTGGTCGATGAGCCTGCGGTTGATGATGAAGCTGCACAGGTTGCTGCATCGTCAGAAAAAGCACAGCAAGCTATTGAAGACGACCTGGCCCGTCAGACAGTGGTGGAGCAGCCTGCGCCGGAAGCCGTCGAAGGCAGCTGGGTGGTGCAGCTTGGCAGCTTCCGCCACCAGAAAAACGTAAAGCAATTACTCGTAAAACTTGAACAGGCCGGCTACCGTGCCTTCAGCCGCCCTGTGGAAACCCGTTCCGGTCCGCTGACGAAAGTGTTCGTCGGACCAGATACCGACAAAGCAAAATTACAAAAAGCAGTGCCGCATTTGCAGGAGATCACCGGACTGAAAGGGAAGGTGGCTACATTCAACGCCGAATAGCTTCCGGCGGCAGGTGGCAAGTTTTTCTTACTCAGGCGGGAAGTTACCCGGTCCGCGTTAAGATTACACATTGGTAATCTCCGGGGCTTCTGTTAGAATGCGCGCCATCTCGCAGCGGGGCAGTCACACTGCGTGCTTAACGACAGACGGATAGTATAACGCTTCATGAATTGGGTTGATTTTTCCATTCTCGGTATTATCGCGGTTTCAACGCTGATAAGTCTGATGCGTGGCTTTGTGAAAGAAGCCATTTCCCTGGTTGTCTGGTTCGGTGCACTTTTTATTGCCAGTGAATTTCATGCCGATCTTGCTGTCTATTTCACGCAAATAGACGACGAGGTGCTGCGCAATGGTGCTGCAATCGTTGTTCTCTTTATTGTTACGCTGGTACTGGGTGGTTTATTTAACCACGTTGTCGGCCAGTTAGTACAAGCTTCAGGATTATCCGGCACAGACCGGGCGTTAGGCGCAATTTTCGGCGCTTTACGTGGCGTACTGATTGTAAGCGCACTATTGTTCTTTATGGATACGTTTACCGATGCAGCAAAAGCCGTTTGGTGGAGCCAGTCTCTGCTGATACCGGAATTTGGTGTCATCATAGAGTGGTTTTTCACCTTCGTGAAAGGCAGCTCCAGTTTTCTAAAACCCGCTTGATATAGGTAAAGCAAATGTGTGGTATTGTCGGAATTGTTGGTAAAACACCTGTTGCTCAGTCACTCTATGATGGACTGACAGTGTTACAGCATCGCGGACAGGACGCTGCTGGTATCATTACGATCGAACAGAATCGATTTAATCTGAGAAAAGCAAATGGCCTGGTGCGGGATGTTTTCCACACACGCCATATGAAGCGTCTGTCAGGAAATATGGGTATCGGTCACTGCCGTTATCCCACCGCAGGCACATCAAGCTCTGCTGAGGCACAGCCTTTCTACGTGAACTCACCTTTCGGTATCGCGTTTGCGCATAACGGTAACCTTACCAATGCACACGAACTGCAGGACGAAGTGTTCCGTATTGCCCGCCGTCACATTAATACCTCTTCAGATTCTGAACTGTTATTAAACATTCTGGCTCATGAACTGCAGCAGGTTGCCGACTTAACCGTAACTGCAAAAGATATTTTCAAAGTGGTCACAACCGTCCATAAGAAGATCCGCGGTGCCTATGCCGTGGTTGCTGCGATTATCGGACAGGGCCTGGTAGCTTTCCGTGACCCTAACGGTATCCGTCCTCTGGCGCTGGGCAAGCGCATTACAGAAATGGGCGAAGAATACATGGTTGCTTCTGAAAGCGTGGCTCTGGATGCAGTAGGTTTTACTTTCATCCGTGACGTAGCGCCGGGCGAATGTGTATACATCACCGAAAAAGGTGAACTGCATACCCGGCAGTGTGCTGAAGTACCGGCCACTTCCCCGTGTATTTTTGAATTTGTTTACTTTGCCCGTCCTGATTCATTCATCGATGGTATTTCTGTTTATGCTTCCCGCGTCAACATGGGGCGTAAGCTGGGTGAGAAAATTGCCCGCGAGTGGGCCGACCTCGATATCGATGTGGTCATTCCTATTCCGGAAACCTCCATGGATGTGGCGCTGCAAATCGCCAATACCCTTGAGTTACCGTACCGTCAGGGCTTCGTGAAAAACCGTTATATCGGCCGTACCTTCATTATGCCGGGACAGACCATGCGTAAGCAGTCTGTACGCCGTAAACTGAACGCAATTTCTTCAGAATTTAAAGGCAAAAACGTACTGCTGGTAGATGACTCTATTGTGCGGGGCACCACGTCCGGTCAAATCATCGAAATGGCCCGTGAGTCCGGTGCGAAGAAAGTTTACTTTGCTTCCGCTGCTCCTGAGATCCGTTTCCCGAATGTGTACGGTATCGATATGCCGTCTGCCAACGAACTGATTGCCTACGGCCGTGAGATTGACCAGATTGCTGATCTTATTCAGGCTGACGGATTGATTTTCCAGGACATTGAAGATCTGGTTGAAGCGGTACGGGAAGAGAACCCTGAAATTCAGCGCTTTGAGACGTCAGTATTCGACGGTAATTACATTACTGCTGATATTGACCAGGATTATCTTGAGCGTATCGATATTGCCCGTGGTGAAGCGTCAAAGAGCGGTCCTGTGGTGCAGGCAGAATTGTCTAATCTGGAAATGCACAATATGGATTCTGACAACTAAGCCGGAAATCCGCGCATCAAATAAAAAGACCGCTCTCAGAGCGGTCTTTTGCTTTCGGATATGGATGAAATTTAGTGATCAGTGCACGTATACCGGACCGAAGCCCATACTCCACATGATCACGGTGCTGGCCATTAAAATAGCCAGAAGTACCAGTCCGCACGTCACTACAGAACTGGCATAAATGAACCCTTTGCCATCAGGTATATGCATCATAATTGGCGTACCTGAATAAAGCAGGTATACAGAGTAGGCGAGTCCGACCAGACCTACAGCCATCACGAACCAGAGTTCCGGATAAAGACCAGCAAACCCCGTCATAAATAACGGTGTCGCAGTGTACGCGGCAAGATCTAAAGACTCGGTATAATTGGGCTTGGCGTCAAACGCATTCGCAAGCTCATGAATCATGTAGGTAAGAATAAGCACACCGGCTATCAGGCCAAAATACATACCTACAGCCAGCATCGCTGCGCTTTGTTCGGTCAGTTTTATTAGATCACCGGCACCGATACTCCAGCCAAGGTGTGCGCCGGAATAATACGTGACCAGTGAAGGGATCAACGCAATAACCCCGATATGACTAAGGGCATAAACGCAACTTTCATGTCGTCTGTCTATGTCCTGCCATTCTTCACGGGGATGAGTGTATATGCCGAGCAAGTGATTCAATATCATATTTTCACCTTATTGTTACCGGCGCTGCGTGCAGCGTTGATCATATTGATGTTTGTTTATGGTTAATATAATTAACATTAATTTTACAATGAGTGTTGATCATGTTTGGTGCAGGGTCAAATATTTTTTGCTTAAAAAATGTTCAGCTTTGTGAGTGGTTGAATTTGCTGAAGATATTAAAGCGCAGAAAATCGGGGCCGTAAGGAATCATCCGGCCCGAATTGGTTAGATGGGAAGAAACAGACGTTGTTTACGGCTGCTTGAGCGGAAAATGTCCGAGAACTTTGGTTATCTGGCCTTTTTCATTCGCCAGTCCCACGCCCACAGCTTTTACATAACCGGTAGCAGAGGGGGGAGAGGCAGCAAAATACTTTTTCATTGCTGGCAGGGCGGGTGATGCTTCTGCGGCCAGCAATGTCATATGCGGCTCAAATTGTGCAAATACATTAGGGCTGCCATATTGTTCGAACACCACTTTCTTTTGCGGATAGGCATTAACCCACGCAGGCAGTGGCGCTGAAAGATCTCTTAACGGGGACAAGGCATTTGTCAGTTTATCTGCCAGATGTTGTAGTTCAGTTTCTTTCACCGCATCGACAAATACCCAGTTCCCTGCGGTTACCGTAAATCCCTCAGCTTTCAGGGGCACTGCCGGTTGTGTGGTTGTGAGCATTTCCACTTTCGCCAGTAAACCGGGAATCGCGGCTTCGTCGTAAGTGGTGAGGTACAACGTAATATGAACAGGAAATCCCTGTTCGTAAAAGCTCTCTATACCGTTCTGCTTCAGTTTATCGCTTACCGAGGCAACCGTCTGCTCTATGTCTGCCGAAGGTACAGCAAAAACATTAACAGACACACTTTTTGCCAGCGCAGCAAAAGACAGTAAACAACCTGACAAGATTGCAATAATGGACGCACTTAATTTCAACGGCTTATCTCATGATGTAGAATAACGAAAACCCTTTCAAATACCGGCAGTCAATCTGTTGGTGATCAGCAGGGAGTGGCAGGCATCAACGCTACTTGAAACAGCGCTTTCCCACAAGTCTGATACTTCAATGAATGCTAAGGATAAACATGGAAAAACACATTTTCTTGTGCCGTCATGGTCAGACTGAGTGGAACCGTGACAAGAAATTGCAGGGTCAGCTGGACAGTCCGCTGACAGAAAAAGGACGGGCACAGGCGGCTGAGCTGGCAGCGAAGGCCGGGAACTGGGATATTGATCTTGTGGTCAGCTCACACCTTGGCCGCGCGAAAGATACCGCTGCAATTTGTGCCAGCTCGCTGGGGCAGTCCCATAAAGTGTACCAAGGTTTCTGCGAACGTAACTTTGGTGAATGGCAGGGAAAGGAAACCAGCGGACTTGCAGCCTATCAGGCGTTTAAAGAACACCGGTATACCCGTCCTGATCTTATGCCTGACAACGGCGGTGAAAGTGCCAACATGGTAACCGAACGTTTTATGACAACCTTTCACTCACTGGTGAACAGCGAAACGGCTTCCCGTATTCTTATTGTCAGTCATGGTGATGCGATGGCCTGTATCGCCCGCAGTTTCGGTGAAGGCCGTACTATTGATAATTGTGGCGGCATGTTGCTGGGTTGGCAAAACGGTAAACTGCACTGGCAGCAGTGGATCGACTAAATATACTCAGCGGATTTGTGATAGGATCCGCGCCCGGCGGCGCCCTTAAGGGCGTTGTCTTTATTTAACTGATATGAATTAACCTGAAAAAGCAGTGCTGGCCGCAGATGAACGAATTACTCACACCTATCCATTCATTTTTACAGTGTGAAACCCCTGATCCCTGGGTTGAAAAAGCCGCGGAAAAAGACAATCTGGCGGTGGTACTGACTGATCATTTAATTTGCGAGCTTAAAGCTGCGCAAAGCGCCATGTTTCTTATCCGTCGCTATGCGGTGGATAAGGAAAGTGGTGATGCCTTACTGGCATGGCTGAAGCCTTTTGAAGACTTTGCTTACCGGAAAGAAGGTGACTGGCAGTCACTGCTTAAACATAACAAATTGTCGAAATCGATTATTCCCAAGTCCGGCACACCTTACGGCCAGGATCTCATTGATAAAATGGTGCTGCTTATCAAAGAGGAACTGCATCATTTTTTCCAGGTACTGGAAATCATGAATGAGTACGACATTCCTTATGAAAATATCGCTTCAAGCCGCTATGCAAAAGGACTGCTGCGTCACGTGCGTACTCATGAGCCGGCTGCCCTCACAGATAAACTCATTTGCGGCGCGTACATTGAAGCCCGTTCCTGTGAGCGTTTTGCTAAATTGGCCCCCCATGTTGATAAGCGTCTGGGCGATTTCTATATTTCGTTACTTCGCTCGGAAGCCCGACATTATCAGGATTATCTGACACTGGCAGAAGAGATTGCCGGTGAGGATATTGCTGAACGTATTGCTTTTTTCGGTGAGGTAGAAGGTGAACTGATAACCTCACCGGATGAGGATTTTAAATTCCACAGCGGTTTGCCCGTATAGAGAAACCCCGGCTGCAGGCTTCGGCAGCAAGAATACCTTCACCAGTCTACGGGGCAATTTGTGCAGTCTGCCATGTATGTTCCCTGAAAAGTGGCGTAATGAATACGTGTACCGGTTAAGTCAGCACGGGACAAATTGGCGTCATTCAGCTTGGCTTCCTGAATGTTTGCGTTCGTCAGATCGGCGCCTGCGAGTTGAATTTTATTCATCCAGACCCTTTCCATGCGGGCATTCCGCAGAGTCACTCCGTTGAGTTTTGCGCCTGACATTCTCGCCTGGTCGAAATTGACGCCTGTCAGGTCTGCGCCGTTGAAATTAACGCCCTGAGCGAACAGGGAGAAGCCGGTGGCTCCTTCAAGATTGGCCTCAGTTAAGGTGGAAGTACGTAGATCACTGTGATTCAACGACACCATCGCCAGGTTTGCTTTGTCCAGTTTACTCTTTTTGAAGGTTACGTAGCTGAGATCAGCATGGCGCAGATCTGCACCGCTGAAGTTGACATTTGTGAACACGGAGCCGGACAAATCCATGTGGCGCAAATCAGCACCGGACAAATCAGCATTATTGCATTGTGTTCCCTGAGTCAGTTTGCAACCGTCAATTTCGGCCACGTCATCATCAAAAGGCAAAGGCTCTGCGTGGCTCAGTGTGGCAGCAAAGCAGAACAGAAAATACAAGGGTTTCATAAGTCACTCCATGGAAGCGGGGCGGCAGCCCCGCCGTGTATGATTAACGTTTAGCGACTTTGTCGAAATTTGGTAATTTGAATACCCAGAATGAACCGCCTTGTGCGACAGGCTTGGTCAGTTCTGCCATATCGCCACCCCACAGTGGTACAGCACCGCCGTAACCTGAAGCGAAACCGATATATTGCTCACCGTCCATTTCCCAGGTGATCGGGCAGGAAACGATGCCTGAGCCTGTCTGAAACTTCCACAGTTCTTCACCGGTTTTCTCATCAAACGCTTTGATGAAGCCATCGCCGGTACCAGTGAAAATTAATCCGCCTTTCGTGGCCAGAACGCCGGCCCATAATGGCAGTTTCTCTTTATGCGTCCATTTTATTTCACCGGATACAGGGTCTACTGCACGCAACACGCCTACATGGTCGTCAAACAGAGTTTTAATTCTGAAGCCCTGACCAAGGTATGCATTACCTTTTACGTAGTTAACTTCTTCTGTCCAGTAATCTTCTTTCCAGTGGTTTGCGCCCAGATAGAACCAGCCGGTGTTTTGACTGTATGCCATAGGGTTCCAGTTCTTTCCGCCCAGGAATGGAGGTGAAACTTCAATTGATTTTCCTTTCTCTTCGCCGGGTTCCGGCAGAGGCGGACGTTGTCCTTCTACTTCAACCGGGCGACCTGTATCCGGGTCGATATGCGTAGCCCAGGTAATCTTGTCCACGAACGGGAAGCCTTTGATGAATTCGCCGTTTTCACGATCTACTACATAGAAGAAGCCATTGCGGTCGGCGTGAGCAGTTGCTTTTACTGTTTTGCCGTTGTCATCGTATTCAAACAGTACCAGCTCGTTGTTCCCAGAGAAATCCCAGGCATCATTTGGCGTATGCTGATAGAACCATTTCACTTCACCGGTGGTAGGGTCTACACCAACCTGACCTGAGGTGTACAGGTTATCCCAGTTGCGCGGATCATCGCCTTTTGCTGTACGCTTCCATGTATTCCAGGGGGCCGGGTTACCTGCACCGATAATAATGGTGTTTGTTTCTACATCGAAGCTGGCACTCTGCCACGGCGCACCGCCACCGTGATGCCAGGCTTCAACCAGTTCGCCGTTTTCATCACGCGGCCAGGTAGGCGCATTTTCATCACCGGTGGGGGTACTGTCTTTACCGTTCAGCCGGCCCATGTGACCTTCAACAAAGGGGCGCATCCACACTTCTTCGCCGGTCAGCGGGTCACGGGCGAACAGTTTGCCTACCACACCGAATTCATCGCCGGAGGAGCCGTGGATCAACAGGACTTTGCCAGTTTTCTGATCTTTTACCAGTGTCGGCGCACCTGTCATGGTGTAACCGGCGCGGTAGTCTTCAAAACGTTTTTTCCATTCCACTTTACCGGTGTGGCGGTTCAATGCCACGATACCGGCATCCAGCGTACCGAAATACACCATGTCGCCGTAAATGGCAGCACCACGGTTAATCACGTCACAGCAGGGGCGGATCCCTTCAGGTAACCGGTGAGAATAGGTCCACTTTCTTTCGCCGGTTCTGGCATCAAAGGCGAAAATACGGGAATAACTGGCGGTCACATAAACAACGCCGTCATAAACCAGTGCCTGAGATTCCTGACCCCGCTGCTTTTCGTCACCAAAGCTCATGGTCCATGCCGGTGTCAGCATGTGCACGTTGTCTTTGTTAATCTTGTCCAGTGAGCTGAATCGCTGTGCTTCCGGACCCATACCGTACATCAGTACATCTTCTGTGGTACTGGCATCGTTCTCAATATCATCCCAGGTGACGCCTTTAGCCTGAGTATATTGACTGGCAAGTGCGCTGCCCACGAGAATAGCAGACAGCAACAGTTTTTTAGTGGTGTTCTTAGGTGTAATAGTCATAGCGTACCTTTGCTATTTGTTTATGAAGTGTTAACAGTATGCGAGCAGCAGGGGGGCAGGGAGAATAGACTTTTGCCCGAAGTAAGGCGGGAATAATTCCCGATTTGAAGCGGGATTTATCCCGTCAGTGAAACAGGGTTACAGAAGCTGATATCTGCCACGAAATAAGTAAAAAAAAGGCTAACCACAAAGGGTTAGCCGGAATAGGGTGTGAGCTGTTGAACCTCACTAAACCGAAAGGTTGGTCGAACAATGCAGCCTTCGATTTAGAGTAAGTGTGACGTAAATGGCGTCTGGTAACCACGGAACTTTTCCCGGTTTTAGCAGGAGCAATTCCCGAAATTTACGGGTTCATGACGCCACCTTTACATAACCGTTGTCGATGGCTAGATGAACCAGTTCAGTACTGGTTTTTACCTGAAGTTTACTTTTAAGCTGGGTGATGGCATTGGAAACCGTTTTGTCTGAAATATTCAAATCTTCTGCAATCCGTGTCCGTTTCTGGCCCTTTGCTACGCCCATGAACACATCGAATTCACGGCGGGTGAGCTGGTCGAAAATATCTTTCTTCTCACTGTAAGCATATGACGCAAGATTAATGGCCAGTTCGTGTTCAATATAAGTGCGTCCGGCCATTACAGTTTTTACCGCATCAAGCATTATTTCTGGTCTGCAACGTTTACTGATATAACCGCTGGCACCGGTATGCATTGCCCGGTTAACAATAGAGGCCTCGTCAAACATACTGAAAAATATGATTTTCAGTCCCGGCCACCGGCTGAGGAAGCGGGGAGCCAGATTCAGACCACTGGCCTGCTCCAGGTTAATGTCCAGAATCATTACGTCCACATCATTCTGCGTCATACATGTCATCGCCTGGCGGGCGTTTTCCGCCTCGTGAATCGTGGCTTCCGGCAGCATCATTGACAGCAGGGCACCGTATCCCTGGCGTACAACGGCGTGATCATCAACAAGTAATATGTGCATGACTGCTCTTCTCCGTTCCGGCCGTTAAAGGAACAACAACCTGAATACGTGCTCCTTCTTCGAAATTGTCTTTTGCAAAATGCCCACCCGTAAGACGGGCTCTGTCACGCATGGATGCCAGTCCCAGTCCGTCGGAACATTCTGATTGTTCAGCAAATCCGGTACCGTTGTCGGTGATATTCAATGTCATGGCGTTTTGCATCAGGGTGAGCGAAACGTGCACTTTTGAAGCATGTGCATGTCGTGCAACGTTGCTCAGCGCTTCCTGGGTGATGCGGTACAGATGCATGTCCCTCTCAATATTTTTTTCCGGGCTGAGGTCGGGAAGGGAGCAGGTGACAGCAATATTGTGAATTTCTGACCAGCGTTCCAGCATTTCCCGCAGGGCGGAAACAAGGCCCACTTTATTCAGTGTGACGGGGTAGAGTTTATTAACCAGTTGCCGTATGCCGGACTGTATTTCTGCACATTGCTCGCCAAGTAAAGTGGCTGTGCGTTCTATGAATTTCGGGCTTTGTGTTTGCTGGCGCAACATGTAGCTTTGTACACGGATTCCGGTTACCAGCTGGCCCAGATTATCGTGTAATTCACGGGCGAGATTCTGGCGTTCGTGCTCTTGCAGGGAAGCCAGTTTATTTCTCAGTTGCTGTACTTTGTTTTCTCTTTCTTCAAGTGCAGAAGCCATCAGCTGGGTATGGGTAACCACACTGTCAATTTCTTCAATATCGCTGTGTTCAACGTCAACACGATAATTACCTTTCGCTACTTTACTGAGAGCTGAACTCAGTGCCTGTAAAGGCTTCATTCTTGACTGAACCACGATGTGCATTACGCTGAGAGTGAATAAAAGTGAAATCGCCAGTAAACCGAAAACTTGATAGACAGTGGTCAGGATCTCTTCCCGTTCAGCAGCGGGATTAGCAAACAGAAATAGTTGCCGGCGGGAATCTTCCGGATGACTGAACACACTTACAGGTTCTACGGGAAAAAATGAAGCATCCGGAGAATTAAGTGTTGAACCGGCCGGAGAATCGATTGCGAGGGCTGTAAGGTGACGGCTGTGCTGCAAGGCTGCTTCTATGGTTGCAAAGTCAACGTTTTGTTCAACCAGCGCATCAGCCAGTGCCAGTGATGCGTTAATTTCGGTGGCAACATCTTTTGTTGCCTGACTGTACATGATGAAAGCCAGCACTATTCCTGATATCAAATAGATACCTGTGATTGTAAGTGTAATTCTGCTGGTTGCTTTCATCGTTTTTTCGTACCTGAAACCATAATGTATTTTAGTCAGCATCAGGTCAAAATTGCCTTGCCACTTTAGCTACAGATTTATAGTACTTTGGTAGGAAATGCTTCAGAGCCGGATTAAAGACAACAAAAAAGGAGCGCGATGCGCTCCTTTCATATGTAGTGGGATTGACCCCGCCGGATACCGGATTTATTGCGGGGCAGGGCCGGCACCATTTGATTTCGTTTCAGTGGCCGAGCCGGTTTGAGAGGTAAGGGCTGCAACCATAGCATTGTCGCCTTTTAATAAATCGGTGAGTGAACCACCGGCTTTATCTACCAGACCGACTTCACGTAACAGAGCATCGACAACCGGTGCGTTGGCACGGTAATTCAACGCTGCCTGCGTGACCTGATCGGCCATACTGCCATTACCGGTACTTACTGTGCCTTCTGCACCCCCGGCGGCATTACTGATCCCGTAGCCCTGCAGAATTTTAATGCCTTCTATATTTTCCAGTGGCTTCACGGCGCTGGCGATTATTTCAGGCAGGACTTTCAGAATTGCCAGTGCTTTTTGCAGCTCAATCTGTTCGTTTTTCAGAGTGTTTTCAGCATCGTACAGCGCCTGTTTACCCGCCGCTTCTACGGCCAGTACTTTTTCATCGGCCTGCGCCTGCAGCATTTTCGCATCCGCTGTGGCTTTGGCTTCAGTTAAAATGGCTTCAGCCGCATTCTCCGCCGCTTCTTTTTTCGCCTGAGCTTCTACGGTAATGCCCACTGCTTCCCGTTCCGCTTCTTTACGGGCGTCAATCACTTCAATTTCCATGCGACGCTTAGCTTCTGCAACCTGACGGGCTGTGGTTACCGCTTCTTCTTTCTCTACCTTAGCCTTTTCTGCTTCTGCTGCTTTAGCTCGTGCGGCAGACTCTTCTTCTGACTTGGTAGCAACCGCAATTTGTTTAACCTGTTCGGCTACTTCGACGTCCTGCTGCTGGGCAATACGGGCTTCTTCCAGTGCTTTGCGCTTGGCAATTTCACGGGTTTCCAGCTCACGGGACTTGTCAATTTCAGCTGCTTCAACGGCTTTTTCTTTGGCAATGCCGGCTTCACGTTCTTCCCGTTCTTTTTGCTCTCGCTGTTTAGCGATTTCAGCTTTTTGCTCCTGACGCTTAAACTGCAAAACCTGCTCCTGCATCAGTCGGGCTTCTTCTTCTTCCCGTTTAATATTCAGCGACTCTTTCTCCGCTTCCAGATTACGGGTTTCAATCTTGATGCGGTTTTCCTGCTGGATATCGTTGGTTTCTTTACGCTTCTCTTCAATGATTTTTGCAAGACGGGCACGACCTTCAGCATCAAAGGCATTGTTCTCATTGAAGAAATCAAGGTCGGTCTGGTCGAAGCCGGTTAAACTTACCGATTCAAGTTCCAGACCATTTTTCTCAAGATCGTTTGCAACACTCTGCTGCACTTTCTGGACAAAATCTGCACGCTGTTCATGCATTTCGGTCATTGTCATTTCTGCAGCCACGGCACGAAGTACGTCAACGAACTTCGACTCCATCAGCTTTTTAACTTCTTCCGCCCGGGTTGTACGGGTACCTAAAGTTTGTGCCGCCATGGAAATGCCGCTGGCACTGGGCGCTACACGTAAGTAAAAGTCGGCTTTCACATCCACCCGCATGCGATCTTTGGTGATCAGCGCATCTTTCTGGGTTTTTTCTACCTCAATACGCAGGGTGTTCATGTTCACGGGAATGATTTCATGCACCACCGGCAGCACGATCGCACCACCATCTTTAATGACTTTTTCACCGCCAAGACCGGTTCTGACGAAGGCCGTTTCTTTGGTGGCCCGTTTATAAAGCTTGGCGAAAATAAGACCAATGGCCAGCAGGGCGATAACGACAACAAGCCCGATGATGAGAACGGCGGGCAGATTATTAGCAGAGTAGGTTTCCATATTTACAACTTCCTTATTGCTGCAGGGTTATTTATATCGGGTAGCTAGCCAACTGTGCAGGCTTTTCTTTACGAGGATGATTTTTTCTCCGCGGGTAAAGGTTTCATCACTTTCAAAAGGCTCAACCAGTACATAGTGAACCTGGCGGTAACGATCAGTAAATTTCGCTTCCGCCGGACTGCCGTTACGGGCAACGCCTATGGTGATTTCTCCTACTGCGCCAACAAATTCATCATTGTCGATAGCACTGCTTTCATTTTTTGGTAACAGACCTGCCAGTGCGCTGCCAAGCCGGCCGGTGAGGGGCAGGGAAACGAAAATAGCGATTGGAATACCAGCTGCCGGCGGTAAGAAGCGTCCACCCAGAAAGCTGGCGTAAGACAGATTCAGTATGTAGCCGGTGAGTCCGAACAGGGTAAGGAGCAGAATGAACCAGATCATCACCGGTAATTTGTCCAGCGACAGCCAGTTGGTAAGGGCGGCCAGTCCTGACACAGACTCACCACCGCCAAGGTCGGGTTCAGGCATATCGTCGAAAATGCCTAGTAAACTGATCCCCAGCGCCATGCCGAGTAATTCAATAATGAACAGTAAGATGACAATGCCAACTGCTGCACTGAACAGAAAGTTGGCATCATGAAAGAAGAATGTGGACATTTTTTCACCATCCTTGATGAATCCTGATTGCTATTTTTATAACACATTCTTATCAAATTGCGAGGAGTTTACAACGATCTTTAGTGCAGGTGAGATCCCTCAAGGGCTTCACCGCTGGCATTGTAAAAACCACTGGCACCGGCTTCTATAAAGCCCTGGTGTACCATGTTGGTGAGAAACGGATCGGTATGATCATCGCCAATATCGGCATAATCAGTTGTCTGATATCCGTAGCGACTTGCAAAAAATGCGTTGATGCCTGCCTGTTCATGAGACAGCGATTGCTGTTGCCAGTGCATTTTCTGTTCGCCTTTAGTCACAGTGAACGAGACAATTAATTGCAGGTTGTCTGCCCATATTAGCTCGATGTGCCCGTTTTCACTGCCGGCAGTATAACGGGTACGGATATCGCAGCCTGACCCCTGTGAATCCTGTTTCTCCAGCCCGTCGATAAAGGCCTGCTTAACCAACTGATTGCGGTATTCCCAGTCGTTATCAACGCGGCCATGAATATTTTCGCCGGGCTGATATTCAATGCCCCGTTTGTGAGCATCAAAAAAGCGCGTTTGTTTTACCCGTTCATGCACATGTTCCCAAACCTGCGTGATGTCGCTGGCAGGATACTGGTGTGCTACCACATCAGGTTTTCGCCATAAGGTCAGTGAACGGCTTCGAACATTGTCGTTGGTCGTCTCAGTAAGGGTATAGTCTGCTTTCACCCAGTTCTTTTCAGCATCACACTGAACCGGTTCTTCAGACGTTGCGGCAGTTACCGCTGAAGTAAACAGAGTGGATGCGGATAAGAGCAGTCCGCAGAGAAGAGTGTGAGATTGTTTCATTATTTATTACCAGCAAAAAAGGGACGACCAGACGGACGTCCCTGTATTCAGAGCTTATTGTTACTCGATAGCCGCTTCTGCGTCATCAATCAGACTTCCGGCAAAATCCATCACATGGAAGATAACGCTTTGCTCGTTAGTGCTGTTGACGAGGAATGCGCCAGGGCCTTTTGCATAAATGCCAACGTCTTCACCTGAGTGAGTTTCAGATGAAAGCGGGATTAAAGACTCCTGGTGGAAACCGGCAGCAGTGGTATCAACATCTGCCAGATCCTGACGGCCGGCGTTGACATCATAGTTGTAGATTTCGTCTGCATCGGTTTCGGTACCCAGGTCACGGAAGCCGTTACCGTTCATGTAACCAACCGTGGTGTATGGCATACCGTCAGCTGCAGTTGCTGCTTCGTCTGCGCCTACGTTAACCACTTTGCCCAAAATCGGATTACCCCGTTTCGGATAACCGGCTATGGTAAATACGTGGCCGTGGTCGGCTGTGACGATGATTAATGTATCTTCATCATCCGTTAACTCATCAGCTACAGCTACCGCATCAGCAAGGGCAATTGTATCGGTCAGTGCACCGTAGGCGTTACCGGCGTGGTGGGCATGGTCAATACGACCGGATTCCACCATCAGGAAAAAGCCGTCATCGTTGTTATCCAGAATCTTAATAGCTGCTTCTGTCATTTCACTGATTGACGGTTCACCGGCTACATCGTTAGCGCGGTCTGCGTCGTATTGCATGTGCGATTCATTGAACAGGCCGAAAACACGCTCAGTGGTTTCTGTGTCGAGTCCGTCAAAACCGGCCTGGTCGTACAGGTAAACACCATTGGGATATTGCGCAGACCATTCTGCGGTCAGATCACGTCCGTCTGTACGGTCACCTTCAACAGCGCTGACAGCGTCAGGGCTGTTAAACGCAGCATCTTTAGGCAGGAATGAGCGGCGGCCGCCGCCCATAACGACTTCGATACCGTCAATGTCAGCACCGAAACGTGCTTCTGTAGCTGCTTCAAAACCAACCAGCTGCGCAGCAATGTCGGTACAACCGGCAGTAATGGCCTCAGCAGGCATGTCGCCATCGTCTTCCCAGTTACGGTCAGCTGATTTGGCGTAAGTCGCTGCAGGTGTAGCGTGAGTGATACGTGCAGTAGACACGATACCGGTAGATTTACCGGCCAGTTCCGCCAGTTCCAGCGCCGTTACCAGCTCATTACCGGCAACGGTGCTGCAGTCACCGCGAACAATATTTTCGTTTACACCAATTACGCCAACATCGGTTTTCACGCCGCTCATCATTGCGGTCATGGTGCCCGCTGAGTCTGGCGTTTGTGCATCAACGTTATAGGTTTTAGATAAACCGGCGAAAGGGAAGCGGTCGAAACTCAACTGGTTCTCTTCACCGTTGTCACCGTTCATCTGGCCTTCCATGATACGGGCTGCCGTTACAGTAGACACGCCCATACCGTCACCGACGAACAGGATAACGTTTTTCGCTTTACCTTTCAGCGATGCAACAGCCGCTTCCACAGAAGCATGTTTGGTCACTGTAGTATTGCTGGTAATAGTCTGAACGCCGTCCACAGAGGTTGTGCCGGTGGCATTCAGCCAGGTGGTTTTGGCCGCCTCAACTTCCGCCTGACCGGCAACAAAATATTCGTTGTTCAGGCTGGTCAGCAACTCACTGGTTGCCACTTCTGCATTAGCCGGTACACACACATAACTGGTTTCAGAAATTTCGCTGTCGCTTAACGCGCCGTCTCCGTCAGCATCCAGGCCTGAATCAAAACGTACGCCACTGTTCGGGCAGTTTGCATCGCCGGTGGCCAGTTCAGTTTGTACCGTCAGGCTGTTTAATCCGTTACTGCCGTCAGTACCGTCAGCGCCATCATCACCGTCAAGAGAACAAGCGGTCAGGCCGGCCATGGCCATGGCTAAAAGGCTATATTTAAATACTTTCATGATGTCCTCTTCTTATTCTTCAATCAGTCCGAGAGACTGGTTAATCAGGTGGAATACAACGCTTTGCTCAATGACACCCTGAATTAACTGGCTGCCTGGGCCTGTGCCGTGCAGGGCAATGTCTTCACCGGAGTGAGTTTCTGAAGACAGCGGGATAAGCGCTTCCTGGTGGTACCCTGCAGCAGTGGTATCCACGCTGGTAATATCCAGACGGCCAGCATTGATTTCTTCGCTGTAGATAGCGTCAGAATCGGTTTCTGTACCTAAATCGTTAAAGCCGAAACCATTCATATAGCCCACAGTGGTATAAGGCATGCCGTCAGCAGCAGTAGCCGCTTCATCAGCACCTACGTTAACCACTTTGCCCAGGATCGGGTTACCGCGCTTAGGATAGCCGGCAATAGTAAACACGTGGCCGTGGTCAGCCGTGACCAGAATCAGTGTTTCTGAAGGATCGGTATTCGCTACCGCAGCTTCGATAGCCTGCTCAAACGCCAGTGTTTCAGACAGTGCACCGGAGGCATTACCTGCATGGTGAGCGTGGTCGATACGACCTGATTCCACCATCAGGAAGAAGCCTTTGTCGTTGTTATCGAGAATGTCGATTGCTTTAGAAGTCATCTCTGCAATGGAAGGCTCACCGGCAACATCGTTGGCGCGGTCTGCCTCGTACTGCATGTGAGATTCGTTGAACAGACCAAACAGACGGGTCGTGGAAGCGGCATCCACCGCATCGAATCCGGCCTGATCGGTTACGTAAACACCATCGCTGTACATTTCCTGCCACTCAGCAGTCAAATCACGGCTGTCAGTACGGTCGCCTTCTGTTTCACTTACTGCGTCATTACTGTTAAAAGCAGCATCATTCGGCAGGAAGTGACGGCGGCCGCCGCCCATGGCAACATCAATACCGTCAACGTCTATACCGGTGTAACGGCTTTCCAGATAATCTTCAAAATGTACCAGCTGGTCGGCAATGTCAGCACAACCGGCTGTGACGGCCGCTTCCGGCATATCAGATACGTCTTCCCAGTTGCGGTCTGCTGATTTGGCATAAGTGGCTGCCGGCGTGGCGTGAGTCAGGCGGGCAGTTGATACCACACCGGTAGACAGTCCTTTAATTTCAGCCAGTTCCAGTGCGGTAATCACTTCATTGCCGGCAACTGTTGAACATTCGCCACGTTCGATGTCTTCATCTACACCGATTACACCCACGTCAGTTTTCAGTCCTGACATCATGGCTGTCATCGTACCCGCTGAATCCGGAGTCTGGGCATCTACGTTATAGGTTTTTACCAGTGCAGTACCGGGAAAGCTTTCCCACGCTAAGTAACCTTCTTCACCGGGGTTGCCCGCCAGCTGGCCTTTACGGATACGTGACGCCGTCAGCGTTGAAATACCCATACCGTCACCCACAAACAGGATCACGTTTTTGGCTTTAAAATTATTGGTGGTTTCCAGTTTCTCAGTGAGTTTGGTTTGTGCGTCGGTGAACCAGGCACTTTCAGACTGATAAGCAGGGAGCACATCCGCCTGCAAACCAGTTGAAACCGCCAGAGCCAGAGCGCTGACAGAAGCTTTCCAGTTAAATTTCATTATGACATTCCTAATTATGTTTTTGATTACCGGCGCTGTAGACAGAAGCAGCCGTGTGTCTGCGGCAGGGAGCGGGAAGCAGGCAGGTGATGTGTGTAACCTCTCTTCCCTGAAAGTATCGGTTCCCCGACCGGACGGTGAAACAGAGTAGGCGGCCTGTATGACGAACAGGTTAATCTGAGATGAATGATTTATGTCGGATTGATGTCGGTTTTATGAAAAATGTTATAACATAACATGTTGTTTTGGCTGATGTTTTGAGAGGGCGCAGTAAATAAACGACTGGTCTTGAGCATTTACCTGCTTATTTTCAGTCTGTGTACACTTCGCTTAATTTAACCACGATCCAGCCGCTGATGTAGATGTTTTGAGGGCGGCGGGCGTCGTAAATAATCCCGTTCTCGTACATGGAACTCAGTTCTTTGCGACTGAACCGAAGATGATTTTTCCGGTAGTAGTTTCTAAGCAGGAGTGGTTTATCAAATTTGATGTGAGTTTCAGGCGATACGGGTTCACTGAAACCAATATTTCCTACCGCTACCGTAATGTTTTGCTCATCTGTTGCAATGACTTTTAAGGGCACAAAACGATATTTAATGTCACTGGATCTATCCAGTTCATAGTAATCAACAAACAAAAAGTTGCTTTTCCTAGGCTGGGAGATAATCGTAGAGGCGACAGCCTGCAGGTACTGACCGTGTAAAAGGTAAATGGCAATCAGACTGCCCACCGCCAGAAACTCCCAGTGATTTTTCACAAACTCAATGAAACCAGCGCGCTTCCCCACAATCAAAATTCTTTTGATTCTCCATATTGTTAGCTTTGTATATATCCGCAGTCAGGTCAAGCAGGGAAAAGCGGCGATGACAATTACTCCATCGCGTAAAGGGTGGGAATATTACTTTTAAATTTCAGATTCTTGAGACCTTAAATGCTTGTGTTTTTGTGTGCCAAACTGACACAGTAATTGCTTACCGCACAATTTACGCCCATAATAGACATGTGTCATTTTGACACAACAGGAGACAACATTATGACTACTACCTTGCCTCGCATCACAGCCAGAGTCGATGTCGATACACAAGATTTACTGAATAAAGCTGCAGCGATTGCTGGCATGTCCAGTATTAATTCATTTGTCTTAAGTGCTGCAATTGAAAAAGCTAAACAAATCATTGAACGTGAGCAAGCTTTAAAATTGAGCCAATCTGATGCAATGTTGCTAATGGAAGCTTTAGACCGTCCTGCAGTACTAAACTCAAAACTGAAAGCAGCCTCGGACCGGTACGGGAACAAAACTCAGTAATGAATACGGTACTTCTGGATAAAGCTAAACACGATAGAAACCGGTTCAACTGTGGTATTGAAGCTCTCAATAATTACTTAAAAGTAATGGCTAGTCAGCAAGCCAGGAAAGACAATACCAGAACTTTTGTTTTGGAAGATGATAACGACAACTCACATATCATCGGCTTCTACACGCTAACAATGACACCAATTGACTTAAAGGCATTACCAGATAAATTACAAAAAAGGCATCAATCGTCGACCTCTGGCGGCCTTATCGCCCGCCTTGCAGTTGATGACCGATATAAAGGAAAAGGCTTCGGCGAGTGGTTGCTGGTCGACGCGCTTCGAAAGCTATTAGCTGCAAGTGATAGCGTTGCATTCCCTGTTGTTATCGTTCACGCCAAAGACAGTGCAAAACTATTCTATGAGCGCTATGGATTTCAGGTATTTCAGGATACTGAAAACAAACTCTTCATCACTATTGCAGATGTCAGAGCAAGCTTAAGCTAGTTAAGTCTTTAACCGCCAATTCCATTTCTGTCTGCTGATTACAGGAATTCACTCATTCCCGCCCGGACATCAAAAAATCCCGCTGCTGCAACGCAACTTCCGTTTCACTGATTTTTAAAACCGAGCCTTGATCGTACCAGTCGCCCAGCACAATACGGGTAGCGGGTTTGCCGTTGGCTTTCAAGGCGTGGATGGCGGGGCGGTGGGTGTGGCCGTGGATCATTCGCTGTACGTTGAAATGCTCCATGGCTTTCACCACCTCTTCCGGTGTTACATCCATGATTTCAGGTTTCAGGCCCTGCTGGTTTAACTTGCTCTGCTTACGTCCGTTCTCGGCGACCTTACGGCGGTATGAAAGTGGCAATGCCAGCATAAGCCGTGGCCACCACCAACTGCGGCTTTTCTTACGGAATTTCTGGTAGGCAATGTCCTTTGTACATAGCTCATCACCGTGGCTGATGAGGGTAGGGGTGCCGTATAAATCAATGACAGCCTGTTCGGGCAGTAATGTCATACCGGCCTGGGTTGCCCATTCCTGACGGATTGCAAAGTCACGGTTGCCGTGAATGAAAAATACCGGTGTGGTTTTACTGACCTGTTTAAATGCGGCAGCAATCGCGTCATTGAAGGGCGTTTTGTTGTCATCACCAATCCACACTTCAAACAAATCACCCAGCACGTACAGTGCATCCGCCTGTGGCGCTTCGTTTTCTAAAAAAGTCATCAGACACTGAGTAATGTCAGGACGGTCTTCGCTCAGGTGGATATCGGCAATGAAGTAAGTAAATGGCATGCAGCTAAGTGTGACAAATGGGGAAGAGGGATCAGAGACAGCAGGAACTGTCTCTGAACAAAGGTATTGCCGGATTACTCACCAATAACCGCTTTTTCAATAACAACGGGCTCTGCAGGTACGTCCTGGTGGAAGCCGCTGGTGCCGGTTTTCACAGCTTTGATTTTCTCAACCACGTCCATGCCTTCAGACACTTTACCGAATGCACAGTAGCCCCAGCCGTTTACTGATTCGCTGGAGAAGTTCAGGAAGTCGTTGTTGTTCACGTTAATGAAGAACTGCGCTGTTGCTGAGTGCGGATCATTTGTACGTGCCATGGCGATAGTGCCTTTTTCATTGGCAACACCGTTGTTCGCTTCATTGGCAATAGGTGCGTTGGTCGATTTCTGATCCATATCCGGTGTGAAACCACCGCCCTGGATCATGAAACCGTCGATAACACGGTGGAAAATCGTGTTGTCGTAAAAGCCTTCTTTTACGTAGTTTAAGAAGTTTTCAACGGTTGCCGGTGCCTTATCTGCAAAAAGCTCCAGTGTGATGTCACCGTAATTTGTTTTTAACGTAACCATGAATTCGCCCCTTATCTTGTGTCCCGGCGGTTAAAGTGGGGTAATGGTAGCTGATTTCCTCCGTGAGTTAAATTAATCACTGTTAAAAGGCGGCAAAACCTGTGCGACCGCAACGGGTAGTGCTACACTTTCGCCCCGAATTTGAATCCTGAGCTAAAAAACGAGGACAACCATGCTACACCTTTACAACACACTGACCCGGGAAAAAGCCCCTTTTGTACCGCTGAAAGAAGGATGCGTGGGTTTATATGTGTGTGGTATCACGGTGTACGACCTCAGCCACATGGGGCATGCCCGTACCTATTTAAGCTTTGATGTGCTGGTGCGTTATCTGCGCCATCTTGGATTTGATGTGAACTACGTGCGTAACATTACTGACGTAGATGACAAGATTATTGCCAGAGCGAATGAAAATGGCGAAACCACCGGTGAACTGACTGCCCGTACCATCGCCATGATGCACGAAGATTTCGCTGCCATTAATTTACTTGAGCCGGATATCGAGCCCCGTGTAACCACGCATATGGCTGAAATTGTGGATATCATTGAAAAACTGCTGGATAAAGGCTTTGCTTATGTAGCAGAAAGCGGTGATGTGCTGTTTGATGTCAGTAAGTTTGGTGACTACGGCAAACTGAGCAAGCAAAACCTGGAACAGTTACAGGCCGGTGCCCGCGTTGAAGTGGCGGCGGGTAAAGATGATCCGCTGGATTTTGTGCTGTGGAAAAAAGCCAAAGCCGGAGAGCCTTTCTGGACTTCGCCCTGGGGCGACGGCCGTCCCGGCTGGCACATTGAATGTTCTGCCATGAATCACAAGCACCTGGGTGCACACTTTGATATTCATGGCGGCGGCTCTGACTTAACCTTCCCTCACCATGAAAATGAAGTGGCTCAATCCTGCTGCGCCTTTGATACGCCGTATGTAAACACATGGATGCATACCGGTATGGTGCAGGTAGATAACGAGAAGATGTCCAAGTCGCTGGGGAACTTCTTTACCCTGCGTGATGTATTGCAGGAACACGATGCAGAATCCCTGCGTTTCTTCCTGATGTCGGCCCATTACCGCAGTCAGCTGAGCTACTCGCAGGACAATATCACTCAGGCAAAATCAGCGCTGGAACGTTTGTACACGGCTCTTCGCGGTGTGGATATAAACTCTGCCACTGATTTGTCTTACGGCGGTTACCTTGAGCGCTTTGAAACGGCAATGAACGACGATTTGAATGTGCCTGAAGCGATGTCTGTCCTGTTTGACCTGGCCCGCGATCTCAATAAGCAAAAAGCCGGTGCGGAAGAAGCCGGCAAGCTGGCTGCGGTACTGAAAGGACTTGGAGCGATTTTAGGTATTTTGCAAACCGCGCCGGAAACCTGGTTACAGGGCGGCAGCAATGATGATGAGAGCGCCGAAATTGAAGCACTTATCAAGCAACGTAACGATGCCCGTGCTGCGAAAGACTGGCCTGCTGCTGACGCTGCCCGTGATGCATTAGCCGCAATGAATGTTATCCTTGAAGACGGGCCGGCCGGAACGACCTGGCGGAAAGGCTGACAAGCTACAGCACCTTGCAATATGCGCTGAATGAAAGGGCCCGTCGGATTATTCCAACGGGCCTTTTGTTTGATTTTCAATGCCGGCATCAGGCACCGGCCGGTTCTTTTCAGCCAGTTCGGTTTTCCAGCGCTGCTGAGCCACATGGGCTTTCACCAACTCCAGACACTCGTTAATCACTCCCAGCACCTCTTTATCCAAATCATCTGTGACCGGTGTGTAATCGTGTAAACCGGCTTCTACAAAATGATCAATCTTGTGGGCGTCGATGTCAGAAAGTAAGTTAATAATGGATGTGGTCACGATGTCTGTAACAGCCGACTCCAGTGTGCTTTCAATGGTTTTTCCCACCACCGGAATATAGTGCAGAGTCGATACCTGCTCGTTACTTTTCACCGCTTTGCCTACCGACCGTCTGACGTGTTCGCGGATCGCTTCACCATAATGGCCGTCACTGATGGACTGACCGAAATGATTCAGCACACCGGCAACCCATTCAGTCAGAACAGGGCGGCGGGGGGCGAGCACCTGACGGGTGATATCGTCAACCAGTGGTGACCCTGCAGAAATGTCTTTTTGTGCATCGCTGAGCACTTTAACGACAATGCGGTCAGACAGCTCTTCCACAAAAACATCGTAATAAAAGCGGAAGAAACGAAAAATAGCGGTGCGGTTTAAGTCGATGATGTCGAATTTATGCAGCCGGTGCAAAATCGAAAAGATACGCAGGAAACGGAAAATGCGGGTTGCCCCGAGAGGAATGAGGCCGACGATATCGTACCAGTGCAGAAAGGGGAAAAAATACCAGCGCAGATGCTCTTTCCTTACCACTGACACAACCCAGCGAAAGCAAAACTCAACAAAGAAAATACCAATGAATACCAGATCGACAAGAATGAAATTTTTATGGATGGGATCGTAGGTGCCGGTAAATCCCGGCAGCAGAATTTCCAGTTGCTGGTGGATGACGGCAGTGCCGTAGAGAGCATCGAAGAGCAGCCAGGCCAGGTTTACCAGCAATAAACCCAGCATAACCAAATCAAGAATTAACCAGGGCGTTTCATGACTTTTCCGTAAGTTGTCCCAGTTAATTCTCAGCATGGTGGCTTATCCTACATTTTTTAGTCTCGTTACATCCACGTGTAATTTGAGTTTCTGACCAGGTTGCAAATAGCGGTTTTTGCTCAAATTATTCCAGTTGGTGATGTCTGAGATTTTAACATTGAACTTACTGGCTATACGGGAAAGACTGTCTCCCGGTTTAACTGTGTAAGTCAGAGAGCGGATGATGGAAGCGGAGGACTTCTCCGGCGCATCGCCACCTTGCCAGATCACCAGGGTTTTACCGGGCATCAGCGGATCTGCCGGCGCCATGCCATTCCACTTCGCCAGGTCACGGGTGCTGACTTTGTATTTAACGGCTAAATCCCACAGCGTATCGCCGGAGGTGACTTTATGTGTCACTTTCACCGATGAGCGAGGCTTATTCTGTAACGAAGCCAGACGCTGATCCTGTGACAAAGAATAAGAATCCAGTTCTTTTAAAGCAACCGGCACCATGACATAGTCACCGGCGCGGATCATGTTCCCCGACAGACTGTTGACCCTTCTGATGATGTCAGCTGTCGTATGATACTTCTTTGCCAGGCGTAGCAGGCTGTCTCCGCTTTTCACTTTATGACGCACCCAGTTCAGACGGTCATGACGGTCAACGGACGCCAGTTCTGTAGTAAATTGTTCTGCTTTCTCTACCGGAAGCAACAACTGATGAGGGCCATCAGGATCGGTTGCCCAGCGGTTAAAGCCGGGATTCAGGGCATGCAAGTCTTCCAGTTCCATGTCTGCAAGATCGGCAGCAAACGCCAAATCTACCTGTGAGCCGATATCCACCAATTTTACCACTTCAACATTATCAACAGCAGGCCAGGCAAAGCCGTAGTGCTCTTTGTTTTTAAGAATGTCAGCAAGAGCGAGAAGTTTCGGTACGTAGGCGCGTGTCTCGCGGGGTAAATCCAGCGACCAGAAATCTGTAGGTTTACCGGCTTTACGGTTTTGTTTGATGGCTCTGAGTACGCGGCCTTCACCGCTGTTATACGCCGCAAGGGCATGTAACCAGTTGCCGTCGAACATGTTATTCAGGTAGGTAAGGTAATCCAGCGCGCCCTGTGTGGATGCCACCACATCCCGGCGGCCGTCGTACCACCAGGTCTGGCGGATCCCGAAACGTTTCGCTGTGCCCGGAATAAACTGCCACATACCGGCAGCGCGGCCATGGCTGTATGCGAAGGGGTCAAAAGCACTTTCCACGACAGGAAGCAGTGCGATTTCCAGCGGCATATCCCGCTTTTCAATTTCTTCAGTGATGTAGTACAGGAATGGACGTGCACGGTTAACTACACGGGCCATGTACTCAGGGTGTTTCAGATACCAGTTACGCTGGCTGGTTACCCGCTTGTCGTCGGGGATCTCAAAGGCCATTTGTGCAGCCGCGCGGGTCCACACATCATCAATGACAACGTCTTCAGGTTCTTCCGGTTCAACCGCTTCATCCAGCGCCTCGTCCACATCTTCAACAGGGTGCACAACTTCAATGACACCTTCTTTGGCGATTTGACAGTCCTGCTCGTCGTCAATGGTCGTCTGGCCTACTTCACAGGTGTCTGAGTCCTGAGGTTCGGTATACTCAGGCGGTTGCTCACTGGCAATGTCATTCTCACCGGTGGTTTCACAACCACTCAGCATGCCAGCAAGCGCGATACTGGCAATCAGGCCCAGTGCTGATTTCATTAATTAAGTGCCCCGCAAATAAACTTCGAACGTGATAGTGTAACGATTGTTGCCGTCAATTGCATCAAAACTCATCTTTCCAGCGCCGCAGCGCAGCAAATACCGCAGTATCGTCATCTAATTCTTCTCCCTGCCACTGTGATGCAGCGGCTGCCACAGAAGCTTTGTGACTGCGCAGAAAGGGGTTGATGGCCTTTTCTTTTTGCATGCTGGAGGGCAGGGTAATGTTGTCTTCAGACCGCAACTTTTCTACGAGGTTCGCATGTTGCTGTAATTCTTCGTTGTCAGGCTCTACAGCGAGGGCAAACTGCATGTTGGCCTGTGTGTATTCATGGGTACAGAACACACGGGTGTTATTGGGCAAGCGTTTCAGTTTGTTCAGTGAATGGTGCATTTGCGCCGGTGAGCCTTCGAACAGACGTCCGCAGCCACCGGAGAATAATGTGTCTCCGCATAACACCAGTCCGTGACCATAAAATGCAATATGATCGAGGGTATGGCCTGGCAGCTCCATGACCGTAAACGCACAGTTCACCACATTCAGATGAATATCATCACCTTCATCCACAGAGCGGGTAATGCCGCGAATATGTCCGCCAGCCGGGCCGATAACCGGTAATGAAGGATTGGCGGAGGCCAGTCTGGCGATGCCGCCAGTATGGTCGCGGTGGTGATGGGTGATCAACACGGCTTCCAGACTGAGTCCGTTCTGCTTACAAAATGCCAGTACAGGTTCTGCATCGCCCGGATCCACAACCACTGCATGGGTTTGATTGTGCAAACACCAGATATAATTGTCAGTAAAGGCGGGAATAGCGCTGATTTGTACACCGTCGGGAAGGGCGTCAGACATCCTGTTCATGGGGAATCCTGCTTGTTTATCAGTATTAATGCGATACTATAGAAATTAGATAGCAGTGTCGCAACTAATTGGATCAGCCTGAATATTAATGAGACTGGCATACCGTTCTAAACCGCCCGGTTACCCTGAATCCTGGGCTCAGCTACCGGCAGGTGAGGTAATTAAAGATGCTGTGCAGACTGTCAGTAACAGCTTTTCTGGCCGTATCTTCGGCTATCATCTGGTAAAGCTGGGAACACTCAGCAGTGAAATTGCGTTAAGCAAGTGCAACGTCAAACACCAAATCCGTCAGACACCCGTTCAGATCGACGCGACATCTGTGCTGAGTCTGTCTACCGAACTGCCTTACGTTGAGAACAGCATCGACGGGTTTCTGCTGGCCAACGAACTGGACTTTTGTCAGGATCCTCATCAGTTATTACGGGAAGTTGACCGCTGTATCACGCAGGACGGTTACATTATTCTGAGCGGTTTTAACCCTTACAGCCTCACCGGCATCGGCAAATATCTGCCACTGAAACGGGGTAACCTGCTGCATGATGCACGTTTCTTCTCGTCAAGCCGGGTAAAAGACTGGTTACAGTTACTGGGCTACGAAATTATTGAAACCCGCCATATTCTGTTTTCCATGCTGTTTATTAAAAAGCAGTTTTCTTTACCTGCCAGCTGGCATAACCGCATTACCCGCTATTTTCCCTGGTGCAGCTCGGTGTATGTGATCCTTGCCCGTAAACGGGTGATCCCGATGACCACCATCAAGCCCGCGTGGAAACTCAAGCCCCGGTTCTCCGCCGTGGGTGCCAGTATGCGGGTGCAGAATGCAACCCCTGCAGGCCGCGACGGAAGCCGGGGCTGACCGGCAGTTGTCAGAGGTAGAAGGGTTCTCCCTGCTGTGGAAAAATCGGCGTTAGACCATGCGAATTAAGCGCTTCCAGTTCGGATTTTATTTTCAACAGGGTGTTTTCCTGTTTGTTCAGAGACGGCTTTATGTGGGTGATAATGACCTTTAATCCCCGCAATGCGCTTGCCGGATTTTCACTGTCGGTAAGTGCTGCCAGTGTGTCCAGTTCCCGCATCAGCCATGCCGGTGTTAAATGACCGAACAGCGCGTTGTCCGCTCTGTCTGAAGGATAGGACGCTTCAATAAACACGCCTTTTAACCGGCCGCTTTTTATCAGTGGTGCGACGGTTTTCCACAAGCCGGCTAAATGGCCGGTACCTTCCACTGCATCAGGCCCGGTATCTCCCAGATAGAGCACAGCATTGTCATCACACTGGTATAAAAACGCTGAAGACTTGTCAGCACCGGCATGGGACAGCGGATAGGCGGTAAGCGAGCAGCCTGTGTCACCCAGTGTTTGCGCTTCACCGGCCTGCATGTAGGTATAACGGTAGCGGTTCAGTTTGTAGCCGCTTCCCTCATTGGCAAAGTTCGGCCACAGCGCCCAGTTAAATACATTTTCTTTCAGCGTTTTAATAGTGGAGGGCATGGCATAAACCGGTTTCGGCGTATCATCCGTTGCGTTAATCACCAGGCCGGCTACGTGGTCGAGGTGAGCATGGGAAAGTGCATAACCGGTGATATGACGGGTGAGCACATTTCCCTCAACAGTTAAATCCGTTTGTACAGGCAAAGTCGCAAAAGCACCGTTTGCCGCAGCCACTTTCAGGCCGGTCATTACCGAACCGGCATCGAACGCGATATAACGGTGGCTGTAACCGCGCGATATCAGATAGGACGATAAGTTGCTTTCATCCAGTCCGCCTGCCGTACCCAGCGGGATCACTTCAAATGCCGGAGCTGAAACTTTTAGTCCGGCATCAACGGAAGTGGCGGGAGAGGACGGCACTGTACTGCAGCCGCTTAAAAGAAATGTGAGAAGACATGCTGCGCCGGCCAGTACGTTGACTGAAATCCCGGCCCGTGGTTTTACAAAAATCATTGTGACTGAGGCAGAAGGGGTTTGCACAAAGCATATTATCCGCTGCCTTTGCTGTATACCTTTTTGAAAAGCAATGACCTGTGAATTTTATTCATAAAAAAACGGTGCTCATCTGAACACCGTTTTTCGTTTACTGTCGACGTCACCTTTTCAGTTGACCATAGCGCAGCGCATTATTTGACGCGCATACCCGGTTTGGCACCTTCGTGTGGCTCAAGGATATACAAGTCCTTACCACCCGGACCTGCCGCCAGTACCATGCCTTCAGACATACCGAAACGCATCTTGCGCGGAGCCAGGTTGGCAACCATCACGGTGTGTTTGCCAATTAAGTCTTCAGGGGCATAGGCTGACTTGATACCGGCAAATACCTGACGGGTTTCGCCGCCTAAATCCAGCTCTAAGCGCAACAGTTTGTCAGCTTTTTCCACATGCTCGGCATTAGCGATGCGGGCAATGCGGAAATCCACTTTCGCGAAATCATCAAACGTAATTTCTTCACTTATGGGATCTTTCGCCAGCGGGCTTTCAGGATCTAACTTCGGTGCATTTGCTGCAGCCAGGCTTTCTTTTGAGTCTTCTACCATTGCGTCAATCTTATCCATTTCGATGCGTTGCATCATGGCTTTAAATTTATTGATTTCATGACCGGTCAGAACAGTTTGAGTACTTTCCCAGGTCAGCGTATCGTTCAGGAAAGCTTCCGCTTTCTCTGCCAGCACTGGCAATACCGGCTTCAGGTAAGCCACCAGAATACGGAACATGTTAATACCCAGTGAGCACACATCATGGGTAAACTGCTGTTTGCTTTCGTCTTTAATGGTGACCCACGGCGCGTTCGCATCAATGAACTGGTTCGCTTTGTCAGCCAGCGCCATTATTTCACGTACCGCCTGATGATACTTACGGTTTTCAAAGTGCGTGGCGATACTCTCTGATGCGGCATGGAATTCTGCCATCAGCTCTTTATCCAGTACCGTATCTGACAGTTTGCCGTCAAAACGTTTGGTGATGAAGCTGGCACAACGGCTGGCGATATTGACCACTTTACCCACCAGATCTGAATTCACTTTCTGGGCAAAATCAGCAAAATTCAGGTCGATATCCGTTACACCGTCACCCAGCTTGGACGCGAAGTAATAACGCAGGTATTCCGGGTTCAGATGGTCAAGATAGGTACGGCCTTTAATGAATGTACCGCGGGACTTGGACATTTTCGCGCCGTTTACTGTCACGAATCCGTGAATATTCACACCGGTAGGTTTACGGAAACCGGCACCTTCCAGCATGGCAGGCCAGAACAGGCAGTGGAAATACGTAATGTCTTTACCGATGAAGTGATACAGCTCTGTGCCGGTGTCTTTGTTCCAGAAATCGTCAAAGTTAACGTCATTCTGATCACAGAAATTTTGGAAGCTGGCCATGTAACCAACCGGCGCATCTACCCACACGTAAAAGAATTTGTTCGGCGCGCCAGGAATTTCAAAACCGAAATAAGGTGCATCGCGGCTGATATCCCACTGCTGCAGGCCGTCTTCAAACCATTCCTGAAGCTTATTCGCCATTTCAGCCTGAATCGCACCGGAGCGGATCCACTCTTTAAGCATGCCTTCAAATTGCGGCAGGTCAAAGAAGAAGTGCTCAGATTCCTTCAGTATTGGCGTCGCGCCGGAAACTACACTGCGCGGGTTTTTCACTTCTGTCGGGCTGTATGTTGCGCCGCAAACATCACAGCTGTCGCCGTTTTGATCTTCCGCATTACAGCTCGGGCAAGTGCCTTTTACAAAACGGTCCGGCAGGAACATTTCTTTTTGCGGGTCATACAACTGATTGATGGTACGCTTGCTGATGTAGCCTGCTTCATCAAGACGGTTATAAATGGTTTCACACAACGCCTTGTTTTCCGGCGAGTGAGTCACATAATAGTTGTCGTAATCAACGTAGAAGTCCTGCAGATCCTGATGGTGCTCTGCACGGGTACGGGCGACCATTTCTTCCGGCGTAATACCCAGCTCCTGTGCTTTCAGCATAACAGGTGTGCCGTGAGCATCGTCGGCGCAAACACTGTAGCATTCGTTGCCGCGAAGACGCTGGAAACGGGTCCAGATATCGGTCTGGATATGCTCAAGTAAGTGCCCGAGGTGGATAGAGCCGTTAGCATACGGCAGTGCACTGGTTACCAGAATACGGCGTTTCGCATTGTTTCCGGCAACAGAAGTCGACGTGTTTTCAGACATAGTATTATGTTTCTGTTCTCAAGCGTTGAAAAATGGCTGCAAATACTAGCGGAATCGCGCTGCTTTTGCATTACGTAAATAGCGCGACCGCGCATTTTAAAGGTGAATTATGTTCTTTTCCCGAAAGGGTGACAAGCTGGCGCAAACCGCCGCACAGAGTCTGGCTGATTATTATGCCTTAAGCACAGAGCAAACCCAACCGTGGTGTGAGGTAGACAACGGCTGTTTGTCGGTCACACTGCCATTCTGTGCGCTCACTCAACATGCCGTTATCAGAGAAACCATTACAAAAGCATTAACTCAAGCCGGTTTTCCGCTGGTGGAGCTAGCCATTTCCCAGCAGGTTCGCGGCGCTGAAACCGCTATTGCGCCGGTGACAAATATCCGTAACGTGGTTGCGGTCGCATCCGGCAAGGGTGGTGTGGGTAAATCAACCACCAGTCTGAATCTGGCATTTGCGCTGATGCAGGAAGGCGCCAGAGTGGGCATTCTGGATGCGGATATTTACGGCCCATCCGTGCCCATTATGCTGGGCAATCCGCAGGATCATCCGGTCAGCGGCGATAACAAACATATGCAACCGCTGAAAGCCTGGGGCATGGTGGCAAACTCCATCGGATACCTGGTGCCGGCAGAGGACGCGGCAGTATGGCGCGGCCCTATGGCGAGCAGGGCACTGAAACAGTTACTGGATGAAACTTTGTGGCCGGTACTGGATTATCTGATTGTGGATATGCCGCCGGGTACCGGTGATATTCAGCTGACCATGGCACAGCAGGTGCCCCTGAGCGCTGCCGTCATTGTCACCACACCACAGGACTTAGCCGTAGCCGATGCACAAAAAGGCATTTCCATGTTCAACAAGGTGAATGTGCCGGTGGCGGGTTTAATTGAGAATATGAGCTATTACCAGTGTTCTTCGTGCGGTCACACGGATTATTTATTTGCGCAGGACGGCGGTAAAGCGCTGGCTGAACGTTACAATTTACCGTTGCTCGGCGCTTTGCCGCTGGATGTGTCTATCCGCGAGCAGGCCGATTTAGGTAAACCGCTGGTGGCAGATAAACCGGACAGTGAACTGGCCGGAATCTACCGTGAAGCTGCCCGCGCATTGTCCATGCAAATGGCGCTTACATTACCTTCCCGCAGCTCTGAAAGTTACATTCGCGGTGAAACCATCGGGCTGACAAAGTTATAACTGCATAAAACGGTAGTTATGGCGGGTTGTGCGGCTTTAAGCAAAGTCGCATAATACGCGCTGTTTTCTTTCCCTCCTCAGGACATGTGTTATGCGTTTATGCGATCGTGATATTTACGATTATCTTCAGAAAGGCAAAATTAAAATCGACCCTACACCCGGGTATGAGCAAATCAGCGGTGTGACGGTGGATATGCGCCTGGGGAATAAATTCCGCGTTTTTGAAGACCATCAGGCACCTTACATCGACCTGAGCGGACCTAAAGCCGAAGTTCAGGAAGCCCTTAACTCTGTGATGAGTGATGAAATTGAGCTGCCTGAAGGCAAGGCATTCTTTCTGCACCCAGGTGAACTGGCTCTGGCCATTACTCATGAGTCAGTAACCTTGCCGGACAATATTGTCGGCTGGCTGGACGGACGTTCTTCACTGGCAAGGCTCGGCCTGATGGTGCATGTGACAGCGCACCGCATTGATCCCGGCTGGTCCGGTAATATCGTGCTTGAGTTTTATAACAGTGGTAAGTTACCTCTGGCTTTGCGTCCGATGATGAAAATCGGCGCGTTGAGTTTTGAAGTGTTGTCTCAGGCGGCAGAAAAACCGTATAACGCCCGTGCTGATGCCAAATACAAAGGGCAGGCCGGTGCCGTTGCCAGCCGAATTACATCTGATGACGATAAATAAGCCTGTAATCGTTTAATCCCGAATACTCTGTCAGTTTTCGTCTTAAAAGAAACGGAGCCCGGTAATGATAAAAAGCAGTCTCACCCTATTCATTGCCGCGCTGGTAGCGTTGCTTTCAGGCTTTGGTCTGCATTTCGCCGGCCAGCCCGCTGACATTGCGTCCACAACTGCAATCACCGCTTTTGTTGCCATATTATGGGTAACCGAAGCGTTGCCTATTCCTGCTACATCACTCATTCCTTTTGCGCTTTTTCCGCTCGCCGGCGTAATCAGCCATGCCGAAGCGGCATCAGCTCTTGGCAGCCATGTCATCATACTGCTGATGGCTGCATTTATGCTTTCGAAGGGTCTGGAAAAAGCGAATCTGCATAAGCGGTTCGCGATTTATATGTTGCGGCTTACCGGCACGGGAAGCGGTATGAAACTAATTTTGGGCTTCATGCTGACCACAGCTGTTTTGAGTATGTGGATCAGCAACACCGCTACCGTGTTGATGATGCTGCCCATGGCAATGGCCATCATCAACGCAACCAAACATACCCGCTTCGGTATTGTGCTGATCCTTGGTATTGCATACGCGGCCAGTCTTGGCGGTGTCGGTACGCCCATCGGCACGCCGCCGAATATTATCTTTATGAGCGTTTATGAAGAAACGCAGGGCAGTGAATATAACTTCATTGAATGGATGAAAACCGGTGTACCCATTGTGCTGCTGGCAATTCCGGCTATGGCCATGTGGCTCGGACGGGGTCTGGGCAGCATCGGCAACATTGATTTACCGCAGCCCGGTGCCTGGACCTCGGCTGAGAAGCGGGTACTGGCGATATTCGGCACAGTGGCAATGGCCTGGATCTTCAGGCCTTTCTGGACAGGCTGGCTGGGGATCACCACCGTCAGTGACAGCACAATTGCTGTCGCCGGGGTAGTTGCCATGTTTATGGTGAACAGTGGCAAGCCGGACAATGACAAATTACTCGACTGGCCCACTGCCAACGATATTCCCTGGGGTATGCTGCTGTTATTTGCCGGCGGTATCTGCATCGCCAAAGCATTTAAAGCCTCAGGGTTAAGCCTGCTTATGGGCGAGTGGCTGACGGGCCTGTCTACCTTACCTGTATTGCTGCTGGTGTTTTCTATTTGCCTGTTTGTAACGTTCCTGACAGAAATTACCTCCAATACCGCCACTGCCACATTGCTTATGCCCATACTCGCTGCTGCTGGCACCGCTGTGGGCGTCGATCCGAAATTGCTGATGATCCCTGCCGCAATCAGTGCCAGTTGTGCTTTCATGCTGCCCGTTGCCACAGCACCAAATGCTATCGCCTATGCCAGCGGAAAATTCGATATTAAAACCATGGCGAGGGAAGGGATGGTGCTGAATGTCATCGTCGCCAGTGTCATCACCGTGGTGTGTTACCTCACATTACAGGGCTAAAACCGTAGTCCCGGCAGGGATTTGCTCATCATTTAGACGTTCAGTCATCACTGCGCATATTTGTCGTTGCAAAGTGAAGAAAAATAAGTAGACTTATCGGCTCTTTCGGTCGGTGTGTGGCGCAGCTTGGTAGCGCACTGTCATGGGGTGTCAGGGGTCGGAGGTTCAAATCCTCTCACACCGACCAATCTATCCTATTTTTCAATGACTTACCCTAATCATTGATTGCTCCTAAAAAGAGCGTCCCACAATTGTCACAATATACAGTAATCGTTAGTCTATTGATTTTCGCTTTTGACTCCATGTTTTAACTCGCTATCCAATATGTCTGTTTTTCAGGTATACGAGATCTGTGCAGGTCTGAACTAGCTAATTTCTCCTAGATCGAAACTAGTTATCTCTGAGGTTTACCAACTGAGGACTTAACTATGACTAAGAAGACAAAAAACACTGATCTGCAAATCACGTTTATACATCAATTCAAACGCAGTACACGAACTGAATGGCCCGACAAATTCCGTGTTTGCTGGTATTTCAATCCAGAAACTCTGGACTATATCTACGAACATAAAAATGAAAAATTTGTCATTAACGGATTTGTTCTGTCTGATGGGCTGAAGGAGCAACTACCTGAAGAATTCAGGAAGAAGTATTTCGAGCCAGTTGAGAGATGCTTATTGTTTCTGCTTTTCGAACTACAGATTACTAACTTCATTAATTCTGAAGAAGTAGACGAATACGAGTTTGAGAATGTGTTCGGGCTTTCGAAGCGCCGCTACTTTTCAGCAGAAGCTATTGATGAATGGAGTGAACAGATCGAGTTACTTTGAGGGCTGCTTTGCAGCCCTTTTTTGCAAATATTAACCCTATGTATTACTTATCCTGTATAAGCTTAAGTTGATATTTACCCGCGCTTCTTAAGCCATAGACTCTTAATGTATACTCGCCAGCAGCGCGTACACCAATTCCCCAATCAAGTTTTTTCTCAGACCATTCTCTGGTGCTAAATAATTCGTTGCCTGCATCGTCAAGGAATTGCAATTCATACCACATATTATCTCGTTGTGGCTCGCTGATAATACGATAGGCAGTGTTGCCTCTGGCGAGTATTTTGTAGTCTGCAAAGGTTCCGTGCGACATATAGCCAGCTATAGTGTCGTTGGTTCCAATGATATTACTCGGTGAGGTTAGCTCTTCTGGAGTGGCAATAGTCTTGACGTTGAATTGATATTTACCCGCGCTTCTTAAGCCATAGATTCTTAATGTATACTCGCCAGCAGCGCGTACACCAATTCCCCAATCAAGTTTTTTCTCAGACCATTCTCTGGTGCTAAATAATTCGTTGCCT
>NZ_JBSWXN010000011.1:0-72320 GCF_056160625.1 Alteromonas sp. ABH4_457
ATTGCATTGAGTCTTCTCCGTTTTGGTTTGGTCGCCTTCCAGCTTAGCCAAGAAATTGGCTAAGCTGGGGAGAAGGCTCAATAAGTATCAAACCGCTGTAGTCGGTCGCAAGCTCCCTGGGACAATAACACGTGGGCTCAGTCGCTTCGCTCCAAATTTTAGCCCACGTGTTATTGCCCCTAAGCGGGGTGTTAACTACCTATTGAACATGGAAAGATATGAGCTCTGAAATTATATGGAACGATTGCAGGAAGTGTAATCAAAATACAAAGCATACAGTTCTTGGAAAGACTAGTAAGGTAACTCCTCCAGATATTTACCACGATGAAACAAAGTACTATCTATTGGAGTGCAACGGTTGTGAAACTATCGCTTTTCGAGAAGAATATCATGATTATGAACAATATTACCCTATCAGTGAAGATGAGTATGAACACCCTATATCGGTTGAGACTTATCCACATTTTATAAAAGATCATATCCCTCTTGAATTCTCATTCGATTTACCAACTATTGTCGAAAACATTTATAGAGAGTCAATTACAGCGATCCAACGAGAGGCTTATACTCTCGCAGGATTAGGCCTGCGAGCAACAATTGAAGCAATATGCAACGACAAGGAAATAACAGGTAAAAATTTACAAGTCAGAATTAATAATATGAGTAGGTCGGGCATGATTTCAAAGTCCGACACCCAACGATTACATGCGATCAGGTTTATGGGGAATGATGCGGCTCACGAAATAAAAAAAGCAAAAAAAGAATCTGTGATGATAGCTTTAAAAATAGTTGAGCATTTGCTCCTCTCTGTTTATATATTCGAGAATGAAGTTTCTAAATATTTAGAAACTCCGATCAGTACATTAGACGAACTAATACCTATTTTAGATAAGAAGCTTAAAGTAATTGATTCTGGTTCCACCTTCACTTTCGTAAAACTCCTAGGGTCTGCAAAACGCAGAATTTTAGATGGGATAGATTCATTAGAGTCAGAGTTTATCCAAAGAGTTACGGACGGGATTTATGATAAGGTCGAACTCACTTCTCAGCCGGATGGCTCTGCCGAGGCAAATCAGTGGTTTAAAAAGGCTACGGGTAGTTAACAAACACATTAAGGCGCTTCGCTGGGACAGTAACACGTGGGCTCTGTCGCTTCGCTCCTATTTTAGCCCACGTGTTACTGCCCCTTATGTGGGTGTTATATTCCAGTGATAGCGAAGTCTATTGCATCTATCAGCAGTTCTCTGGATTGCTCCAGCGAACCAATGCGGTCCTTGAGCACGTCTTCGGGTATAGAACTAAGCTGTTGTGCTAGAAATAAGTATGTTGTGCTTTCGAATTCTATTTCCGGCGTCAGCTTCTTCATGTAAAAACTGTTTTTAGAATTACTAGTTGTTAACGGTACAACCAGCCTTGTTGCCAATTGGTCAATTACAGAGTTTTGAACATCAACAAGAAAAGGGTAAACTTCGCTAGTTTTCTTGCTTGGGTTTCTGTAAACATCAAATTGCGCCATTAGAAGTTCCTGTACTCATCACCTATACAACCGTTCTCAGCAACAAACTCGTTGTATGCAGCTATGGCAGCTTTGTTTTCTTTTTTCCATTTTTCGGCTTCAATACTTTTTAGCTTGTCTCTAAGTGCTTGTTCTAAGGTCGCAGACAGGTTAACTTTTAAAATTCGAGCTTTTTGCAATAGGTCGCTATTTAAGCTTAGATTTGTCGCTTTCTTGGGGGCATGGACGTCATATAAATCTTGCATTTTATCACTCCAACTAATTTTACCACCAAGTATACGCATACAAATGCGCATTGCAAAGTATGGTTGAAATATAACAATCACATTAAGTCGGTCGCAAGCTCCCTGGGACAGTAACACGTGGGCTCTGTCGCTTCGCTCGGATTATAACCGGCATGTTTACACCCCTGAGTGAGGCGTTAGTTGCCTGCAGGAAATTTCTGCTTCTGGTGGAGAACCCTGAGAATGTGAATTATGTCATCTCTTACAAAGTACGATACAACCATTGATACTTCTGGAGTAATTAAAAGCCGTCCAGGAATTCCTTCTCTTTCACCGCCCATCAACGGTTGCTGTATCAAGTTTTCAACTTTAGTCACAATGATGGCGTCAGTTTTTTCCGCAGCCAATGGATTAAATTCGTATAGAAACTCGAAAATTACTTCTCGATCGTCCAATGAATCCTTTTCCCAAACGATCATTTTTGGGCTCTATTCCTAATTTTCATCATTCGCGCTTCCATGTCCAAGGAAGCTTCTTCATGAGTAACAAACTCACTTTTTCCACTATCTAATTTGCTAAGCGCGGCATTAACCTGTTCGGTAAGCCATTGGTCATGAGCCATAACTTTGCGTTGCTGTTCAGCTAGTTCTTCAGTAAGCTCTCTACAGGCATCACTTAAGGTACGCCCTTGGCTTTCAGCCATCAATTGAGCAAGGCGTTTCGTTTCTTCGTCGACTCTGAATTGTATGCGGGTATCCATTTTCAACTCCGTTTGGGTGTGTGTACAAACGTTAGCGCGAAAGTCGGGTTTACGACAACTAACAAGCGACACTAAGATGCTAGCAGGCTCGCTGGGACAGTAACACGTGGGCTCCCTGCGTTTCGCTTAATATTGTTGCCCAAGTGTTTTTTACCCGCATGCGGGTTTTAGCTGATTAGTCCATCCATTTATAAAGGAATATATATGCAAGATACCACTCTAAAATCGATTACAGCCACAGTTCAAAATGGTGTTGCAAAAGCTGATGGGAAATTTTGGATTACTGAAACTGATGTTCATTTTGCCCCATATAATAAAGATTTCGGGCCCGGGCCTCTCAAAATTGAAAGGAGCTTTATTTCAAAAGTGGAAAAGTGCTCTGGTAAAGGTGCGGGTATTCTTCCTATCACATCTGATGCAATCGAAGTTTCATTACATGATGGGAGTACATACCAATTCATACTGTCAAATCCTGACGAGTTAATTGTACTCCTGAGCCAATAATCAGCTAACAAGGCGCTCAAAACTATAACCGCAGGGGCGGTCGCCGCAACATAAACACGAGAGCTGAAAATGAATATGAAAACGGAATTTCAACATTGAAAGAGATAGTGATAGACGTATTGTTTGGGGGCTTAATGGTAATTCCTGTAGCGCTGTATTCCTCTGCGAACCTTGCCAACAGGGTCGTTACTTACTGTGACAAATCAATTGTCAAAAGCAAAAAACAATTACTGACTTTACCTGTATCGGTGTATCTCATTTATGAGCTTTCGTCGAAGGAGAACTGGGCTGCACAAGCGGGTTTAGTCGTTGCGTTTTTTCTGTTCTTCATGATTTACGCCGCTGCAATATCTCTGTTGATTCAGCGGGCGGGCGCAGAAACCAAACCGCTGTGACCGGCCATGTGCGCCCCCGTTTATTTAAAGAACAATCCGCTCACCAAGAATCACGGCCTCTTTGATCTCACCCGTAGCCACATGCTGAAGAACAAAGTTTGGCACTTCCCCGGGCATGATTGCGGGGGCATTTTGCCCGGTGTCTGACACCAGCACTGGCAGGGTTGTGTCGATATTGAGTAATGCCTTTTCATCGATAAAGTAACTGTAACCTTGTGACAGCAGGGCCCTGTAACTCTGATCGTTAAGCGTCAGAGGTGAGTGGACTGTGAAGGCTTTAGGCGGAAGGGCTGCCAGTCCTGTTGCGTCAATGTTTTCAAAGCCGTAAACCGTGCGCAAATCGCCGATGGCTTCTATGCGGCTTTTTCCGGATTTGCGGTCTGTCACTATGCTGATGTCAGCTACATAAGGCTTGTCATACCCCAGCGTCACGTCATGTATTTTTACGTCGCACAGGCCGTCCTCGCGGTTGTCCGGAATGCGGTAATAGGCTGCCAGCGAATATTGTGTGAACTGGTTGGTGAGCAGGCTTTCCAGCGCGGTTTGCAGTCCGATGACGTTCATCTTCCTTGCAATCTGCCGGTTGGGGTCGTTCATTGCTGCGCCGCTTTCTATCAGAATTGTGCTGGCGCCGGAAGCGGCGATATTGTCACCGAATGAGCGGAAGGAATAGGTGTCGTCATAGCGGCCTATGCACTGAGGAATAAAGTGTGAGAGTACACCGGCCATATGGGCGATAAGCTGTTTGGCACGAAGCCTCGGCCCGTCTACATGTTTATCTTCATGATATGCCGGGGCCAGAAATGCAATGGTTGCCGGGTTCGATGATACCCCGGTGGTGTAATAGGGGTTCTGATCATGCAGGTTAAAAGCAATATCCGGCGACAAGGTGGCTACCTGCTGTTGCAGGATCTGACCTTCAGGACTTTGCAGTGATCTGGCATCCCTGTTGATATCAATTCCCTGAGCATTAATCCGGGTGCGTCGCTGCGCGCCATCGGGATTAAGCATGGGAATGACGTGCAGGGTAACCTGAGATTGCCAGTTTGCCGGCAGCCCGTTTAACTGCCCGTTCAGTAAGATATGCAGCCAGTCGAGAACAGCGGCAGTGGCGGTAGCCTCATCGCCGTGCATTTGTGTCCAGGCCAGGATGACGCATTTTCCGGAGCCCAGCGTAAAGCGGGAAACCGGGCGACCCTCATAAGATTTACCTATCTGCGTCAGTGCAATACCGGATTGTTCCGCTATCTGGTTGATGACCGGCGAAATATCCTCTGCTGTCAGATGGGCTTTGTTCAGAGACGGCCAGTGCATTTCATCAAATTTTGCTGCTATGTCAGCAACTGGCAGATGAGGGTGTGCGGTCATGGTACGTCCTTATTTGTCGGTGAACTGAAGCATCTTACCCGTGGTCAGATTGATTCAGAGATAGGTATTATTTAATGGTATTTTGATATTCGCTTCAACTGGTTTATATTTGAATAATTAATTCTTTGAGACGAATGGCAACGTTCCTGATGCCCGTTTGTCGCCCTGTAATTCAAAGGTCAACAGACCCTGTTAAGAAGTGAAACTCCGGATGTCTGCATTTACTAAAATTAAGGCGATTAAACACGCGCTCTCTTCCAGTGAGTCTAAGCTGGCAACGTTTACTCTGGACTCGCCCAATGCGGTGCGGGACTTATCATCACAGGAACTGGCTAACGTCGTGGGTGTCAGTCAGTCCAGCGTGGTGAAGTTCGCTCAGAAGCTGGGTTACAAGGGGTATCCTGCGTTCAAGCTGGCGGTGATTGACTCGCTGAATAAAGAAACGCCGAATACGCAAATTCACGGCAAAATCACACTATCCGATGGCTTTGAGCAAATGGCGGATAAGCTGGTGGCGAGTAAAATCAGTGTGCTTAATGAAACCCGCAATCTGAATGAAATGCTGGCTTTTGAGCGTGCTGTCGAGCTGCTGAAGAATGCGAGAAGGGTAATGATTTGCGGGGTAGGTGGTTCGGCGCTGGTGAGCAAAGATTTTGCCTACAAACTGCAAAAGCTGGGGATCTCTGCTATTGCCGAAGCTGACGGACATGTTCAGCTTGCTCTTGCTGCCACGTTTGGTGAAAACGACGTGGTCGTGGCAATCAGTGAATCCGGCACGACCAGCGAAGTGGCCAATGTGGTTACTGAAGCAAAACGCAATCACACCCCGGTTATTTCCATCACAAAATACGGACAGAACACCATTGCCGATCAGGCAGAAGTAAAACTGTATTCGGTGGCAGAAGAAGCCTCGTTACGACTGGCGTCGATTCTTGCCCGTACTGCGCAGGAACTGATCATCGATATGTTATTTATTGCACTTACCCAGGCTTCACGTCAGGGACGAAAGCTGCTGGAGAAAACTAACGAAGCGGTGTCTGAATTTAAAAAGCAGCAGCACTGAGCGCTTTAAATTATTCTTCAGGATAGAGCAGATACGGACGTCTTTGTTGCTTAAACTCTGCTAACGCTGGTTGCCACATTGCCCTGATCTCCTGCTCAGAAAGGCCACTTTCAATGGCTTTTCTTAATGCGTCAGTACCGGCCAGTTTATCGAAGAAATCCGGCCGGTCGATAAAGGTTTCGTCCTGTTGTTCAAACTGCTTTTTCGCCTCCAGGAGCAAAGCAATATCAAACCCCTCCGTATCAGAAGAACGTAAGTCCAGCCCATTCAGTGTTTTGCCTTCCAGTTTCGGGTGAGGCGCGCTTTTGGGCAGGCTTTGCGGCGTGAAAGTAAATGTACCCAGCACCACCCGGTCATGTCCGGCAACCTGAAACGGAAAAGGTGTTCCGCGGCCGATACTGACAGTTGTAGCTTCAAATAAACACAGTGAGGGATACAACCGGATTGCCGTATCGTTTGGCAAATTCGGGCTGGGAGGTACAGCCAGGTGCCATGGCATGGACTTCCGGTAGTCTTTAACGGGTATGACGTGCAAATCAAGTGACTCAGCCTGCTCAATCCAGGCTTCCCCTTTGATCATCAGTGCCAGTTCGCCTGTGGTCATACCGTGCAAAAGCGGGATAGGATCCATACCTACAAAAGAGGTAAAGGCAGCTTCCCGCACAGGGCCATCCACAAATTTGCCGTTCGGGTTGGGCCTGTCGAGTACGATGACCGTTTTGCCTGTTTCAGCAGCGGCTTCCATGACCAGATGTAACGTACTGATATACGTATAGAAACGTGCGCCTACATCCTGAATGTCGAAAATCAGCACATCCACATTTTCGAGCATGGTGGCCGTGGGCTTTTTGGTGCTGCCGTATAAGGATAAAATGGGCAGGCCGGTTCGTGTGTCCACGCCGTCGCTGATGGTTTCGCCGGCGCCGGCATCACCACGAAATCCATGTTCCGGCGCCATAACTTTGGTGATGTTTATGCCACGGGACAGCAGGTCGTCTACCAGGTGCTGACCTTTGGAAACCGACGTCTGGTTAACGACCAGCGCAACCTGTTTGTCTTTCAGTAATCCGAGGAAAGCGTCGGGTTGCTCAGCCCCTGTAGTCACCGCCAGTGCCTTTACAGAGATGAGACACAGCAGAAAAAGAACCTTCTTCATTGTTGCTCAACAGCGCGGCGTAAAAAGCCATTATGATCTGACAACATGGACTCTGCGCTGGCGGCATCGTTACCGGTGAGGATCATCATGATCGCCACTTTGGCTTTATGGCCGGCGGCATCGAGTGCAGCTGATGCCTCTTCCCCGGAGCAGTCTGTAGCCTGCATCACTATGCGGATAGCGCGGGCTTTTAATTTTTCATTGGTGGCGTTAACGTCGACCATCAGGTTCTGATAGGTTTTACCCAGGCGAATCATGCTGGCAGTGCTCAGCATATTCAGCACCAGCTTTTGTGCAGTACCGGATTTCATCCGCGTGGAGCCGGTGAGGCATTCTGCACCAACCACCGGGCAAATCGCAATTTGTGCGGTGGTCAGCACCGGCGCGCCCGGGCTGCAGGCGATACCTGCGGTGACCGCGCCCAGTTCATTTGCATATTCCAGTGCACTGACCACATACGGAGTCCGTCCGCTGGCAGACAAACCTACCAGTACATCCTTTTCACAAAGGTTCACGGCCTGTACGTCTTTGATACCCTGAGCGCTGTTGTCTTCTGCGCCCTCTACAGCATGCTGTATAGCTGTTTCGCCACCGGCAATAATGCCCATCACCAGTGTATCGGGCACGCTGAAGGTCGGGCGACACTCTACAGCATCAAGAATACCCAGACGGCCGCTGGTACCGGCACCGATGTAAATTAACCGTCCGCCCTGTTGCAGTTTTTCCACTATGGCATCCACTGCCCGGGCAATTTGGGGTATTTCAGTTGCCACTGCTGCGGCTACTTTGGCATCTTCCTGATTGATTTTATGCAGGATGGATTCCGTCGACAGCAAATCGATATCCATCGTGGCGGGATTTCTGCCCTCTGACACAATTTTATTTAACTGTGCCAGTAAGTCTGACGTCCCGGTGATTGTTTTTGCCTGCATAATTTGCCTTAGTTCTGTTGCTCTACTTTATTGCTTTGGATTGTTTTGTTGTTATTTTTAACGGCAGCGTTCTGTTACTGAACCGGTTCCGGTTGCTGTATATCTTTATTATAGCCTGCGGGTGTATTACCCATAGCACAAATAAGCGTGGATATGAGCGTGCCGGCGACCAGTTGCCATGTGAACCCGAGTTCAAACTGCAGGCGGGCCGGCAAAATACTCTCAATAATATAGGGTTGCATGGACAAGGGTACCAGAAAACCGGTGATCAACGCTGCTATCACCGAACGACGGCTTCCACGGCGGGAAAATAGCGTGACGAAATAAACGCCAAGTAAACCACTGTACGAGAAAACCATGACGCCAAGTGCAAATTGCAGCAGCGGCATGTCGGTATGTTGTTGCCAGTAATAGCACAGACACGCCATAAATCCTAATGACAATGCCATTAATAACATGGCGAAGCGTCCTGCTTTGACAAAGTGAGCATCGTTCTTTTGTGTATTCCGGCGGGCCAGCCAGGGGCGGTACATGTCCTGGATCAGAACACTGGACATGGAGTTCAGGCCGGAATTTAATGTAGACAGTGCGGCAGCCAGAATACCCACGGTGACCAGGCCGCGAACACCATCAGGAATTTCGCTGAGCACGTAGTACATGAATATGGTGACCGGTTCACCGGCAAATACCGGAACGGGGTTTTCACCACTGCCACCGGCCATTAAATCGGGACGTTGATAGTAAACAAACAGCAATAAACCGATGATTAAAAACAGGCACATCACCGGAATCACCATCACCACCGAAAGCAGCATAGCTTTGCTGCCTTCTTTGGCACTTTTGCAGGTCAGCACCCGTTGCGTCATATCCTGGTCGAGGCCAAAAGCGGCGATGTTCAGAAGCACAAATCCGGTAAAAACAGATAACAAACTGAAAACGCCGCTGTTAGTGAAATCAAGCCGTGTATCGAACAACCTTAATTTTGAAGGCGTATCCGGCGCAGGATGCTGAAGGGCGTTAACGATATCGGCCAGAGAAGCCGGAATTGCATTTATCAGTGCGATAATCACGGCTACCGCGGCACAGATATACACCGCAGCCTGTAACACGTCAGAATAGATAACTGTGCGGATCCCGCCATAAACGGTATACACAAGCCCTGCGACTGTAATAATGACGGTGGCAAGAATGACGCTGGATGCATCAATGTTGCCGAACAGAATCATGGCGACAGCCAGTGCTGCCATATACAGCCTTGCGCCACTGGCGAACACGCGGCCGGAAAGGTACATGGCACCGGCCAGTTGTTTGGCCTGTTCACCAAAGCGCTGTTCCAGCAGTTCGTATACCGTGTAGACATTGTGTTTATAAAACCGCGGGATAAGAAAAGCGGCAACAAAGAAAGCAGCGATGAATGCGCCGATGTTGGTTGACAGGTAGGTCAGATCGCCCCGGTAACCCTGATCAGGGCCTCCCAGAAACGTGGCTGCAGACTGGGACGTTGCCAGTACAGAAATCGCCACAACCCAGACCGGCATGCTGTTTCCACCCAGGAAGTAATCTTTGGCTGAGCGGCTGGAGCGGTTAAACAGCCAGCCACTGGCGATAAGAAGCAAACCGTAAGCGGCGAAAACCATTAAGTCTGCTAACGCGTAATGCTCTAACATGCGGCCCTGTTACATTATTTTAATTCAATTGAAATCCCAGAATAGATTATTCCAATTAATTTGTATAGCTGGAATTATCCCGTCGTTGTAAGATAGCTTTCAGCGCAAATTTTAGATCAGGAGCCCCCGCCGTTGAGCAGACAAACCCAGGCTGTTATCCACGCCGACGCACTATTGCATAATTTCCGTGTACTTTCCTCTCTGGCCGGTGAAGGACAGAATATGGCGGTGGTGAAAGCTGATGCCTACGGACACGGGGCAGTCAATGTGGCGCGGATATTACGTAAAGTCTCTCCTGCGTTTGCGGTTGCTATTACAGAAGAAGCGCTGGCGTTACGGGAAGGCGGCATTCAGGCTCCTGTGGTTATCCTTGAGGGCCCTCACCAGGCGACTGAATGCACTGTGGCTGCGCGGGAAAATTGCATTGTGGTTGTTCACAGCGAAGAGCAACTTCGCTGGTTAAAAGCGTGCCCTTCTGATCGTCGTCCCGCGATATGGTTAAAAGTGGATTCGGGCATGCACCGTCTCGGGTTTGCCTGTGATGAAGTATTACCCATGGTGGCGAAATACCGGGATATGTTAACTGACGACACCGTGCTGGTTACGCATCTGGCATGCGGTGATGAAACGGGCAGTCAGTCGGTACAAAAGCAGCTGGATGCCTTTGAGCAGGTTCGGGCAGCTACCGGATTTGCAGTCAGCATTGCCAATTCTCCGGGAACTGTGGGCTGGCCGCAAGCGCGGGGAAACTGGAACCGCACCGGTATTGCCATGTACGGCGCTGAGCCTCTGGACACACCTTGCGGGCTGGATCTGCAACCGGTGATGACGCTTCAGGCAAGTATTATTGCTCTGCGTACTATAGAAGCCGGTGAAACAGTGGGGTACGGCGATACCTGGCAAGCGAAGCGCCGTTCTTTGATTGCCACTGCGGGTATCGGCTATGCCGACGGGTATCCCAGACAATGTCCCAACGGTACACCGGTGATGGTTAACGGACACCGTGCGGCACTGGCGGGCAGAGTGTCGATGGATATGATTACCATTGATGTGACTGATATTCCGGCTCCGGCGCCCGGTGACCGGGTAGAACTGTGGGGGCATCAACTGTCCGTGGATGAGGTGGCCCATCACGCCGGGACAATTTCTTACGATCTTGTCACCCGCTTATCCCAGCGGGTGCCCCGCATTGTTAAACACGTCTAGTGAATACCCGCCAGCGTCACTCAGGCGCCGGCAATCACTGACAATACCTTGCCCACGGCCAATCCTCCTGCGGTACCAACGATGTACCCCAGCATTGCCATCAACACGCCAACCGGGATGAGCGCTTTTGAGTATGAGGCCGCCAGGACAGGGGCTGAGGCAACACCACCAATATTCGCCAGTGACGCCAGGCCGCAGGTAAACAAATCCAGCCGGAAGAGTTTCGCTGCAATAACCATAATCACCCCGTGAATCAGTAAGATACAACCGCCGGCCAGTATATACACCGGCGCTTCCAGCAATTCTGAAAAACTGGCTCTGGATGCAATAAGCGCAATAATCAGGTTCAGCAGTACGGTAGCCACCACATCTGCACCGCCCACGCGGCGAAGGGGAGTGACAGCACCGGCGATCCCGGCCAGGGTGACCAGTGCAACAGTCCAGGCGGTAGTAGAAAAATAAGCAGAGGCCGGCAACATCGCCGCGAGCCACTGGGACAGTGATGAGACAACGCAGGATAAGGCCAGCAGCATCAGCACATTGCCGCCTGACACCTGAGTCTGGTTCGCCTTCGATTCTGCCAGCCTTGCACCCACATCATTCAGCGTACGGCTGTCGGCTTTTACCCAGCGGTTGAAATGAGCTGCATAGGGCACCAGTGCCAGTAATGCCATTACCCATATGGCATAATCAATGGAGTCAATCAGCAAGGTGTATCCCATAGCGGAGTCGGGCACATCCAGCGCCAGTTGTATGGCTGCGAGGTTACCTGTTCCCCCCATCCAGCTGCCGCACAACGCGGCGAAGGTTTTCCATGCGTTATCTGCCAGCCCGTGCTGAAACAGAGCAAACGTAACAATGAAGCCGGCGGCAATACTGAAACTGGCAAGCAGAAAGGCGAAAATCATCCGCCAGCCCAGCCGCTTAATCTGGCGCAGATCGGCTTCCAGCAACATCAGGAAGATCATCGCGGGCAGCAGGTTGTTCCTGAGCATTTTATAAGTATCATTGATGGCAGCGGTTTTTTCCCATAACCCGGCACTGGCACACACCATTACCACAAAGTACAGCAGCACAATGGCAGGCAGATACCGGAAAACACGCCACTTTCTGAAGGCTTCAAGATAGTAAAGCACGCCAGCAATAGCGAGCAGGGCACTGACGTATCCGAATGCGCCGGTGATCATAAAGAACCGGCTTTTGTTACCCGGCGATAATTTAAGCGGGTTGAACACATTGCGCTTGTGTTTGCTTCTGTTTGGCCGCAATATACCTCCGATATCGCAAGCAGGTAGTGATTCCACATTTTCATTTCCATCTTCCGGACTGCTTTTTTATTCTAATTATCTCCATTCTTTAGAATAAAGTATTTAAGATTCGTTGCAAGTTCTGTCTATTCTTCCTGCGGGTTGCGGTGTCAGCAAGGTTAGCCGAAAGGATTACGGCCAGGTTTGTTATCACATCCTATAGTTTATTTTCGATACATGCCGGATGCCTTGCTGGAGAAGGAGTCTGTTTCTGACCAATTAAGAGGTAAGTTATGAGAACAGGTTATAGTAGAGCGAGAGTGAACAGAGGTGCGTATTCACGTCCCGTTAATCAACAAGGATCTGCGCCAAAGGCGACGCCGCCTAAAGCGAAATGACACAAAGCCCGGCTCAGTTGCCGGGCTTTTTCGTTGTGGAGTCTCTGATTATCAATTCCGGGCAATAGGAGATATTGTCCGTTTCTTCAAATACCGGCTTAGCGTGTCGTTTGCTTTGTGAAATGGTGTCGATGAGCAAGCCGGCGGCCTTACGGGCTATGGCCACGGTATCCTGTTCTGCAGTTGTTATGGCCGGAGAAGTTTGCCGCGAAAAGGGACTGTTTTCAAAACCTGCTATCGCCATGTCCTGAGGGACCTGAATATTATTCAGTCTTGCTTCCAGTAAAGCGCCGGCGGCGAGTTCATCATTACAGGCAAACACCGCTGTCGGCGGGTTCGCCAGTGCGAGAAACTGCTTCATAGCCGATACACCACTTTCGAAATTGTACTCGCCGTCTATTCTAAGTTCTGCACTGGTATCCAGGCGATAATTTTCCAGTGCATCCAGATAACCCCGTTCCCGTTCCAGTGTGGAGCGGTGATTTCTGTTGCCTGAGATAAAGCCAATGCGTTTGTGGCCCTGGCGGATCAGGTGATTCACGATATCGCAGGCAGCCTGAAAATCATCGATACACAGCCATTTCCCCTGAATGCCGAAAGGGGCTACGCCTGAAACAATACCCACAAACGGCAATCCGGAATGAACTATCTGATTAAGTAATTCCGGCATTTCGGATAATGGCGGAGACAATATCAGGCCAGCCAGGTTTGAGCGGCTTGCCATTTGAAGAATATCGCTGACGACATCCTCATTTGAGGTTTCGCAAGGATGAATCAGCAGGTCGTAATCATTGTTTCTGCATTCTCTTAACAAGCCCTTCTGCATATCAATAACGTAATAAGCGTTCGGATTGTCATAGACGTAGGCTATAGAATAGGACTTATCACTGGCGAGGTTTCTTGCAGCCGGATTGGGGCGGTAATCCAGCTGTCTTATAGCAGCCTGCACTTTTTCAACGGTTTCTTCGCTCACGTTGGGTTCTTTGTTCACAACCCGTGAAACGGTTTTAAAGGATACGCCTGCGAGTTCTGCGACATCCTTGATCGTTGTTTTCAATCAGAAAATCCTGTCAGTCCGTTGGACATAAACCCCATCATGCCACAAAAAATACATTTATATTGTTCTGTAACGAAATTTAATTTATTCATGGGATTTGAAACAACAAGTACAAGTTAGTATTTTCTTTTAACTGAGGTGCACATTGTTATTCCGGCAGGTATGCAGTACCTTCCTGAGCATTAGCCGTGAGAATAAAAGAAAAAATGAATAACCAGCAGTATATTGCCGGAGTCGATGGCGGCGGCACTAAGTGTAAGGCCGTTGTGTTTGATGAAAACGGTGAACCGGCAGGTGAGGGAATAAGCGGTCCTGCTAATGTGGCCAGGATTGGCAAAGAAGCCCTGCCGGCCATTATCCGGTCGGTTTTACTGGCCCTGCAAAATGCAGGCGTTGCGATTAATGAGAATGACGCTGCGGTGCTCGCAAAGTGTCATGTGAGTGCGGGTCTGGCCGGTGCAACGGTGAAAGAAGCCGCAGAACTGCTCAGTCAATGGCAGCATCCTTTTGCCTCATTTCGTTTCACCAGTGATTTGCATACTGCTCTGGTGGGGGCGCACGGTGGTGAGAACGGTGCTGTTCTGGTTGCCGGTACCGGCTCCTGCGCAGCCGCACTGTGTGGCAAAGACTGTATTCAGTATGGTGGCCACGGTTTTAATATCGGTGATAAGGGCAGTGGTGCATGGTTTGGCCGTGAAGCGGTGCGGCATGCGCTGGAAGCGCTGGATGGTGTGTTGCCGGTCTCACTGCTGTCTGAAACGGTCTGTGCACATTTCAGCGCAGGCACCCCCCGGGAATTCGTGAACAAACTTAATTATGCGCAACCGGCTGAGTTTGCCGGCGCCGCCGGACTTGTGTTTGACTGTGCGGCAAAGGGCGATGTGTATGCTTCAGATATTGTTCGCTCCGGCACGGACTATTTATCATCAATAGCCCGTATTGCCATGGAAAAAAGTCAGGGAAAACTGGTACTGGCCGGCGGACTTGCCGGTACTGTAAGACCATTCCTGCCCGAAGATATCCGGACGAAGATCATTGAAGCTAAGTATGGCCCTGAGTGGGGGGCGGTGCACGTCCGCCCGGACTAACTGGCTTCGCCGGCACCCGGCAGTTTATCATCCTGTTTGGATAATGACGGCAGAGTATATCTTTCCGGCCGGTGATTTAAGGACAGCACCATGTTCAGACAGAACGCTGCCAGCACCGACATCAGTACCAGACGCCAGTCGAGTACCAGCAGTGAAGACAGCAAAATAACGGTGTCTACTGACAGCTGAAAAGTACCGGCACGGATGGAGAAACGTTGCTGAAGATAGAACGCCAGAATACCAAGACCGCCCAGACTTGAGGTATGACGGAACATGATCAGCATGCCCACGCCAATGAGGATCCCGCCGAATATTGCAGTGAAAACCGGATTAGCACTGCTGACATCCACAAAGCGGGGAATAAGATCAGTAAGTACTGAGACGGTAGACACGGAGATAAACGTGTTTATGGTGAAGCGTTTGCTGATACGGGTCCACGCAAGGGCATAAAACGGCACGTTGATCAGGAAAAACAGCACCCCGAAGTCTACAGGTAATGCATAAGTTCCCAGCAGCGCAAGCCCTGCAGCACCGCCGACCATCAGGTTCTGCGACTGAAATAAATATACACCAAAGGCAACGAACAGCCCTGCACTGACTAAAGCAAAAATGTCTTCAACCACACTGTGTTTTGGTTTTTGCATGTGAAAGCCCTCCGTTTTTGAAGAGCGCGTATTATACGGAGGGGGAAAAGGGAAGTAAGGGTTTGTTTGTTATTTGTACAGTCCGGTGGGTGCGGTGCTGGTGCGCAATCTTTACGACTTTTAGCATTTATGTGAATGCAATGTTACCAGTGCGTGTTTAGTCATACCAGCCAGTCAGGGTCAGCCCAGAAGCTGACGGAACCCTGATTTAACTTCCTCACCAAAACACACCAGATAGATGGTGTGAGGCAGTGCTGTACCGCTGGCGTGAAAGCGGATGGAGCCCAACGCAACCTCGCAGGCTGAATTCACCGGATACCCGTAAATGCCGCAACTTATCGCCGGAAAAGCAATCGTTTGAATGTTATGCTGACTCGCCAGCCGTAAGCTGTTCCGGTAGCATTTGGAAAGCAAGTCACTTTCATGATTCGCGCCCCCGCGCCATACCGGCCCCACGGTATGAATAATATACGGAGCCTTAAGATTAAAACCCGGTGTCAGCACTGCCTGACCGGTTTTGCACCCGCCAACTGCTTTGCAATACTCAAAAAGCTCCGGCCCTGCAGCATGGTGGATTGCACCATCAACGCCGCCACCGCCCAGCAGCGTCGGATTCGCTGCATTTACGACGGCATCCACTTCCAGTTGCGTAATATCGCCGTCAATAACCCTGATCCTTGCCATCGTGTCCCCAAATACCGTTCGCGGTGCTGTTTCCGTTGTGACGTTGTCGGTGTTTAGCGACACATGTCAAACAAACCGGAAAAGATCTGCGCCGGTTACTGCAAAATATAATTTGTGATGCATAAGGCTAAGCCTTTGATTGGAATAAACAGTTTTCCGGAATCCGGTGAAGACGGTATTCAGAAATACTCATATTCCGGAGTAAATAGTCCACGAACCGTGCCAGAGTTAAGCATAGACAGAGAACGTAAGCGCAGGGGATAAGGCCGGACAGTGTCAGATACCAGCCCGGCAGGATGACATCGGATTGCCGGAGACCGCTCAGCAATCCGCTGGTTAAAGGGGGTTAACGATTAATCGTCGTCGCTGAACAGACAGTGTTTGGCAAAGTCGCCGGCTTCGTTTGCCGTCCAGTCGCCTTTAGGTTTTTCTTTCATATCAGCACACCAGGCTTTTGAGCCAACTTCCGGGGCGCAACCGGCCAGGGTAAAAGTTAATGCAATCAATGCGAAAACAGCTTTTTTCATAATTAACGCTCGTAATTTGTCAGGTATTTCATAGTAAGTCAGTGGCGGTGACAAAATCAATTACCTGAGAAAAAGGTGACCATGAAATGAGGTGCCAGAGAAAGCATGCCAGATATGGGGTGTGATTATCGTAACTTAATGAAAATTAATGATTTATATTTCTAGGTGATAACTGAAATTGAGCGCATAATCAGCCCGTTTTTTAATCAGTCGGAAGCCAGTATGGATTTCTCAAATGATCGGGTTTCAGTGTATGTACTATCAGAATCTGACACCACAACAATAAGCCAGTCTCAGCACGGAACACGCTACCGGGATGCTGTGCATTTGCCGCTGCCGGGCGGAGAAGGATGGCTGTTTGACTACGGCGTGCTGGTATTTTGGGGCGTCGACGAAGATGAACGTCTGGCGTTTTTGCACCGCCTGCAAATCAGCAGTGATGCCCTTTCCTGTGAACATCAGGAGCATGTGCGTTTTAACACTGGCGCTGAGTTACTCAAATTGCAGGGCGACCTGATTTCTCTTCCGGCCGGTGAGGCTTTGATGCGACTGGCTGTCAGTCATGCGCTGGCGCAGTCGACCAAACTGAATCAGTATGAATATCAGGCGGAAAAGACTATTCAGCAATATGCATATTTGCCTAAGGCACTGGCAGAATCAGGTAAAATTAATCTGAGCAGACAGAAGCTGGCCAGCATTCGTGGTCACCTTTTCAGTACCAAAAGCGATATTTTTCTGCACTATGGTTTGCTGGATACGCCGGAGTTTTTCTGGGAATACCCTGAGTTCGAAGACGCCTACAATGCCACAATGAAGTATCTGGATATTCGTCCGAGAGTCGATTTGCTGTCGAACAAACTGAATGTGATTCATGAATTGTTTGAGATGCTGGCTGATGAGCTGAAGCACAAGCATTCTTCGTTTCTGGAATGGATCATCATCATCCTGATTGCATTTGAAATTGTAATGTTCGGTGCCCAGGAGCTGACCATATTACTGGCGGGGTAAAGTTACTGAGCAGCGGTGATGAAGGCTGAAGGCTTAATTTTCTTTACGCCGGTTGCGGATGATCGCAACCACACGGGTTTCACGTCTACATCCAGCCCTTTAATGTAGCCGCTCATCAGTCTTGCCATATTCACTTCTTTTGACGAAAAAAAGGTATTTTCCAGTTTAAGCGGCCGGAGAATTGTCAACTTGCCCTGAGATGCTGGCGGGTAACGGCGCCATTTTGGAGCCCGGGAAAGTCCAGGGGACAAACAGTACAATACTGGCCAGTGACGCTACAGCAATCAGTGCCAGCAGAAAACTCCGTGCAGAAAGCCGGTTCATTAAGTTTCTTTCTCCCCCTGAGGTATTATTTTCGACCACATAAAATTAGCAGAGAACCGGGAAACTGCCCGGGCCGGTCTTTGACGGGCTGCAATCGGCGATCAGATGATTGCCCGTTCCGGCAAGGACGGGTTCAGCTCTCTGGCAATAATCTCCAGACCTTGTTGTAAGTTCTCAGGAGTGAGATTACCCAGACAAAGACGTAAATGCGCCGAAGACGTTTCTGTCACATGGAAGAACACCGATGGCAGTGCATCTACACCCAACTGGTTCAGGCGGCTGATCACGGCGGCATTATCAAGCCGCGGAGAATGTTTCAGCCAGATGTGCAAATTCACCGGGTCGTACTGAATACGTTTTTCGCCCAGAATCCCTTTGGCCAGCGCAATACGCTCTATGCAGTCTTCCCGCCTGGCCTGCTCAATGGTAACGGCATCGCCGCTTGTATGAAGCCTGTGAGCCAGTTCGGTAGTTACCGGTGGTGTAAACCAGTTCTGTGCCTGTATCACCCGTGCCAGACTGCCGGTAAATTGTGGCGGGCAAACCAGCATGCCGGCCCTTAACGCCGGTGCGACACATTTGGAAAACCCCGATACGTGAAAAGTGCGTTCTGGCGCAAGCTGTTGCAGTGACACAACCGGTTCTGCATGCAGATAGATATCGTCTTCCACCAGATAAATGTCGTATTTGCGGGCAATTTTCACCAGCTTTTCCCGGTGACTTTGAGAGAGGGTTTTTCCGGTGGGATTGTGCGCTGTCGGCAGAATAACCAGCACCTGGCTGGTGGCCTGCTTGCACCGTGCTTTGAAGTCGTTGAGATCAAGTCCGTACTCATCCATGGCCACTGGCTGCAATTGCAATCCAAGCAGTGTTGCCACGGCCCGGATCCCGGGGAAAGTGGTTTCCTGAACCATTACCGTGTCGCCCTTATTGCATAACAACATCAGGGAAGACAACAAGCCCTGCTGGGCTCCGGAAAGGAGGAAGAGATTCTCCGGGTCTGCGTTATTTCCCCTCAGATTCAGCCAGTCCGCCATACTCTCCCGGTGTTCCGGCAGTCCGCGGGTATCGCCATACACCGACCACAGGCGGGGATCATTTTGACGGGCAAGGTTCTGAAGGTGGGTTGAAAGAATGGGTTCAATGTTCAGGCAGGCCGGCTGATTCAATGTGAAGTCGAAAACATCTTTGCGTCCGGGCAGCATCGCTGCACTGATCGTCCGTCCTTGTTTTTGCTGTTTTACAAACGTCCCTTTTCCCTGTGTTTTCTCAATGATTCCCCGCTGCACTCCTTCATCAAAGGCGCGGTTTATGGTTCCCGGTGTAACATTCAGCAGCGTTGACAGTGCCCGTACGGTGGGAAGCTGCTCGCCCCGCTTCAGCTCCCCGCTGACAATAGCCTGTGCTACACCGTCGCAAATTTGCAGGTAAAGCTTTTTGTCGCTGGTGGCATCAATTGTCGGTTTCCACATTTTCTGCTCTCACATTGATAGGGTAACAATTTATATTTTTGTGTTTATTGATTGCTCAATCAGTATATCAATCACGTTGGTAATGTTAAGTACGTTGTTTAAGAGTAAAGAAAATGGAATTGCAGAATCTGAGTTTGCTGGTGGTGTTTGCTGTCAGTATGACGTTTACCCCGGGACCGGCTAATCTGACCTTGCTGGGCACCAGTGTGCAACTGGGCATACGCAGCACGCTGCCGCTAATGGCAGGGGTGGTAACAGGGTTTGTGATTAATGCTCTGGCGATTTGCGTCGGGTTAGGCAGTGTTTTTCAGCAGTTTCCTGTGATGGTGACGTTCATTAAAGTGGCCGGTACGTTCTACATTCTCTATCTTGCTTACAGCTTGTGGCGGGTCAGACACGCCGAAGCCCGCAGGGCCAGCGCTGTTGCCCCGGGATTCTTCAAAGGCATACTGGTACACCCGCTGAACCCCAAAGCCTGGCTGATGTTGATCACCGCGTACAGCCAGTTTGTGTCACCCGACCGTGTGGTTACAGACAGTCTGGCCCTCATCATTGTGTTTTGCTTAAGCGGACTGGCAGCAAACAGCTTGTGGACGGTACTTGGCAGCGTGATCCACGAATATTTGCAAGTCCCGAAAATGCGCTACAGCTTCTTTACTTCACTGGCAGTGATGCTTTCAGGCTTGGCAATTGCGCTGTGGTTGACATAATAGGCGAAAGCAGCGCATACGGGACGCCACAGATGAAAAAAGCAGTACTGGATAAAACCGACAAGGCCATTTTAGCGGCGTTACAGAATAACAGCGAAACACCGGTAAGCGATATTGCAGAACAGGTGGGGCTGACGACGACACCGTGCTGGCGCCGCATCCAGAGACTGCAAAACGACGGGCTGATCAGCAAGCGTGTGGCACTGCTCAGTGCTATGCATCTTGGCTTAACCATGACTGTATTTGTTCAGGTAAAGGCATCCCGTCACGATGGGCAGTGGCTGGACAAGTTTGCCCGCCATGCTTCCTCTTTTGAAGAAGTGGTCGAGTTTTACCGCATGTCCGGCGAGTATGATTATCTGCTTAAAGTGCTGGTTACTGATATGCAAAGCTTTGATCACTTCTACAAGCGGCTGGTATCCGGCATCGATTTGAGCGATGTCACCAGCAGTTTTGCTATGGAACAAATCAAATATTCCACTGAAATGCCCCTGACTCATCTGTGAGCGCAGGCTGACAACGTGCAATACTTTGTGTTGTATCAGGTTGACAGCAATCAGATCCTTCTTTCATTTCACAGGTGATCCGCTGATGTCACCCGTGTGATACTGTGTGCAGGTTCAAATGCACAACAGGAATTCATCGTGACAGCCTCTGCTAATCCTCACTGGAATGATATTTTTCATCTTGAAACGCAGCTAACCGGCGAAGAGCGTATGCTCCGTGACGCGGCCAGAGACTTCTGCCAGACGGCACTGATGCCGGGCATTGAAAACGCAAACCGCACTGCTACTTTCGATACGGCCATCATGCGTCAGTTCGGTGAGATGGGCCTGTTAGGTGCAACCATAGATGGCTATGGCTGCGCCGGGGTGAATTATGTCTCCTATGGATTGATTGCCAGAGAAGTGGAGCGGGTCGACAGCGGTTATCGCAGTGCCATGAGCGTTCAGTCTTCACTGGTCATGCACCCTATTGCCAAATTCGGTACCACTGAACAGAAAGAAAAATATCTGCCCAAACTGGCTACCGGTGAATTTATCGGTTGCTTTGGTTTAACCGAACCGGATGCGGGTTCGGATCCGGCGGGAATGAAAACCCGCGCGGAAAAAGTGCCGGGTGGTTACAGACTGACAGGCAATAAAATGTGGATCACTAATTCACCGGTAGCCGATGTCTTTGTGGTATGGGCTAAAAATACCGGTGAGGACAATGAGATTTGCGGTTTTGTGCTGGAAAAAGGCATGGCCGGGTTATCGGCACCGGAAATTAAGGGCAAGTTGTCACTGAATGCCTCTGTTACCGGTGAAATTGTTATGGATAACGTATTTGTGCCGCAGGAGAACATGTTTCCGGAAGTGCGCGGTTTGAAGGGGCCTTTCAGTTGCCTGAATATGGCCAGATACGGTATTTCCTGGGGAGCCATGGGGGCGGCAGAGTTTTGCTGGCACGCTGCGCGGCAGTATGGTCTCGACAGAAAGCAGTTCGGCAGGCCACTGGCACAGACTCAGCTTTTCCAGACAAAGCTGGCGGATATGCAGACGGAAATTGCGCTGGGCTTGCAGGGGAGCTTGCGGGTGGGGCAACTGATTGACGCCGGCGCATTTGATCCCGTGATGATTTCACTGGTTAAACGGAATAACTGTTCAAAGGCACTGGATATTGCCCGTAACGCCAGAGATATGCACGGAGGCAACGGGATTGCCGGTGAGTTCCATGTTATGCGGCATATGCTGAATCTGGAAACAGTGAATACTTATGAGGGTACTTACGATATTCACGGGTTAATTCTGGGCAGGGCGCAAACCGGACTGCAGGCGTTCTTTTAATTTTTTCCGGCACAAATAAAAACAGGCCTTGTGAACAAGGCCTGTTTATCGGGTGTTGACGCTAGTGATTTGAGTCAGCGAGTAGCTTGGATTTCTTCTTGATCTTGCAATCAAAAATCTTCTCAGCATTTTTCCTTCCAATATAGTATGCAACTGTATATGGATGGCTCCGCTCAAAAAACCGCGTAAATGACTTGGTTAATGCATGCATATTCATGAGCCCTCCTGTGGTTTACCCGTCACTATCATATAATTATGACAGTAATATGTCTAACGTGTTACAGAGAAATTTAGTTCACTACGATAAAATAAATTTATCGGGTGACTCCCTTTAAATATAGGCGTTCCGTTAGAATTTGCTAGTTTAATTTTTTTATAGAATAAAATGTTTCTTACTACCACTGCCGGATAATTTTTTTGTATATATCGGCATCAAGCAGGCTGAGCTGCGTCGCCGCCGGTGTCAATGCCTGTAATACGTTTACTGCATCCTGCCAGTTATCGTAACGGTTGCCGTCAATCATATAGACACTGGCAGCGGCGGGGCGGGTTGAGTCCAGTGGATACGCCGTTGCGGCTGAGGGCGGGGTGGTATTGTGGAAAACCGATTCTGACGTAATGTAATCGGCAATGCCGTCATTGTTGATGTCTTTACTCAGCCAGCTCTTTCCTAACAGGGTGTTGTAGGTGCCGTCAGATTGCATTTGCGAAATGGTGTCGTTAAATGTTGAGATCAGGCCTCTGTTAGCGGCTGTATCCTCTGCCAGCATCAGATGGAAGCCGCTGGTAATGAGGGCGTCAGCCGAGCGGGAGACCAGTTCCTCATTATCTGCCAGCAGTAAAAGGTTAAATTCATCAATCAGTAAAGCTGAAGTCATCAGCAGGGGCGTACGATCATCAGCAAATTGTTTAAAGGCATCGAATGTAGTGGGCGTACGGGACCATTTCACCTCGCGCACAGCGCGGATCTGCGTGGTATTGGCAAAACGGTTCTCAATAGCAATGCGGCTGTCCTGTAACTGAGGCAGCAGTTTAATTTCTTTTACTGCAGGACGTTTGCTGGCTGCATACAGATATAAAGGCAGATACGGCGTTGAATAGAGGGCATTACTCTGTTTGTCATCAAGACTGATAAACGCATATTCTCCGTCAAGCTGGCCGGTAGTCAGTGCACCGCCTAAAAAGGCCCTGCGCATCACTTGCAATGTCACGTCCGTGTCCATACGCCTGAAGGCCTCAGTGACAATACTGTTCAGCCTGGCAGGCTCACCTTCGTTATCTGTGTAAGTGGCAAGAGGGGAGGCGCCCAGTTTGATTTCTGCCTGTGCCGGGGTCGTCAGACAAAACAGGCCCGTCAAAATTAAACCGCTAAATACCTTTATCATCAAATACTTCCTAAATACGTCTGCCAGTACGGAGTCATTCGGGCAGAGTCGTCTACCGTAACCGGCTTTATTGTAAAAGTGTAGCGTCCCGGGGGGATTAATACAGAAAAAGCGTGACAACCTGTCACGCTTTTAACCTGAGGATAGTGTGAGGACAGCTTGCAGAGACGGGTCGCAAGCTGTGTTTCAGGCTTATTCGCCGAAACTGCCGGCTGCGCCCGGGTAGACCACCGGACTTTCAATGCCTTCCTTGCTGACACTGGCAACACCAAAGAAGTAATTGTCGATGACAATATTTTCCAGTGTGGCTTCAGTGACATCACCAACAAATTTGCTGTATTGCCACTGCGGTGCATCGGTGTATCGCCAGTACAACTTATAACCGGCTAACTGAGGGTTTTGTTTACTTTTGGCGGCTTTCCATTTCAGCGTGGTGGAAGGCTGTACCGCCCCTTCAATGGATACCTCTGCCGGCGGAGCGGGTGCCCAGGACATAGCAGCCAGACTCACTGCATTCAGTCCGGTCAGTTTAGCTGCATAGTCGAAGTCAACGCCGTCCAGGGTGTCGCCGTATACAATGCCGTCTTCCGTGCGTAAGTCCTGATGCTGGCGGGTATAGTTCTCGTTGGTTTCCATGATGCGGATACCGGGATAGCCTAAATCATTGAATGGCCGGTGGTGTCCGCCGCGGCCGAACCGGTCGAGCCGGTAGATCACCATAGTGTCTAAATTTTCGATGTACTGATCAGCAATTTTATCAATATAACGAGCCAGATTACGGCTGGGAGAATCCACTTCTCCGCCGGTGAAGCGCCGGGTACGGGCTTCTGCCTCAGTTTCAGTGACTCTGGTTCCTTCAGCGAACAGGCGGGCGGTACTGTTATTGATCACGCCGTTCACCCCTTCGATATTGCCAATCATATCGTTGTTCAGCACCGCCTTTATGCGCCAGCCTTCTTTCTGTGCTTTTGCGGCGAGAATTTTACCGCCGAATAAACCCTGTTCCTCACCGGAAAGTGCGGCGTAAACAATGGTGCCGTTAAACTTGTACTGGCTGAGTACCCGTGCTGCTTCCAGTGTACCGGCAACACCTGAGGCGTTGTCGTTTGCGCCGGGACTGTCTGATGTGAAATCCATCACATCTGATACCCGTGAATCAATGTCACCGGACATGATCACGTAGCGGTCCGGATCGGTGGTTCCCCGTTGAATAGCAATAACATTGACCACCTCCACCGGATCGGGAATTCGCTTCTCGCCACTGATGGTGTCTCTGACCGTAATAACCTCAAGGCAGCCGCCGCATTCAGCGGAGATTTGTTCGAATTCTTTCTGGATCCAGCGACGGGCCGCACCAATGCCACGGGTGTCTGATTTGGTTTCAGACAATGTGTGACGGGTACCGAAATTCACTAGTGTAGTGATGTCTTTTTCAATGCGGTCTGCAGAAATTGCTTTAGCAATATCGTGCAGGCGCGGATCGTCGTTAGCGGTGGGGGCTGCTATCGCTGAAGTGGACAGCAGCATGATAGTAGCAACCAGTGTGCGTGGTAGCATAAACACTCCTTCAAGCCTGTTGTAAGTGCCACGCTTATGGTTGCGTGGCTGTCGGGATATCGGTTTTACATGCCCCGATACTTTTAACTCTTATTCATATTGATTCTACTATGTAACTGAAAAGGTAACACAATGCACGACCGTCTAAGCCTTTAATTCATCGAATATTTTGGTAAGGCAACTTAAGCTTATCTGGTTCAGTCGGGTAAGCCACTCTGTAATCCTGAGGAGCGGGAAACCACTTGAGTCCATCAGTCTATTTATGTAAAGAAGCGAATTTACAATTTTATTGATGAATTAAATACATCGAGAATCACGATTTCATACTTTTTGTCACTTCGATAATAGTAGTTTTGCGATTAATTTTTACGCGAAATTAACCTTTTATTAAAGAATGGTATTGCGGAGCGATAATAATGAAACACTCAATTCATCGATACACGGCAGTATATATTTCCACACTTCTGGCTCTTTCTGCATGCGGCAGTGATTCTACCGAAGATAATAATGAAAACACTGTCGAAGACGTAACTTTGACAATAGCTAGTGGGGAGTCCGTGGAGATTACCAAAAGCACTTCATACGATGTGCTGATAATAGAAGAGGACGCAAGTGTAACTGCGCCTGAAGGAAAGTCGCTCACATTAACGGTAGATTCTGTGGAGACAGCAATAGCAAGCGGTGAGTATTCCGGAGACGTTGTTTTAAGTGTTACAGACTCAATTCCGGTAGTTTACAGTGACAGCATTACCAATTATTTCAGAACAGCTGTTTATATTGAGGACGGCGCTTATGTAGCTGAGAAATCTGTATTGGCAGCTCTGGCTCAGGGGGAAGTTGATGACGCAACTGCAAGTGACTTGGTTATCTCATCTACCGGAGCAAATTTCAATGGCATTGTGGTGACGAGTAGTGCTGAAAGTACAGATTCTTATGACTATCTGATAGATAGCCCGACTATGGATTTTACCGGAAACGGTGGTAACGACTTTTCCGGATATGGCGCAGCTATTATGTCTTCAGGCTACGCCAATGTGCAGGTAAACGATGCTGTGATTACAACTAATGGTGCGATACGTACCGCAGTGTTTGTTGGCGGAAATAGTACAATGACAGTCAACAATGCGGTTATAGAAACCTATAACGGCACGCTACCCGAAGATTATACGTTCAATGTGGATTTGGGACGGATGATGGAAGCGCCGTGGATGCTTGGTATTACCGGCAATGTCAGATCAACGAACCTCGTAGGAAATGGTACTGCTTACTACATCAATTCTGTTATCACATCACAGGGATGGGGAGTGCTATCGACCGATGATACCAGTGACAGCCGGCTTTACTGCATTAATTCAGACATCAAAACTATCGAGAGCGGTTACGGCGCTTATTCTATTGGTAATAATCTGGATTATTTCAGCGGTTGTAATATGGATGTTGTGGACTATGGCGTCATTATGGCTGCTCCCGGTGACACTACATTCACAGATAGCTCCTACGTAAAGTCTGCCAGAATTGGTGTCATGTTGCATAGTGGAACTGGTGAGCTACGGATTGAGAATGGTACTGTATTTGAAACACAGGAAGCTGTCATTCAGGCAAAAAGTTCGTTTCCCACCATTGTTATTGATAACGCCACATTAGTTGCTTCAAATAATGTTCTTCTGGAAATGATTGAAAACGACGATCCCTACGGAGCCTACCTGCAAAGCCTGAATACTGGTAGCGAGAGCGGAGGTGGAAATCAACCTCCTGAGGGTGGGGATGCTTCTCAACTCAATGATGGAGGAGCATCATCTGAACTTGTTGCAACGTTATCGGACGTGACGCTAACGGGTGACATTATCAACGGTAACACTGCGAACGGCTCGCTTTCGCTGACATTAGAAGGAGCGACATTAACTGGTGCAATTACAACATCTGAAGCGACGCCGGGTTATCTGGAGTTTTACGATGATGCGGTTTCTTTCTTTACCGATGTTCTTGAATCTGACGGTTACGTCAATTACAACCTGATTGGAAAGGTTGTTCATGAATATACAGAAGTGGAAGCTGAAGATACGATCTCAGTTTTCATGGACAGCACATCCAGTTGGACAGTGACAACTACCTCTTATATTTCATCACTCAACATAGAGGACGGCGCAATACTAAGTGCACTGGATGGTATGAATTTAACTTTGCTAGTAGATGGTGTGCAAGTTGATATTGAGCCCGGTATGTATAGCGGTAAAGTAACTTTACAGGTAACCGACAGCGAATAATCTCTATGAATATGGGCGTCTTTTGTCGCCCATTTTTATGACATATGCGGAGGTTTGGAGATTTAGTGTGAATTCATTGTGTAAAATTTTAGCGTTCTTTATTTTTATACAGACCCCATGCCTGGCTGATGACCAGGAGAATAGTAAACCCGTAATAACTATGCTTGGGTTGCCGCTCTACCAACCCGAATATAGTTTCTGGCAGCGCTATGTGAGTAGAATAATGAAAAGTAACGGTCAGGAGATTAGTGAGGAGCTTGTCCGAACGGAAGCATTAGCTCTGGCTTGTTACGAAAGAAGTGTTAATGTTTATGCAGAGTCATCAGGAATATCATTGACGGACGCTGACAGAAACTACCTCTCGGAAAAAAGGGAAGCGAATATTCGAATATACGGGAATGCTACGGAATATCTTCGCATCATAGCAAGGCATTACGTGAACGAGTCGGTATATAGCTATCTACAGGAAACGGAGCTTAAAGCTGCACAATTGTTTAATTTGTGGTTCGGAGAAAAAGGTCAGAACCTGAAAAACAAAGATTTAAAAAGCTATCTTGCCGAAAACCCTCTGTACAGCGGTTTCTATTTAAAATTGCCTAAGACTGTAAACGGGCATGATCAGTACAAAAAGATTGCAGAGTTGAGAAATTCTATACTGCAATCCAAAGACAAATATCAAAAAATTCGAGAATTTATCAGAAGTGAAACACGGGACATAAAACAAGCCAACATGCGCCAAGGACGACAATTCGTTCAGGGAACTTTGCCTTCAAATGTGGAAAGTGCTTTTTCTGAAGTTGCCGTAGGAGAATTGAGCAGTGTAGTGACTACCAATGATGCTTATTTCGTCATATTACCAACTTCGCTGGGAGCAGATACACTTATAAATAATACAGGAAAAACACTTCGGTACTGGGTGGCATATGACGGGCTCTTCAAAGCTAAAATTAAAGCTCCCTGTAATGAGGAGCTTCTGAAACATACGTTGGCTTGATGAGAAGGCCCGCGTCTTTATATGAAGGCGTAGGCGTCACCGAAGAGTTTACCGGTGGACAGGCCACATGCTGCAAAGTCATCCCGTGCCACTTTGGCCATTTCGAAACGCCCTGCAATATAAACCTGCTTGTCAGATAAATCCGGATAGTCAGTCATCACAGCTTTGTGAACCCAACCGGTTTTACCCTGCCAGCCTTCTTCAGGAAATTCTACTACCGGAGCGAAGGTGAAATAGTCATGCTTAGCCGCTAATGCTGTCAGTTCATCGAATAGATAGAGATCTGACTGATTGCGTCCGCCCCAGTAAAGGGTCACTGGCGTAGTTGCATGATCTTTCAGTGCCTGCTGCAAAATAGACCAGGTATAAGAAAAACCGGTACCACCGGCGATAAGAATCATGTCTGAACCATCACTTTGTAATGATGCTTCTCCGTGACCGCCACTTAAGGTGACTTCGCCTTCATTACGCATTTTATCGAGGACTTCGGTGGCGTAAGCGTTTTTCTCATCTGCACCAATGTGCAATTCGATTCGACCATTGTCATAAGCCGGATTAGCGATGGAAAACGGGCGCTTATCTTTTCCGCCCATATGCACCATGATGTACTGACCGGCTTTAAAATCCACCGGCTGCGCAGGCGTTAACTCAACTTTATAAACGACCTCAGTTAACGGCGTGATGGCCGTAACCTTACACTGAAATTCCGACATATTTTCCTATCACTATTAATTTAAATGTGTTGTGAGTGAGCGAAGCGGCGGAGGAGTCTGTGTGAAATTAAAACTCTCCGCAGCATGGATGCTGCGGCGAAGCGCCCAGGGATGGGTTTACCGCGTGTTTGAATTTCACACAGACTTCACCTGCCAATGGTTCGCACACACACTCCCCGCTTTCACGCCTGCGTCCGGCTTTATGCAAAAAAATTGTTTGCGGAGCGTAGAAATAATGAGCGTTTTAATTTCGCACACACGCTCCGCGCTAATCAGTCCATAATACCAAGACTGTCCCAGATGTCATCCACGCGCTGTTTCACGTTTTCATCCATGACAATAGGCGTGCCCCACTCGCGGTCCGTTTCACCCGGCATTTTATTAGTGGCATCCATACCCATTTTAGACCCCAGACCGGAAACCGGAGAGGCAAAATCCAGGTAATCAATGGGAGTGTTCTCAATAAGAACAGTGTCTCTTGCAGGGTCCATTCTGGTGGTAATGGCCCATATCACGTCTTCCCAGTTACGGGCGTCCACATCGTCATCACACACAATCACAAATTTGGTATACATGAATTGACGCAGGAACGACCAGACGCCCATCATCACCCGTTTGGCGTGGCCGGGATACTGCTTCTTCATGGTGACGACCGCCATGCGGTAAGAACACCCTTCCGGCGGCAGATAAAAATCGACGATTTCAGGGAATTGCTTTTGCAAAATAGGCACGAACACTTCGTTCAGTGCTACACCCAGAATCGCAGGCTCATCCGGCGGACGGCCGGTATACGTAGAGTGATAAATGGGCTTCTGACGGTGGGTGATGTGGGTGACAGTGAACACCGGGAAAGAATCGACTTCGTTATAGTAGCCGGTGTGGTCACCGTAGGGACCTTCCGGTGCTACTTCGTCCTGAGCGATATAACCTTCCAGCACGATTTCAGCACTGGCCGGCACCTGCAAGTCATTACTGAGAGATTTTACCACTTCTGTTTTGCTGCCACGTAACAAGCCGGCAAAGGCATATTCCGACAGCGTATCCGGCACCGGGGTTACGGCACCTAAAATGGTGGCCGGATCTGCGCCAAGCGCTACAGACACCGGATAAGGTTCGCCGGGATGGGTTTGACACCATTCACGAAAATCCAGGGCACCGCCACGGTGGGATAACCAGCGCATAATGACTTTGTTTTTCCCGATGACCTGCTGACGGTAAATACCCAGGTTCTGACGTTTTTTGTGCGGACCTTTGGTAACCGTTAATCCCCAGGTGATCAGTGGCGCGGCATCGCCCGGCCAGCAGCGCTGAACCGGCAGCTTAGATAAGTCGACGTCATCACCGCTGAGCACCACTTCCTGACATGGCGCTTTCTTCACTTCTTTGGCCGGCATGTTCAGAACCTGTTTGAACACCGGTAATTTTTCCCAGAGATCCTTCAAACCCTTAGGCGGCTCGGGCTCTTTTAAGTAGGCAAGTAATTTACCTACTTCCCTGAGCGCCGATACTGATGACTGGCCCATTCCCAGTGCTACACGTTCCGGCGTACCAAACAGGTTTGCCAGTACCGGCATGTCTGACCCTTTCGGGTTCTCAAATAACAGGGCCGGACCTTTGGCCCGCAATGTACGGTCGGCGATTTCCGTCATTTCCAGGTCGGTGTCGATTTCCTGTGTAATGCGTTTCAGCTCGCCTCTGGCTTCAAGTTGCTCAATAAAATCCCGTAGATCTTTGTATTTCATCGTTTCCGTGTTTATTGCATCCTGAGAATGGTAGCCGGAGTATATCACTTAACGGCCGGATCCGTTTCAGGGGATGCCGGTTTGTGTCATAAACTTAATTGAGCAGCAGGTTGTTGATATAAATTAATCTGGACAGCGGCTGCAAATGGTAGTGTTATAGCGGATGTACCCGCAGTATTTGCCTTACAATTAACCCTGCTGTGGTGCACTCAAACAATAACAGTGTCAGGAGAGTGTAATGGTGTTAGTAGATCAGGATATGGTCGACGAGTTAAATCTTCTTCTTAAATTTCCGGCGTCCAGTCTCATGCAGGGACTGAAAATTCATCACGACGCCAGCCAGTCAGTTGTTCACGCCGCAGAACGTCTTTACTCAAAAGGGATCATTACTCAGCCTGACGGCGGCTATCTTACCGACCTGGGCGTAGACCTGGCAGAGCATGCCCGGCACATCCAGTCAGCATTATCGATGAAACTGAACTAAGCTTGCAGCTTAAGCTTTACCGTACCCCGCCGATAAATTAAACATAGCGGTGCGATGCCTGATACTGACGGCATCGTTCACCGGCACCGGGGTTAATGACAGTTCAGGTTTTCATATGAAAAATCGCGTAATTCTTTTGTTTACATCATTGCTGTGTGTCGCCGGGCTTAATGTGTCTTCTGCTCAGGAGATCAAAGCCGTGCAACTGTACACACAGGATGAGCTCATCAAAATGATCAACAAAAATGAGCACCTTACACGGGTGGTCACCGATCGTTGTCAGCTGGTACAGGATATTGAAGCCCACGCAGAAGTGCTGAAGGAGCCCGCTTATCAGTTTCTCTGGGGCGATATGCTGGCCTGGGGGGTCTGTGTGGATGCCGAACCTGAGCGCGGGATTGGATTTATCCGTGATGCATCGGAACAGGGATTGCCAGCTGCGCTTGAGCAACTGGGCCGGTACTATGCCAAAGGCACCCTGGTGCAGACAGATAAACAGCGTGCAGTCATTTATCTCCGTGAAGCCTCAGCACTGGGTAACTTAAAAGCACAAATGCAACTTGCGCAACTGTTTCTCGATGGTCACGGCAGCCCTTACGATTATGAAGATACCTATCACTGGCTGTATAACGCAGTGACAGGTGACAAAAAAACGCACAGCGACATCGCCGGATACTTGTCGGAACTGGAAAAGCTGATGCACCCGAAAGCGGTAAGAAACGCCAGACGGCCTGCTGATTCCTGACAGTATTTACTTTGGTTGCTCAGGTGCTTTCTCAATCAGGCCCTTGAGGGTTTCCAGCGTATCGGCCTCTGCGGCAGGTTTATCCCAGCGGATACGGTGAATGCGGGGGAAGCGTAAAGCTACCCCTGATTTATGCCGGCTTGAGGGATGTACAGCATCAAACGCGACTTCTACCACCAGCTCCTTTTTTACTTCCCTTACCGGACCAAAACGACCCGTTGCATTGCGGCGTACCCAGTTATCCAGCTTCTTGAGTTCTTCATCAGTGAAGCCGGAATAAGCTTTGCCCACCGGGAGCAGTGTATCGCCCTCCCGGGCACCGAAGGTGAAGTCTGAATAAAAGCTGGAACGTTTGCCGTGTCCGCGCTGGGCATACATAACGACTGCATCAATTAACAGGGGATCCCGTTTCCATTTATACCACAGCCCTTTTGGGCGGCCGGGTACATAGGTACTGTCTTTGCGTTTCAGCATCAGTCCTTCAATGGAGGTGTCTTCTGTGACATCCCTGTGCAGTGCCTCCAGTTCAGCCACATCACTCACACTGTAGGTGGGAGATAAATGCAGGCGCTCCCCCGGATATTTTTTAATGTAATCCGCCAGGCGCTGACGACGCTCAGTTAATGGCAAGGCCATCAGTGACTCGCCATTAAGTTCCAGCAGGTCATAGGCCATGATTGCTACCGGCAGTGATTGCATAAGTTTTGCGGAGGGTTTCTTCTTATTTAATCGTTGCTGTAATTGATTGAAGGTATCGACCTTATCGCCGTGCATCACCAGTAATTCACCATCGAGTACCAGGTTATGATCGATGGTGTCCAGCAGATCCGGAAACGAACCACTGATATCGTCACCGGTGCGGCTGAACAGGGCTTTGCCCGCAGGAGCCGATACAAGTTGCACACGGATGCCGTCGAACTTGGGTTCAATCTGCCATTCGCCCGCGGCAAGTTTTTCCCGTGTATCATCATCGATAGGGTGGGAAAGCATCACAGGATGAAAGGTAACCCGGTCAGAAATATCCGGCTTCGGCCCTTTATTTTCCAGCCAGTTCAACAATTCAGTGTAAGGCGGCTCGACGCCATGCCAGAGGGCTTCAATTTCTTCTACAGGCACTTCACCGTAGCTGGCAAGGATTTGCTTAATGCTGCGGGCAGAAACCCCTATGCGCAATCCCCGTGTACCCAGTTTTATCAGCGCCCAGCGCTGAGAGGCTGTCATGTTATCGAGAAGGGCAGTAAGCAACGGTTTTACTTCTGTCCGCTTCGCCTCGCGGAATGATTCGACAATCTCATTCAGACCGGGCAGCACAACATCGCCTGAGGGCTGAGTTTCAGGTTGCCACAGGTGCGCCACCGTTTCGCTCATCTCGCCTACGTAGTCGTAGCTCATGGCAAAAAGATTTTCGTCGATGCGTTCAAGCATCAAGGTTTTTATTGTATTGCGCTTAAAAAAATCGAATCTGAGTTCACCGGCGATGGCCGCGATTGCCCAGCCCCTGTCCGGATCCGGAGTGGTAGCAATGTAATGGGAAATCAGCGCGGCTTTGGCGTTGGTGCCGCTGGTAAAATAAAGCTGTTCAAGTAAATCACTGAATGCTTCCATCAGCCGGTTTCCTCATCGTCATCGTAGCCGACCATAGAAAGCGCTCTGGCTTTAAAACCCATCAGATTTGCCTGATACATCAGTGCATCTTCGCGGCCATGAGTCACCCACACTTCTTTGGGAGAGACTTCTTCGATGGTTTGCAGTAACTCCGGCCAGTCACAGTGATCGGAAATAATCAGGGGCAGTTCAACCTGGCGTTGCCGGGCGCGGGCACGAATCTGCATCCAGCCTGATGCCATCACGGTGCGTACATCTGGCAGGGAACGGGACCAGCGATCAGCCAGTGCTGAGGGCGGGGCCAAGACAATTTCGCCGGCAAGAGAGGTCTTATCCTCCACGTCACTGACCGGAATCAATTCTCCCAGTGCTATACCCTGTTGCTGATAGAGCTCGCATAATTTGAGCAGTGCGCCATGCAGATAAACAGGTTTGTGATAGCCAGCTTCCCGCAAACCAATAAGCACCCGTTGGCATTTTCCCAGCGCATAGGTGCCGACCAGATGGCATCGGTGAGGGAAAACGCTTAGTGATGTAAGTAACTTATCGATTTCATGACTGATTGGCGGGTGAGTGAATACCGGCAGACCGAAGGTGGCTTCAGTAATGAACACATCGCAGGGCACCACTTCGAAGGGCGGACAGGTAGGATCGTGACGACGCTTGTAATCACCGGATATCACCAGGCGGCTTCCGCGATACTCCAGCAGCACCTGGACAGAGCCAAGAATATGACCGGCAGGATAGAGGGTCATAGTGACAGGGTCTGCACTGTCTCCCAATGACACGGGAACGCCCGGCTTAAGCGCAGTGGTGCGTTCTGCCATCTCCTCACCGTAGCGGGTTTTCATGATCGCCAGGGTTTCAGCTGAAGCGAATACATGTTGATGACCTGCGCGGGCATGATCAGCATGACCATGGGTAACCACGGCGTTTTCCGCCGGTTGCATCGGGTCGATGTAAAGCTTCGCAGGATGACAATATAATCCTGCCTCTTCTACCGATATCCAGTCTTGTGGGTGCACCCTGTACTCCGTAAACCTGTTTGGTTTAGTTGTACGTTCCGGGCGCTTAAACAGATGTGCTGTGAGCAAACCAGAACATGACATTGATTTAATACCGGGCGACTGAAACCACCAGGGCTGTTCATGCGTAACTAACTGGTTTATGGCAAAAAGACTTCCACCTCCTTTTTATCAGTGGCTACGAAGTAAAGGCTGGCAACTGCGCGACTATCAACGTCGTATGCTGCCGGCTGTCGCGGACAATAACGCCACACTGCTGATTGCTCCTACCGGGGCAGGAAAAACCCTGTCCGGTTTTCTGCCTTCTCTGGCTGATTTATACCGCCATCCCGTAGCAGGATTGCACACCTTGTATATATCTCCTTTGAAAGCCCTGACAAACGACATTCAGCGCAACCTGATGGCACCGGTGGAGGCCATGGATCTGCCGGTAACCATTGAGACCCGTACCGGAGACACCCCATCCCATAAACGCCAGCGTCAGCGGCGCAAACCGCCGAATATTTTGCTTACCACACCGGAATCACTGATGCTTTTGCTGTCGTATGCCGATGCACCGGCCATATTCAAAAACTTGAAGACGGTGATCATTGATGAGGTTCACAGCCTGGTTGCCAATAAGCGTGGCGATTTCACTTCTCTTGCACTGGCAAGGTTACAAACCCTTGCGCCTGATATGCACCGTGTCGGATTGTCGGCAACGGTTGCACACCCTGAGGTTATTGCCGGCTGGCTTGGCCGGACGGGGGAACCGGCTGAAGTGATTCAGGTACCGCAGGCGGTGAAGCCTGAAATTACCCTTCTGGAATCAGAGCACCGCATGCCGTTCGGCGGCTTTATGGCACGCTACGCCATGGAAGAAGTTTACACCGCGATTAAACTGGCAGGCACCACACTGGTGTTTGTGAATACCCGTGCACAGGCCGAGCTTGTATTTCAGATGCTGTGGGAAGAAAACCGGGAGGGTTTACCTATTGCGTTGTACCACGGTTCTTTGTCGAAAGATCAACGCCGCAAAACTGAAAGCCTGATGGGGCAGGGGAGTTTACGGGCTATTGTCAGTACCTCTGCGCTGGAGTTGGGGATTGACTGGGGTGATATCGACCTGGTCATACAGATTGGCGCCCCCAAAGGCGTCAGCCGGTTGCTACAGCGTATTGGACGGGCAAATCACCGGCTGGATGAACCCAGTAAAGCGTTGCTGGTGCCGGCTAACCGGTTTGAAGCGGTGGAATGCAGGGCGGCGATGAATGCCATTGCTGCAGGCGAGCTGGATGGCGAGCCGCTGCTTCCCGGGGCGATGGATATCCTGCCGCAATTTATACTCAATTGCGCCTGCAGTCAGCCCGCAGACCCGGAGGATATTTACCGGCAGGTACTGGATGCCGCACCGTATCAAAGTATCGATTACGCCGATTTCATGAAGTTGTGGCAGTTTACCGTTGATGGCGGTTATGCGCTGCGGGCCTACGAGCGTTACCAGCGGATGGAAAAACGGGAGGACGGCACGTACAGCCCTGCATCCAAACGGGTTATTCAGCGTCACCGGCAAAATATCGGCACCATAGTGGAAGCCGGACGGTTGAAAGTGAAGCGCATCCGCCGGGGCAATCAGGGCAAAATTATTGGTGAAGTGGAAGAGTACTTCGCCCAGCAGCTGGTGCCCGGCGACACCTTTATGTTTGCCGGAGAAATCCTTAAATTCGAAGCTATCCGGGACATGCAGTTGCACGCAAAGCCCGCCAAAGGCGGTGAGCCGAAAATCCCTTCCTACGCCGGCGGGCAAATGCCTATGTCTACCTTTCTGGCAGAGGGCGTAAGGCAGATACTGGATACGCCGGCAGACTGGTCAACGTTGCCGGCACAGGTACGGGAGTGGCTGGAATTGCAGCAGGCATTCTCGGCCCTGCCCGACAAAACGCGGGTGCTGATTGAGCAGTTTCCTTACCGCAAAACAAACTACTTATTGTTTTATACCTTCGAGGGCCGCAAGGCGAACCAGACTCTCGGCATGCTGATGACGCGACGCATGGAAAAAATGCGTTTAAAACCGCTGAGCTTTTCTGTCACCGACTATGGTTTGTCTGTATGTTTGCTGGAGAAGGTGACAGAAGTGCAACTGGAACAATTGTTCCGGCAGGATATTTTGGGTGACGAACTGGAAGACTGGATGCTGCATGCACCGATGCTGAAACGGTCATTCAGGCAGGTTGCCGTGGTCAGCGGCCTGACAGAACAACGCTATCACAGCAGCAACAAAACCATGAAGCAGGTCACCTTTTCCACTGATCTGATTTACGATACCTTGCGGGAACATGAACCCGACCATATTTTACTGACTGTTACCCGTGCGGACGCAGAGAGGGAGCTACTGGATTTGAAACGGCTGGCTGACATGCTGATCCGGTTTTATGACAAACTGCACTTTGTGACGTTACCCAAAGTGTCTCCCATGGCCATTCCCATTGTGCTGGATGTTCGCAGTGAACAGGTGAAAGGCGCCGGTGCACATGCAGTGATAGAGCAGGCCAGTTTGTATCAGGAAGCAGAAGACATGATGGCAGACATCAGAGCCTTGTTAAGTGGTGACGCGCCGGGTGAAGCAGGGAGAAACAGATAGAAAGTGCAGGATATTGAGTGGCGATAACAGAAGAACAGCTTAACCGTCTGGTAGCGCACAACAGAGCAGTGCCGGTAAGGTTTGCGCAGCAGGTGTTTATTGCCGATGGCAGGGGCGTGCTGTATTGCCCGGCCAGGGACGCGCTGGTGGTATCCGATCTGCATTTCGAAAAGGGAAGCTATCTGAGCCGGTTTGCCAACCCGTTGCCACAACTGGACAGTCTGGCGACATTGCAGCGCCTGCAGAAAATACTGTCAGACTATGCGCCGGCACAGGTTATCTGCCTGGGGGACAGTTTCCATGATGCCGGTGGCTTTGATCGCATGGGCATTGCAGAAAGGAAGCTGCTGGCTGGTTTAACGGCACAATATAAAGACTGGGTATGGATAGCCGGCAACCATGACCCTGAGATCCCGGCCGGTGCCGGTGGCCGCACAATCGATGTTTTGCACTGGGGCAATATCAGGCTGCAGCACGAACCGGATGAATCCGCAGACACGCCTTCCGGTGCAAGAACTCCGGCCGCGCAAATCATCGGCCATTTTCACCCTAAAACCCACACTTGCGTTGGCAGAAAACGTTTCTCCGGTAAGTGTTTTGTAAGCGATGACAGCCTGTTTATCATGCCTGCCTTCGGGCAGTACACCGGTGGTCTGGATGTCAGCAGCGGGGTGCTCACTGCGTTGCTGAAGCCAGGTGAAAGGCAATGTTTTTTACTGTACGAAAATAAGATATATCGCTGTAAATCTGACTGAAAGTACAGTTATCCTGTTGTATCGGGTGTACTACACTGGCACGCAGTTATCTACCGGAATGCTGCCACTATGTACACACATCGTCGCTGCCCCTGCTGCAAAAGTCGCAGTATTTGCATGAAAGCCCTCGCTAACAGCGGTAAGTTTATGTGCCGTGAATGCTGGCAACCTGTCAGAGTCAGCCGGTTATGGCGATACGGTGCAACCTTGTTTATGCTGGTAAGCACATTCCTGCTGTTTCAGTTTACATTCCGCTTCGCCGGGGCAGTATTATTTTTCCCTTCTCTGATGCTGCTTGCAGGGAATGATATCTATGCGGTGAGGTGGTTTCCGCTGACCAGATTTAAAGACAGTGATTTTGTGGGGGATGAGCTGGATAAGCGCACAAGCCACCGTTTGCGCTGAAGGCAAGACGGCAGCCTGCGGGCTGGCGGAGGATCAGTCCCGCCAGCGTTTAGTTAAATCTTCATAGGCGTCAATGCGACGGTCACGGAAGTAAGGCCAGATGCGTTTTACCTTTTCAGTTCTTTCCATATCCAGTTCTACCGCCAGCGTTTCCTCTTTGTCGGCGGAGGCCTGTGCAAGCACTTCACCTTGGGGGCCGGAAATAAAGCTCTGTCCCCAGAACTGAATTCCCGGGTCGCCTTCTACCGGAGAGGCTTCAAAACCGGTACGGTTTGCCACAATGACAGGTAACGAGTTGGCAACAGAGTGAGCGCGCTGAATCGTATGCCAGGCACCGTGCTGGCGCTGACGCTCTTCTTCCGTATCAGTCATATCCCATCCGATAGCGGTGGGGTAGAACAATAAATCAGCACCGGCCATCGCCATCAGGCGGGCTGCTTCCGGATACCACTGATCCCAGCAAACCAGCACACCGAGTTTACCCACACTGGTTTCAATTGGCTTAAAGCCCATGTCGCCCGGCGTAAAGTAAAACTTCTCGTAAAAACCGGGATCATCAGGAATATGCATTTTGCGGTATTTACCGGCAATTTCTTTGCTGCGGTCAAACACCACGGCGGTATTGTGATACAGCCCTGAGCCCCGCTTTTCGAACAAAGAGGTTACCAGCACAATATTGTGTTTTTCTGCCAGCTCGCCAAAGAAGTCTGTAGCCGGTCCCGGAATGGGCTCTGCCAGATCAAATGCATTCGTGTCTTCTTCCTGACAGAAATACAGTGTTGAATGCAGCTCCTGTAATAAAATACATTCGCAACCTTCAGCGGCCAGCTTAGCAACCTGCTCTGCACTCTTGTTCCAGTTGGTGGCTTTATCGTTGCCGGCAACGGCCTGCTGAACCAGACCTACTTTAAGGGATTTCTTAGGCATAGAGGGTCACTCCTTTATTCAGTTGAGCCAGTACAGCAGGCTTCAATGTGTTAACCGGAACCTGCATGGAAATACAATGCAGACTGCCGTATTGTCGTACCAGGGTGTCACACTTCACCGGTACGATGGTGTGATCAGGGAAGGCGGCCTGCGTGACGGCAATGGCTTCTGCGTCCTGAGGCTGCTGATAAACAGGCAGTAAAACCGCATCATTGCAAATCAGGAAATTCGCGTAGGATGCAGGCAGGCGTTCACCGTCATCGTTATACATTTCCGGTAACGGCAATCTGAATTGCTCGTGGGCAGGGAACGCATCTGCGCACTCTTCACACAATGCAGCCAGACCGGCAAAATGACTGTCTTCGGGACAGTTATCCGCGGCCTGAATAACCAGACCTTGTGACGGTGTAAAACGCACCAGTGTATCAATGTGACCGTCGGTGTCGTCGCCTTCAAGGTGTCCCTGATGAAAAATGGTCACTGCAGAGCAATCCAGCATCTTGCGGAATTCATCATCATATTGTGCCAGGGGCATTTTGCCGTTGCGCTCAGGATTTTGCAGGCACTGTGCCGTTGACAGCAGGTGGCCGTTCTCATCAATCTCCAGAGCGCCGCCTTCCGCAACGACATCACTGGTTTTCAGTGGAAGCTGACACATACCCGCCAGATAACGCTGGTTTACCCGGTTATCCAGTGACGCATCGAATTTATTGCCCCAGCCGTTAAACTGAAACTCGACGGGTTGTCCCGGGCTGGTTGTATCGCCCGCGGCTCTGCATGTTAAAAATGCATAGTCCCGTGCCCACGTATCATTGAATTCAGCAGACACAATTAATACCCGTGCACTGGCAGGTAAGCGGCTTTGCACGCCGGCAATATCACTTTCACGGCACAGCAGAATGACACCGGCTTTGGCGGCATTCACCTGCTCAATCACCTGCAGATAAGTGGCTCTTGTTTCTTCAAGCCAGGGAGCCCAGTCAGTCTGGTCATGGGGCCAGGCGAGGATCACAGCATCGATAGCTTCCCACTCAGGAATAAGTGGTGAAGGTGTGTTCGTCATTGCGGTTCCGTTGAATCAGTTAGTAGACGGCGCAAGTATACCCCGTCCCAAAATGGCGATAAATAAAAGACGTTGAAATCAGTTGAATTTAAGATGGCGTCCGCCGTTGACCTGCAACGTCTCTCCGGTCACATACGATGCATTGAGCAGATAGTTCACTGCATCCACCGCAGCCTGAGCGCCGGGCTCACTCTGCATCAGCGACTTCGCCAGCGCTTTTTGCTTATAGGCTTCATCGTCACCTTCGTTAAACATCAGCAGTGCCGGCGCAATGGTGTTTACCTTTACATCCGGCGCGAGCATTTGTGCAAATGATAAGGTCAGGTTATGCAGTGCCGCTTTGCTGGCAGCGTAAGCCAGGTGTTTTTCACTGCCAATGTCCTGCACAAAATCGGTTATGTGGATGATATCTGTTTTTTCTTCTGTGGTTGTCAGTAACGATTTCAATCCCATATTCATCAGATAAGGCGCTTTCGCGTGGATTTGCATCATGGCATCAAACAGGGCCGCATAATCTTTGCTGTGTTTTTCTGAGTCCCATGATGATGCATTGTGAATGACCGCCCGCAGGCTGGTTGTGTGACTTTTCACCGCTTCAATACATCGCAGGATGCCGTCATCGGTGCTAAAATCTGCACAAATTGCCACCGCACCGGCTTTTTCAAGGCGCTCAATGGAAGCTTTATGAGTACGGTATGTTACAATTACGGGATAGTTGTTTGTGAGCAGGTTTTCGGCGATGGCAAGGCCAACGCGCTGCGAAGCACCGGTTATCAGCACTGGACTGGGCAAAGCAAACTCCTTGGATGATCAGGTTAACGCCCCTGGTTTCATCATTAAATTTTTATCATCTGACGAAAAAAGTGGTCTGTAAGTATAGCCTTTTTCGTTAAATGAAAATCAGGTTGTTCGGAATTTTTCTAATGTTATCAAATGAAGCAGTAGTTGTACGTGACGCAATCGAACCCGGATTGTCCCCTGCGGCAATTAAGGTAAGAAATGCACTTGAAGCGAAAGGACTGGAAACACCCATGGTGCGCAATGGTCTGTCTGATGATGAGAAGCGCGCACGCATTCAGGCGGCGATGACAGACATCATGGATACGCTCGGGTTAGATCGTACTGATGACAGTCTGGCTGAAACGCCGGCTCGCATTGCGAAAATGTACGTCAATGAAATATTTGGCGGTCTGGACTACCGGAATTTTCCTAAGATCACTGTGATTGAGAACAAGATGCAGCTCAATCAACCCGTACAGGTTACAGATATCAGCCTGACAAGTACCTGTGAACACCACTTTGTTACCATCGATGGCACGGCAAGAGTATCTTATATCCCGAAAGATACAGTGATTGGTTTGTCGAAACTGAACCGTCTGGTGAGCTTCTTTGCCCAGCGACCTCAGGTACAGGAACGGCTCACGCAGCAAGTGCTGGTGGCTATCCAGACGCTGGCGGGCACTGAGGATGTGGCGGTATCTATTAATGCGACGCATTACTGCGTAAAAGCCCGCGGGATCAGAGATACCAATTCCTACACGAAAACCTCTGCACTCGGCGGACAATTCACTACCGACCCGTTACTCCGTCAGGAATTCTTCAGAGACTAATTAAGGTTAAGAAAACTGCCTGCGCACACAGGCAGTTTGCATGTTTGAGAAGATTATCGCAGCGCGATATCAGAAGACGCTAAAGAGACAATAAGATTGATTTTCTCGCCGATACCATCGGCGGGTACCACTTCCAGATGAGAACCGCACTTGTCACAGGTGGTGTACATTTCACGGTACATTTCACGGTGCGTATCCAGTTCAATGGCATTGATATGACTACAATGCGGGCAAAGATATTCTTGCTCCAGGGTAGCATTCATAACGTTTCCTTATTTTAAAGTGAAGTCGCGATTTCTGTTCCGTAGAAATCGATACATCAGTCGCCTCTGCAACTAACAGTGTTATTAACAGCTAAATTCTCCACGTCTGTTGCCGGGACTTCTAAAACCGCAAGAGACATATAAGGAGGATCAGATGAAAGCACTAACGGGATTATAGTCCAATTACAGAATTGTAAAGAACTATTCACCACCGGTTTTCAAATAACTACGATGAATAACTTAAAAAGGTTTGAAAATGCGCCGGCATAGGGGAAGCCGGCGCATGAGGGTCAGATAAGCCACCAGCTTAACTGATAGGGACGCAGTGAAATAACCTGTTCGTGACCAGTGAGCTTGCTGTCACTTAACAAGTCACGGGCCGGTTTATGTTCGATAGTATTCAAAATATTGCCGCTTACCTGCTGTGCATGCTCGCTGAAATTGCACAGGCCCAGCATTTTCTGGCCCTGCTGGTTATAGCGGACAAAACCAAAGCAATGATGATTACCGGTATCCAGGATTTCCGTACGGGCATCACCGAAAACAGCATGCTGCCTGCGGATATCCAGCATTGTTTTCAGACCATTAAAGACTTTTCGTTGGCAGGCTTCATTAAGGCCGGCCGGCGCTTTGTCCTGGTTCATCACATTTTCAATATGCGCATCAGTAACCGCTATACGGTTTACCCAGCGGTCATCATGACGCTTCGCCGGGTTGTCGCGGTAGCTATAGTCGTTCAGTAAACCGAGTTCATCGCTGGAATAAATAAGCGGAATACCGCCGATAGAAAAGGTAATGCCGTAAAGCAACAGCATACGTTCTATGGCTGTGTCGATGGCATTCTGATCCATGCTGACCAGTGCTTTTTCCAGTCCGCAAAGTGAAGCCAGTGAACCACATACACGGCAGTCACCATTCGACGGATTTTCTGCAAAAGGAACACCTGACGAAAACGAACCGTCAAAACGACCGGTGAAATACTGGTTCAGGAAGTAACGGTGATCATAAGGGTTAACACCAATCTCATGCGCTACGCCGTCATCGAATGTCCAGCCAATATCATCGTGACAACGCACATAGTTCACCCATGTGGTGTCGTCAGGAATGACAAAGCTCTTCTTCAGAGATTGTGTCAGCAGGCGTGTTTTTCTTGTGGCGAGACTGTTCCACAATAATGCCATTAATAACGGGTTATAAGACAGTTGGCACTCTTTCTTATCGATGTACTTCACCACCTCGTCAGGATGCACAATCGCTTCTGATTTGAATACAACGGCCGGCGCTACGATTTGAAGGCAGGCGTTGAATGCCTGGATCAGGCGGTGGGCATTGGGCTGATTTTCGCAATTGGTGCCCATGTCTTTCCAGATAAAGGCGAGGGCATCCAGACGCAGTCCTGCACAACCTATGTTTGCCAGAAACAGCATTTCTGAAGTGATGGCGTTAAACACTTCCGGATTACTGTAATTTAAATCCCACTGGAAACTGTTGAACGTCGTCCACACCCATTTTTCCATGGTGTCGTTGTAGGTGAAGCTGCCCCTGCGGACCTGAGGGAAAATTTCCCGTAAATCCCGCTCATATTGATCAGGAATGGTACGGTCATCAAACAGGTAATAATAGTTCTGACAGGTTTTATCCCCCGCCAGCGCAGCCTTCGCCCATGCGTGTTCGTCTGAGGTGTGGTTAAAAACAAAATCCAGCACCAGGTCTATGCCTTCTGCCTGCAACGCATCTGACAGAGCTTCAAGATCTTTCATATTACCCAGTGACGGGTTCACTTTGCGGTAATCGGAAACTGCGTAGCCGCCATCACTGTCACCTTCGGGTGAATCGTACAGTGGCATTAAATGAATGTAGGTGATCCCCAGCGCTTTATAGTAGGGGATTTTATGGTGCAAATCTTTCAGTGTCGGACCCATGAGATCGACGTAACAGGCGAGTCCGGTTTGTTCCTGACCTTTATACCAGCGGGGATCCTTCAGCTTGGCAGCATCCTGCTGTTTTAACTTTGGCTTACGGGCTTTCAGTCCGTCTCGCAGCAGCTCTACCAGTTTTTGCAGATGGTAATAACAGTCATACTGATGACCATACACAAAGGTATAACGTTGGAATAACGTGGGGAAGTGGGCTTCCAGACGACTGACAAAGGTTGCACTGTCGCGCTTACTGAGCATGGACAGATCCACAGAAGCCAGAATACGGCTTAAACACTGTTCGCTGTCTGCGGCATAATTCATTTTATACTCCTGCCTTTCACTGTAAACACCGGAAGATGGCGGTTTGGAATTCACATTTGATTCACAATGATGTTTACAGAGTTTGTACGTTCTGTTACTTTATCTTAAACGATTAAGTGATTTTTGCAAAACATTCTGAATGACTTATTTCTAGTGTCTCAGGAGAAATTGTCTACACTTAATCGAAAAAGTCTCACACGTTTAAATGGTTAAGTTTAGACGAGGTGATGATAAAGAAATGTTAATAGTTGAAATTTAATCCTCAGGTGAGGGGCCACAGGTTGCCTTATCTGCAGTTTATGAGGCAGCCGTATGCAACAGTCGAACAGCCAGTTCATTCGATGGCTTACGTACTTAATGTTTATGATGTTCGCAATGACATCAGATTCTGTGGGCGAAATAATTAAAGAAGTGAAAGTGGCCTTTGATGTCACTAATGCTCAGGCAAGTCTGATGCATTCTCTGCCCATGCTGGGTATTGCAATGTCTGGTTTGTTACTGGGGTTTCTTGCTGACCGCCTTGGTCGTAAAACCACCATCATAATCGGATTAAGTGTATTCGGTCTGGCGTGCTACAGCTTCTTTATCGCCAACAACTTTGTTTTTATTGTCAGCCTGATGACCTTATCCGGCATTGCGGTAGGTATTTTTAAAACAGGTGCGCTGGCGCTTATCGGTGATATTTCCTCATCAACGAAACAGCATACCGCTACCATGAACGGTGCTGAGGCCTTCTTTGGAGTGGGTGCGATAATCGGCCCGCTGATCGTTGCCTGGCTTATTCATAAGGGTGTGCCCTGGCAGTACCTGTACATTATCGCCGGCGGGATCTGCACATTTCTGATAGTGGTTGCGGTGTGGGTGAAGTATCCGGTTTATACCCGCAATCAGGACGACAGCGTTGAAAAAGTCTCAGTCCGTCAAAGTTTGTCTCTGGTTAAAAATCCTTATGCGCTGGGTTTTTCCACCGGTGCCTTTTTATATGTTGCTGCGGAAAGTGCGATTTATGTGTGGATGCCAAGCTATCTGGTGTGCGACGCAGCCTCGTTAAGAGCGACTTATGATTGTTATACCGGCGGCGCGGCCCAAACTCTGGCCATTTATTCTGTTACCGCTTTTTTCATACTTCGTGCTGCCGGACGTTTTGTCGGGATCTGGATGATGAGTCATTTTAACTGGGCACTGGTTCTGATGTTATTCAGCGGTGCCATTGTTGTGTGCTTTGCCGGCGGTCTGATGGGGGGCAAACAGGTGGCACTTTATCTGTTTCCGCTTACCGGTATCTTTATGTCGGTGATTTATCCTACGTTTAATTCCAAAGGCATCAGTTGCTTTCCTAAACATCAGCACGGATCGGTGGCGGGTGTGATACTCTTTTTCACTGCAGCCGGAGCAGCGGCCGGTCCGTTCATTATGGGACTGGTCAGTGACGCAAATGGTGGTGATGCTAAATATGGCTTTATGGTTGCCACCGTGTTTGCCAGTTTGCTGTTTGCCGGTCTGTTATTTAATTATCTGAAGAACCCGACTCAACGTCAGTTAGAAAAAATTGAGGCTAGTGAATATGGCGCTGCTTGATCAGTATTATGCGGTTATTGAAGCCGGCGGAACAAAGTTTAATTGCGCTATTGTGGATGCTGCCAGGCATATCGTTGAAGAAATCCGCATACCCACTACGACGCCGGAAGAAACCCTGGCTGCCTGTGTCAGTTTCTTTGAAGCACAGCGGGCCAGAGGCTACCACTTTTCGAAGATGGGAATTGCCAGTTTTGGTCCGTTGGATTTGGATAAAAGCTCCGATACCTGGGGCTTCATTACCAAAACGCCGAAACCTCACTGGAGCTTCGCGTCTGTTGCGCCTTACTTTGCCAGCGCACTGGATTGTGAGGTTGAAATTGATACCGACGTGAATGCTGCAGCGCTGGCGGAATATCGCTGGGGTGCCGCGCAGGAAGCCAGCGTGGCTGTGTATGTAACGGTTGGTACCGGTGTCGGCGGCGGAGTGGTGATTAACGGAAAGCCCCTGCATGGTCTGGTGCATCCTGAAATGGGCCATTTTAAAGTCATCCCGCCAAAGGGCATAGAAGGTGTGTGCCCTTTCCACGGTAATTGCGTGGAAGGTCTGGCATCAGGTACGGCACTGGGTAAAATCTGGGGACAGCCGTCTGATACGCTGCCGGATGATCACGAAGCCTGGGATAAACTTGCCGACGTGCTGGCGCAATTGTGCCATAACCTGATGGTAGGTTTAAGCGCCCAAAAAATCGTGTTCGGTGGCGGTGTAATGCAGAAAACGGGCATGATGGAGCGTATTGTTTATAAAACGTCAGCCAGCCTGAAGGACTACATTGTCTTCCCTCAGGGCAAGAGTCTGGACGACATTATTTGTCTGCCGGGGCTGGGTACCCGCTCGGGCATTTATGGCGCGCTGGCGCTGCTGGACCATGACGCATAACGTGTCAGTTAATTTCGTACAGTTCCAGTGGTAAACCATCGGGATCCTGAAAGAACGTAAAGCGTTTTTGTGTGTAGGGATCGGTACGGATATCTTCGCAGCTGACATCATGTGCTGTCAGCTGCGCCACAGCCTTATCAATATCACTGACTTTAAAAGCCAGATGCCTTAATCCCTGCGCCTCGGGGCGTGAAGGTCTTGCCGGTGCGCCGGGAAAGGAAAATAACTCTATCTGAGAGCCATCTGGCAGGGCGAGGTCGCACTTCCATGAATCCCGTGCTTCACGGTAATTTTCGTCAATAACACTGAAACCCAGTATGTCTGTGTAAAAGGCTTTTGAAGCCTGGTAGTCGTTGCAGATTATCGCAACATGATGAAAGCCGTTTAGCATGGTGTTCCTTAGCGGGATAAAATCCTTAAAAAAGGAGAAACCGGCGGGCTTCTCCTTGCATAGATGGTGTCAGCTGCTCAGGGCACATCACTGCCGCGGGCTGACTCAAGCAGAGCGTACCAGTGTTCACGGCTTAAGGTGACGTTGGTTGCCTCTGTGCACTGCCTGATACGTTGCAGGTTTGTGGTACCGATCACAGGTTGAATGCCGGCAGGATGGCGCATCAGCCAGCCCAGTACAATGGCTTCCGGTGACACACCATACTCTGCTGCGAGTTTGGTAACCAGCGCCGCCGTGGCAACATCTTCTTCAAATTCAGCATTGCCGCCAGTATACCGGCCCTGTGCCAGGCTTCCCCATGCCTGCAACTGCACCTTATTCAGCATACAATGTTCAATGGTTCCGGGCGCATAGCCCATGTTGCGGTTGTGGACACTGTTAGTGGTAATGCCATCTTCTACCCAGTCGCGGAATGCCAGGCTCATTTCAAGCTGATTGGCGACAATGGGGGTATCCAGTGCGCTTTGCAAAAATGCAATTTGATGACCGTGCATGTTAGACACACCGAGGTGTTTAATTTTGCCTGAAGTCTGCAAATCATGGATGGTTTGTGCAACTTCGCTGAGTTCAATCAGCGGGTCAGGTCTGTGCAGCAGTAAAATATCCAGTTGCTCAATGCCTAAACGGGACAAAATACCGTCTACAGATTCCGTTATCCATTTGGCAGAAAAGTCATAGCGCTTGGGACCTGCTTCATCTTCAAAGCGGATGGCGCATTTTGATTGCAGAATCATCTTCTCTTTCAGCGATGGTGCATCTTTTAGTACTTGCCCGAATACCTGTTCCGCTTTGGTCAGTGTATAAATATCGGCATGATCGAAAACGGTGATGTTATTTTCAAGCGCTGTTTCGATGACGTCTCTGGCCTGCGTGTAATGTCCACGGGTGACCGGGGAGCTGTCCCAGTCACCGCCGAGGCCCATACAGCCGTAGACCAGTTTACTCGCGTTGGGAAAATAGTGAGATAACATGCAAAGTCCTGAATTGGTTTTGTTTATTTTTGCCAGATTAACATGTTTTCAGGTATCCGGATCGGGTTTGCAATCGTATGTAAGCCAAACATGTTTAATTTGATTGTAAGAGTGCCAGCTATGCGTTTATTCACTTTTTTCATTTTCTCTTTGTTTGCGATTTCCGGTTGTACATCGAAACCGGAGGGCATACAGCCGGTAAAAGATTTCCGGCTCGACAGGTATCTTGGTACCTGGTACGAAATTGCAAGATTACCCCATTCCTTTGAAGAGGGTCTTACGCAGGTAACGGCGACTTATTCTCTGGCTGAAGACGGCAGTGTGAAAGTTATCAACCGGGGATATGACGGCGAAGATAACAAATGGGACGAGGCTGAAGGTAAAGCCCTGTTCGTAGAAGATGAGCAAACCGCGCACCTTAAAGTGTCTTTCTTCGGGCCTTTCTATGCCAGCTATGTGGTGATAGCGCTGGATGAAAACTACCAGTATGCCATGGTGACCGGTCCCGACCGCGATTATTTGTGGATCTTGTCCCGTAATCCGTCGATGCAGGAGGATTTGCTGCGATCTCTGGTAAGTAAAGCAGAGGGAATGGGTTACGACACCGGTAAGTTGATCTACGTTAAACAGGATATGCACCGTGCTGAATGAGCGGCACGGAAAATAAAACCCTGCTACAATTGCGGTTTTTCCTCACCGGAGTAAATTGTGGAAAATCGTGTAATGAGCCGTGCGGGCAGCGCATGTGAGTTGTGTGGCAGTCAGGACCTGGTTGCACTGTACGAAGTGCCTTTTTCACCCGACAGTGAAGCGGATACGCATATCGCTGCGTGTCAGGTTTGCCGTGACCAGTTAAATGGCGAAAGTGAATTAAATGCAGACCACTGGCGCTGCCTGAACGAAGCCGTGTGGTCGCCTGTTGCACCGGTACAGGTGACGGCGTGGCGCATGCTGAATAAGCTGAAATCAGAGACCTGGGCTCAGGATTTGCTGGACATTGCGTATCTTGAAGACAATGTGCGTGCCTGGGGCGAGGCCGGTCTGGTGGATCTGAACCGTGAGCCGACACTGGATTGCAACGGAACCGCGCTGGCTGCCGGTGACACCGTTCATCTGGTCAAAGATCTGAACGTGAAAGGCGCCACATTCACTGCAAAGCGGGGAACGGCTGTACGTAATATTGGCTTAAGTGATAACCCGCTTCACATTGAAGGCCGTGTAAACGGTACCCGCATCGTCATTATTGCCGCCTATACAAAGAAAGCCTGAAACCCGGGTCAGACTGTCGCGCATTTTACCTGAGCAAGGTGCGCGACATTCGTGCACAGTGACGTCTTATCAGGCATAATTAGCCAGAGAAACAGACAACACAGGCAAAATACACCCGATGCAGACGTTAACTATCCGCACCCCCGATGACTGGCACTTACATTTCCGCGACGGCGATATGCTGGGCGAGACCGTACCGGCAACAGCCCGTTGCTTCGCCAGAGCGATTGTCATGCCGAATCTGGTTCCGCCGGTCACCAATGCTGAAATGGCAACTGCGTATAAGCAGCGTATTGAAGCAGCGCGACCTGCGGGTAGTCAGTTTGAGCCGTTAATGACGCTCTATCTGACCAATCAGACGACTGCTGAAGATATTGCAGCGGCAAAAGCAGCCGGGGTTGTTGCCTGCAAATTATATCCGGCGGGTGCAACGACTAACTCTGATGCAGCCGTTTCTGCCATTGAAGCACTTTATCCAGTGTTCGAAGCCATGCAGGCACACGGTCTTTTACTGTTGATCCACGGCGAAGTCACGGAAAATCACATCGATATTTTCGACCGTGAAAAAGTGTTTATCGATACCCACCTGCGTCCTATTGTTGCAGCTTTTCCTGAACTGAAGATTGTATTTGAGCACATCACCACGGCCGATGCCGCTGAGTTCGTGATGCAGGCCAGTGATAATGTGGCTGCGACCATTACGCCCCAACACCTTCTGCTGAACCGTAATGATTTACTGGTTGGCGGTGTACGTCCCCATAACTATTGTTTACCGGTACTGAAACGCAATACTCACCAGAAGGCGTTACAGGAAGCGGTAGCCACCGGCTCGCCTAAATTTTTTCTGGGCACAGATTCTGCGCCTCATGCCCGACATCGTAAAGAAAATGCCTGCGGTTGTGCCGGTTGTTACAGCGCCTGGAGTGCTATTGAGCTTTATGCAGAAATATTTGATGAGCTGAATATTCTGGATAAATTTGAAGGCTTTGCCAGTCTTCACGGTGCAAACTTCTATGGTTTGCCGTTAAATGAAGGCACCATCACGCTGGTTAATTCTCCGTGGCAGGTGCCTGAAGTGGTTACATTACCGGACGGCACTGAAATGGTACCGTTTCATGCAGGGAAGACACTTAAATGGAAGCTGGAGCAGTCTCTTTCTTAAGATGGCTCACCGGCGGTCTGAGTCTTCTGGCCAGCGTTCTCTTTTCTGTTAACGCTGAGCCCTTGTCGGTTATTGTCAGTCCTGTGCCTGTGTTTTCTGAGGAAACGCAGGATGGCGAATTACGCGGGTATACGGTCAATCTTATCCGCGGAGTGTTGTCAGAAGCCGGGCTGGAAGACAGTATCAGACCGGAACCTTTTGCCCGCATGCTGGCGGATTTGAAAAAGAATCCGCATCAGTTGGGGGCCTCGGTAGTACGCACTCCGCAAAGAGAATCCCAATATCACTGGATCATGCCGGTAACGGCAACGCCCAATCAACTGTACATTAAAAAAGAAAGTGTTTTTGCCCGGTCAGGGGTATCGTCGCTGAACCAGCTTTCTTCCATTGCAGTTATGCGCGATGACTACCGTCATAAGTTGCTCAGACAAGCCAATGTGTCCGGCGTACTGGCGGTGAATTCCTGGGAACAGGCTATCGGCACATTGCTAAGAGACCGGGTTGAAGGTGTGCTTTTTTCTTCAGCCGGCGTCCGTCTGGTGTGCGCGCAAGCCCTGATGGATTGCGATGAACTTATCCCGGCTTACACCACCGGCACCCCTGTCAGTTACCTGGTTCTGCCGAAGACAGAGGGCAGTGATGCGCTGGCTTTGACCCTCACGCAGGCGGCAGAACGGTTCAGGCAAACCCCGGCATTTCGCCAGCTCGTCGATGAGGTGCAGGATGAATTCACGGCTTTCGGTCTCATCGCCCGTACCGATGATGGTGTGTTGTATTTGTCAGACTCCCGGAGTATCGACAAAGCAGAGCATATCTGGGTGTTAGGGGAGCTCTCCGGTGATTTCGCGAAACTAAATTCGCGGCAGGAACTAGTGGGATATAGTGCTGATTTAGTGCGCGCTTTGTTACTTGAAGCCCATGTCGATGCCCCCTTGCTGGCAGTGCCCTGGCAGCGGTTAATGCGGGAATCACTGCAAAAGCCCAATGTGCTGGCATTTACCGTGGCCAGAACCCCGGAGCGTGAAGAGCTCTTCCACTGGATAACGCCGGTAACCCGCAATAGTTACGGACTATTCGGGCTGGACGACGAAACCTGGGAGAATATAGACGATATTCCGGAAGGTAAGGTCACAGGAACAATCAAACGTGACTTTCGCAGCGATATAGCCCGTAAAGCGGGACTGCCTGTGGTGGAGTTCGATTCATGGGGAGAAGTGGTTGAAGCTCTGCATCAGGGAGATATTGACCTGGCATTTGCATCGCCCGGCGCCATGGACCACGGATGCAGGCAAAGTGCAGCCGGTTGTAAGAACATACAATTAGCTACCCGTCACAGTGAAGTGACTACCTGGGTGGTATTGTCGAAATCCGGAACAGATCCGATGCTGGTAGAAAAATTCACAGAAGCTGCCAGCCGGTTAAAACAATCAGAGAAATATTTGCAGTGGGCTGAGCGCTGGGCGAGAGACATTAACCAGCGCAGTAATACCCGCTATTCGGTCAGGGATGGCATCATATATTTATATAGTATCGATAAGACACAATGACACAATTTTCAGAATTACACGCAATTTCCACCCCGCTTCAGGACGCTCTGGGCCGGCTTGGATTCCCGTCAATGACACCGGTTCAGGCCGGTACGCTGCCGCAGGCGCTGGAAGGCCGCGATATCATGGCTCAGGGGCAAACCGGCAGTGGCAAAACTGTTGCTTTTGCGGTGGCAACACTTAACCGGGTTGAAGTCACGGAATTTACTACTCAGGTTGTGGTGCTGTGTCCCACACGGGAACTGGCTGCACAGGTGGCTGAGCAATACCGTGCAGTGGGGCAGTGTATGTCGAATCTGAAGGTGCTTACATTGTGCGGCGGTGAGCCCATGGGTCCGCAAATTCAGTCTCTGAAACATGGCGCTCATGTGATAGTGGGTACGCCGGGCCGTATCCTTGATCACTTACAGAAAAACCGGATTGATTTGAGCGGCGTGACATCGCGGGTGCTGGATGAAGCTGACCGCATGCTCGACATGGGCTTTGCAGACGATGTAGATCAAATTTTTTCCTACACCGCTGAGCAGGTGCAGACATTACTCTTTTCTGCTACCTGGACCGACGGTATCAAACGGATGGCGAATAAATATCTCGCTGATCCGCTCACCTTCACTGCTAAGGCTGATGTGGTAGCGAATCCGGATATTGAGCAACAGGCGTATTCGGTAGAAGAGCATACCCGTCTCAATGCCTTAAAAGCCGTGCTGACCACCATTCAGCCAACCAAAGCGATTTTGTTCTGTAATACCCGTAAACGGGTGACCGAAGTGGTGGATGAGCTGACTGCTGCCGGATTTTCCGTAGCCGGTTTGCAGGGGGAAATGGAACAACGTGAGCGTACCGACGTACTGGCCCGTTTCGCTGCTGAAGCGTTGTCAGTGCTGGTGGGAACGGACGTTGCTGCCCGTGGTCTGGATATCAAGGAAGTCGACTGTGTGATTAACGTGGATGTCAGCGAAGATGCAGATACCCATACACACCGTGTAGGGCGAACCGGCCGGGCCGGAGCGAAAGGTCTGGCGGTCACACTGGTCAGTGAGCGCGAGAAGGATCACTTCGAAAAGATTGAAGCATTCGCGGAAATGAAAATTCCTCTGAAAGGCTCACAGAGCCTCCGTTTTCATGCAAACCGTATCACCAGCCCTGTATATGTTTGTCTGCATGTGAATGCAGGTAAAAAAGAAAAATTACGTCCCGGTGACTTCCTTGGCTCGCTGGTGAAAGACGCAGATATTGCTGCTGATGATATTGGTAAGATTCAGGTGCAGAACTCTCAGAGCTTCGTCTCGGTGAAAGAGCGCAGTGCGAAGCGTGCATTAAAACTGTTCCGGGAAGGGAAGATTAAAGGCAAGCGTGTGCGTGCCCGCAAACTGGGTTAAGAAGACGGTAAACTACACAATGATTCGCTTATGGCGGACATTCACCGCTTTTGGCAGCGGTTATTTTTCAGCCTGATATAGTGGGGAGCGCAACTCACCACTCAGGCTGAAAAGGAGGCTCCATGTACGATGAGTTTTTATCCGTTTCTGTGTGCGATTATGCAGATGCATTGCCGCGTAGTCAGTTCATACATTACGACATCCATTCACTGTGGCAACCCGTACCACGTATTGCCGGGCCGGCCTTTACGGTTAAGTGTGAACCCGGCGACCATCTTATGCTTCATGCCGCAATATACCGTGCAAACCCGGGCGATATCATCGTTGCACAGGCCGATGATATGTACGCGCTGGCTGGCGGGAACGTGTGTGCTATAGCGCAGCAGCGGGGTGTTGCCGGATTTATTATCGACGGTGTAATCCGTGATGTGCAGGAAGTGCGGGAGATGGAATTTCCTGTTTTTGCCAGAGGCGTATGTCCGAAACCCGGCGCGAAGAAGGTATTATCTCCCCTTAATCAGCCGGTTGAATGCGGTGGGGTTACTGTGAACCCGGGCGACATCATTGTTGCAGACGAAGAGGGGATCGCGGTTATTCCTCTGGCTGATGCAGCAAGTGTTCTGGATATCGCTAAAAAGAGAAATGAAAAGGATTCATCAGTGTCATTAGCACAATGGCAGGATGATCATCTTGAAAAAGTGGAATCCATCCTCACTAAGCTAGGGTTTAAAGAATAAGCCGGACCCTCACATGTTTTCATTTTTTGAACGGCTGACCAGGCCGTTCCCTGACGAAGCCCCGACCCAACCACCAGAGGGGCTCGTTGCTTTTTGTCGTCATTATTCACGGGGAATGTGGCGCATTATTGCTGTTGTATCCTTATTGAGTGCAATTATTGCTGCGCTGGAAGTAGCATTGTTCGGCTTTCTGGGTCAACTGGTAGACTGGTTTTCAGCCCATGACCGTGACACATTCCTGCAGGACGAAATGTGGACCCTGGCGGGAATGGGGTTTGTGGTTCTGGTATTAATCCCGGGCTGTATTTTGTTGCGTTCTCTGTTCAACAGGCAATCGCTGATGGGAAACTATCCCATGCGGATCCGCTGGCAGGCCCACCGTTATCTGCTGGGACAGAGTTTAAGTTTCTTTCATAATGAATTTGCCGGCCGTGTCGCCACAAAGGTGATGCAAACGTCACTGGCTGTCCGTGAAACCGTAATGAAACTGCTGGATCTGATGGTGTACATCTGTGTGTACTTCATATCAATGGTGGTACTGGTTTTCTCAACGGACTGGCGTCTGGCTATGCCACTCATCATCTGGTTCTTCGTTTACATTGGTATTTTGCGCATTCTGGTACCGAAGCTGAAAGCGGTATCGCAAGCTCAGGCAGATGCAAGAGCCGTAATGACCGGGCGTATCGTCGATAGTTATACCAACATCACTACCGTAAAACTGTTCTCTCACAGCCGCAGAGAAGCGGATTACGCGAAAGAAAGTATGGATGGTTTCCTGCAAACGGTTTATCCGCAAATGCGACTGGTCACCATTCTGGAAAACTGTGTGGAACTGGCTAATGCCATACTCATCTTTGCTATCGGCGCACTGTCTGTGTACCTGTGGATGCACGAAATTGTGTCACCGGGAGATATCGCTGTGGCCATCAGTCTGGTACTGCGCTTAAACGGCATGTCTCACTGGGTTATGTGGGAAGTGTCATCGCTGTTTGAGAATCTCGGTACGGTACAGGACGGAATGAATACGCTGGCGAAGCCCGTTGAGGTGAAAGATTCCGGGGATGCAGACGCACTTGCCGTGAAAGGAGGCGCTATCCGTTTTGATAACGTGAACTTCTCCTATACCGGTAGTGATAACCGTAACATTAACGTGTTTAATCAACTGGATATTGCCATCAAGCCGGGTGAAAAGGTTGGTCTGGTAGGGCGTTCAGGGGCCGGAAAATCAACCCTTGTTAATCTGCTTATGCGTTTTTACGATACCAATAGTGGTGAAATTCGCATTGACGGACAACCGGTAAAGTCTGTTTCCCAGGAGACGTTAAGAGAAAAAATCAGCATGGTGACCCAGGATACATCTCTGATGCACCGTTCTGTACGGGATAACATCATCTACGGGCGTACTGACGCCACAGAAGAAGAAATGATAGAAGCGGCGAAGCAAGCTGAAGCCCATGACTTCATTCTTTCCTTATCCGACAGTGAAGGGCGAACCGGTTATGACGCCCACGTGGGTGAACGGGGCGTGAAACTTTCCGGCGGTCAAAGACAGCGTATCGCCATTGCCCGTGTACTACTAAAAGATGCGCCCATTCTGATCCTTGATGAAGCGACCTCGGCGCTGGATTCTGAAGTTGAAGCAGCGATTCAGGATTGCCTTAATTCAGTGATGGACAATAAAACCGTACTGGCAATTGCCCACCGGCTGTCTACCATTGCACAAATGGACCGGCTGCTGGTGCTGGACAGGGGAGAAATTGTGGAGTCGGGTACACACAGTGAGCTTGTTGCCCGTAACGGCATTTATGCGAAACTCTGGGCACACCAAACCGGCGGCTTTATCGGTGTGGAATAGGATAAAGAGACGGATTGAAACCATACCGGAGAGGCCGAATAAGGCGCCCCGGTGAAAGAAGATAAGTGGCCTTGTGATTCAAAACTGGCTGCACCAGAGGGATTTTGATGACAGCCAGTGTTGTATCTGTAGCGAGGATGGGTATAATACGCGTCCCTCCCTTGCGAATCCGCGATTTTCCTTAAAGAAACGCCTCAGAATTCACAAGGGTAGTGCAACTGAAATTTGTCCGTACAGACAACAGGGGTGTAGTTCGAATTGGTAGAACAGCGGTCTCCAAAACCGATGGTTGGGGGTTCGAGTCCCTCCACCCCTGCCAGAATTAAAATGCTATAGCGAACGTTGTAGCGACTGACGACGCAGTATTGCTAGGATCGTGAAATGAGCGAAAAAACGGAAAGTACGTCCAATCCGTTGGACATGATGAAATGGTTAGTGATCTTTGCATTACTGGCCGGTTTGATTGCTGCAAACCACATGTTCGGTGAGGTTTCAGTGTTGGTACGTGCGCTTGTCGCCGTTGCAGTCGTTGCTGTAGCCGGCTTTATTGCGGCCACGACTGAAAAGGGCAGTGCGTTTCTGACATTTGCCAAAGAATCCCGCATGGAAGTGCGTAAAGTTATCTGGCCAACCCGTCAGGAAACTAACCAGACAACACTAATCGTAATGGCTGCGACGTTAATCATGGCACTGCTGCTGTGGGGCCTTGACGGCATTATCGTACGTTTAGTTGCCTTCATCACCGGAATTGGAGTGTAAGATGTCTGAAGAGAATCAAACACCAGAAGAAAATCAGGCAGCATCAGAAAGCGCTGCACCAGAAAATAAAAAGCGCTGGTATGTTGTTCAGGCTTATTCGCAGTACGAATCCCGCGTAAAGAAAACGCTGCTTGAATACATCAAAATGCACGAAATGGAAAAGTTCTTTGGTCAGGTACTGGTACCTACTGAAGAAGTGGTTGAAATGCGTGCTGGTCAGAAACGTAAGTCAGAGCGTAAGTTCTATCCTGGCTACGTGCTGGTAGAAATGGAAATGAACGAACAGTCATGGCACTTAGTGAAGAGCGTACCTCGTGTACTGGGCTTCATCGGTGGCACCTCTGACCGTCCTATGCCTATCACTAAGCGTGAAGCAGATGCGATTCTGAACCGTCTGGAAGAAAATACAGACAAGCCAAGACCAAAAACTCTGTTCGAACCGGGCGAAGTGGTTCGTGTTACCGACGGTCCTTTTGCAGACTTCAACGGCGTTGTCGAAGAAGTGGATTACGAAAAGAGCCGCGTAAAAGTATCGGTTCTGATCTTCGGCCGTTCTACCCCTGTCGACCTGGAATTTGGTCAGGTAGAAAAAGGTTAATCGCACATAGCGTATTTGAAAAAACCTGCTCCGGCAGGTTTTTCTGTTTTATGAGAACCCTGTTTCAGGATTTCTCAAACTTAAGGTTGCATAAGTCGACTATTTGTTGTACATTACGCGCCCTTCGAAACCGAACGGGAAGCCGATTGAGTAAATATTCTCGAGTATTTACGAGGCGTTATACCCACTAACGAGAGCATTAAAATGGCTAAGAAAGTAACTGGCTTAATTAAGCTTCAGGTTGCAGCAGGTGCTGCTAACCCTTCTCCACCAGTTGGTCCTGCTCTGGGTCAGCATGGTGTGAACATCATGGAATTCTGTAAGGCTTTCAACGCAAAAACTGAAAGTCTTGAGAAAGGCGCTCCGGTACCAGTAGAAATTACTGTATACGAAGACCGTTCTTTCACATTCGAAACCAAAACTCCTCCTGCGTCTTACCTGCTTAAAAAAGCAGCTGGCATCAAGAGTGGTTCTGGCCGTCCTAACACTGAGAAAGTTGGTACAGTTACCCGCGCTCAATTGGAAGAAATTGCCAAGACTAAAGAGCCTGATCTGACTGCTGCTTCTCTGGACGCTGCTGTACGCACTATCGCGGGTTCTGCTCGCGCCATGGGTCTGAACGTAGAGGGTTAATCGAATGGCTAAACTGACTAAACGCGCTCGCCTGATCCGCGAGAAAGTAGACGCGACTAAAGATTACGATATCAACGAAGCTGTTGCTCTGCTGAAAGAACTGGCTACTGCTAAGTTCGCAGAAAGCGTAGACGTTGCTATCAACCTGGGTATCGATGCGAAGAAATCTGATCAGAACGTACGTGGTGCAACTGTACTGCCTAACGGTACTGGTAAAGATGTTCGTGTTGCAGTATTCACTCAGGGTGCAAACGCTGAAGCTGCTAAAGAAGCAGGTGCGGACATCGTAGGTATGGACGACCTGGCTGAGAAAGTTAAAGCGGGTGAGATGGACTTTGACGTAGTGGTTGCCAGCCCTGACGCAATGCGCGTTGTTGGTCAACTGGGTCAAATCTTAGGTCCACGTGGCCTGATGCCTAACCCTAAAACTGGCACTGTAACGCCTGACGTTGCAACTGCAGTTAAGAACGCTAAAGCTGGTCAGGTTCGCTACCGTAACGATAAGAACGGTATCATCCACGCCAGCATCGGCAAAATTGCTTTCGAAGCTAACCAGATTCAAGAGAACCTGGAAGCCCTTCTGGAAGCACTGAAGAAAGCTAAGCCTTCTTCAGCTAAAGGCCTGTACATCAAGAAGGTAAGCCTGAGCACCACTATGGGCGCTGGCGTATCTGTTGATAAAGGTACAGTAGGTCTGTAAGACTTTTTACAGATGGCATAGCCCGTCTGTCTCTTAAAGGTTATGGGTTGGAGCTGTTGTATATCGCCAAAAGCGAATAACGATAGCTCCCGTCCAAGACCGCAGGCGCTAAGCGGCAAAAGAGGTAAGAGAACTTTTGCACCAACGCTTAACTTAATACAACAGCCTGCGCAGACGGTGGTTTCGACTCAGACTCTCTGGGATAACGAACACCGTAGAGCGGTACAGCTACTTTGAGTAGATGTATCAATCTGTGAACACTGATGAACGGGAAGGGTAACCGGAACGGACATCAGATTTTATGAGGTGAACTCAGTGGCACTAGGTTTAGCAGCAAAAAAAGAGATCGTAGCAGAAGTTTCTGAAGTTGCGTCTCGCGCTCTATCCGTAGCCGTTGCTGAATACCGTGGGATGGAAGTTGCAGAACTGACTGACCTGCGTGTTAAAGCCCGTGAGCAAGGCGTATACCTGAAGGTTGTACGTAATACTCTGGCTAAGCGTGCATTGGCAGACAGCAATTTTGCAGACTTAGAAAGCGCCTTAACTGGCCCGCTTATCTATGGTTTCTCTATCGACGCACCAGGCGGTGCGGCACGTCTTTTCAAAGACTTCGGTAAGACTAACGATAAGCTGAAAGTTACTGCACTTTCAATTGGTAGTGGTTTACTTGGTCCAGAGAAACTGGATGCAGTAGCAGCCCTGCCTACCCGCGACGAAGCGCTTGCAAGACTTCTTGCGACCTTCAAAGCACCAGTTGGCAAGTTCGTTCAAACTATCAACGAAGTTCCTGCCAAATTTGTGCGTGTATTGGCGGCGGTCAAAGACACCAAGTAATTGGCGTTTTTGGCATATTGATTTTTTTAACTATTTAATCCCGGGAGTTTAGAGAAATGGCTCTGACTAAAGAAGATATCTTAAACGCGATCGCTGAAATGCCAGTAATGGAACTGGTTGAACTGATCGAAGCAGCTGAAGAAAAATTCAACGTATCTGCGGCTGCTGTTGCAGTTGCTGGTCCTGCTGCAGGCGGCGAAGCTGCTGCTGTTGAAGAAAAGACTGAATTCGACGTTGTAATGACTTCATTCGGTGGCAACAAAGTTGCAGTTATCAAAGCAGTTCGCGGCGCGACTGGCTTAGGTCTGAAAGAAGCTAAAGAACTGGTAGAATCAGCTCCTAAAGCTATCAAAGAAGGCGTAGCTAAAGATGAAGCTGAAGCACTGAAGAAAGAGCTTGAAGAAGCTGGTGCAGAAGTAGAAATCAAGTAATCTAATTTGCTTAGATTACCTGCCTGAAACGGCAAGGCTGGTGGTTAATATTGACCACCAGCCTTTTTGCGCTGTAGGGTGTACAGTTTTTAACCCTTTACTGTATCCATCAAAAGCACATCGGAAATTAAATAAATGAGCAGAAAACCAAAGTCTTAACTAACTATTTGGTTAAATTTTGGTGTATGCTATTTAATTACCCCGAAAAAGGGTCGTGGAAGTTTGTTGTTTGACTAGTTCAGACAGCAGGTTGGGTCAAAAATCAGCAGGCTGAGGAACCCATGGTTTACTCTTATAGCGAAAAGAAACGTATCCGTAAGGATTTTGGCAAACACCCACAGGTATTGGAAATTCCATACCTCCTTTCAATTCAGCTAGATTCATTCAAAAAATTTATTGAAATCGATGCAGATGGTCAGTACGGACTGGAAGCTGCTTTCCGTTCTGTCTTCCCAATTAAGAGCTACTCTGGCAGTTCAGAGCTGCAGTATGTGAGCTATCGTCTGGGCGAACCGGTTTTCGATGTTAAAGAATGTCAAATTCGAGGCGTCACGTATTCAGCCCCATTAAGAGTAAAACTTCGTTTAGTGTTGTTCGATAAAGATGCTGCGCCGGGTACGGTTAAAGACATCAAAGAGCAAGAAGTGTACATGGGCGAAATTCCATTGATGACAGAGAACGGTACGTTCGTCATCAACGGTACTGAGCGTGTAATCGTTTCTCAGTTACACCGTTCACCCGGTGTGTTCTATGATCACGATAAAGGGAAGACTCACTCTTCCGGTAAGGTACTGTATAACGCACGTGTTATCCCTTACCGTGGTTCGTGGTTAGACTTTGAATTCGATCCTAAAGATAACCTGTTCGTTCGTATTGACCGTCGCCGTAAGTTGCCTGCAACGATTATCTTACGTGCGCTGGAAATGACGACAGAAGAAATTCTGGATCTGTTCTTCGATAAAGTACAAATCCGCATTCAGGACAATAAGCTTCTGATGGAAGTTGTGCCTGATCGTCTGCGTGGTGAAACTGCACAGTTTGATATTAAAGACAACGAAGGCGAAGTCATCGTTGAAACCGGTCGTCGTGTATCTGCACGTCACACCCGTGCGCTTGAAAAAGCGGGTATCACTGAGTTAGAAGTACCTGCAGAATACCTCATCGGTCGTGTATTCGCGCGTACTTACGTGAACGAAGAAACTGGCGAAGTACTGGTTAATGCGAACGATGAAGTAACACTGGAATTGATGGCTGAGTTAAGCCAGGCCGGTGTTAAAGAGTTTGAAACTCTGTATATCAACGAACTGGATCACGGTTCATACATCTCAGATACACTGCGTATCGACAGCTCAACAAATCGCCTCGAAGCACTGGTAGAAATCTACCGGATGATGCGTCCTGGTGAACCACCAACTAAAGATGCTGCTGAAACGCTGTTTGACAATCTGTTCTTCTCTGAAGATCGCTATGACTTGTCATCTGTTGGCCGTATGAAGTTCAACCGTCGTTTAGGTCGTGAAGAACTGGTTGGTTCTGGTACGCTGGACAAAGACGATATCGTTTCTGTAATGAAGCAACTTATCCTTATCCGTGACGGTAAGGACGAAGTGGATGATATCGACCACCTGGGTAACCGTCGTATCCGTTCTGTTGGCGAAATGGCCGAGAACCAGTTCCGTGTAGGTCTGGTACGTGTTGAGCGTGCGGTTAAAGAGCGTCTGTCTCTGGGCGACCTCGACAACGTAATGCCACAGGATCTGATCAACGCGAAGCCTATTTCTGCAGCAGTTAAAGAGTTCTTCGGTTCTTCTCAGCTGTCTCAGTTCATGGACCAGAACAACCCGCTGTCAGAAGTAACGCACAAGCGTCGTATTTCTGCATTAGGTCCGGGTGGTCTGACACGTGAACGTGCAGGCTTTGAGGTTCGTGACGTTCACCCGACACACTACGGTCGCCTGTGTCCAATCGAAACCCCTGAAGGTCCCAACATCGGTCTGATTAACTCATTGGCGAGCTTTTCTCGTACCAATGACTTTGGTTTCCTGGAAACACCGTTCCGTCGTATTATTGATGGTGTTATCAGTGACGAAATCGACTATTTGTCGGCCATCGAAGAAGGTCAGTTCAAGATCGCACAGGCAAACGTTGCAGTTGATGAAAACGGCGCACTGATTGATGACCTGATCCCTTCACGTCACCGTGGTGAAACCACGCTGATGCCAAAAGAAGAAATCAAGTACATGGACGTGTCGCCTCAACAGATCGTTTCTGTTGCTGCCAGCATTATCCCGTTCCTGGAACACGATGACGCTAACCGTGCATTGATGGGTGCGAACATGCAACGTCAGGCAGTACCTACACTGCGTGCTGATAAGCCGCTGGTTGGTACTGGTATGGAGAAAACCGTTGCGGTTGACTCTGGTGTAACTGTTGTTGCTAAACGTGGTGGTATGGTTGATTACGTAGATGCGAGCCGCATCGTAATCAAAGTAGATGAAGACGAGATGCTTCCGGGTGAAGCGGGTATCGATATCTACAACCTGACGAAATACACCCGTTCTAACCAGAACACCTGTATCAACCAGAGACCTACCTGTAACGTTGGTGACCCGATTGTTGCTGGTGACGTACTGGCCGACGGTCCGTCTACAGACCTGGGTGAACTGGCGCTTGGTCAGAACATGCGGATCGCGTTCATGCCGTGGAATGGTTACAACTTCGAAGACTCGATTCTGATCTCAGAGCGTGTCGCACAGGAAGACCGTTTCACCACTATCCACATTCAGGAACTGAGCTGTATCGCCCGTGATACTAAGCTTGGGCCAGAAGAGATTTCTTCTGATATTCCTAACGTGGGTGAAGCTGCACTGGGCAAGCTGGATGAATCCGGCGTTGTTTACATCGGTGCGGAAGTGAAAGGCGGCGATATTCTGGTTGGTAAAGTAACGCCTAAAGGCGAAACGCAACTGACGCCAGAAGAGAAACTGCTACGTGCTATCTTCGGTGAAAAAGCATCTGACGTAAAAGACACGTCTCTGCGTGTACCTAACTCTGTTCACGGTACTGTTATCGACGTACAAGTCTTTACCCGTGACGGTGTTGAAAAAGATAAGCGTGCACTGGAAATTGAAGACATGCAGTTACGTCAGGTTAAGAAAGACCTGTCTGACGAATTCAATATCCTGGCCGACGGTATCTTTGCCCGTGCACGTAACTTGCTGATCAACGCAGGCGTTGATGAAGCGAAGTTAGACAGCATGCCTCGTGAAAAATGGTTAGAGATCCCTCTGACTAACGAAGATGCACAGAACGAACTGGATCAAATCGCTGAACAGCACATTGAAATCAAATCTGATTTCGATAAGAAGTTCGAGAACAAGCGTCGCAAGATCACCCAGGGTGATGACCTTGCTCCGGGCGTGCTGAAGATTGTTAAGGTTTACCTTGCGGTTAAACGTCACATCCAGCCTGGTGATAAGATGGCTGGTCGTCACGGTAACAAAGGTGTTATCTCAACAGTAATCCCTGTAGAAGATATGCCTTACGATGTTAACGGTACGCCGGTAGACATCGTACTTAACCCGCTGGGTGTACCATCGCGTATGAACATCGGTCAGATCCTCGAGACCCACTTAGGTATGGCGGCTCACGGTCTGGGTGTGAAGATTGATCGCATGATCAAAGAACAGGAAGAACTGGCTAAGCTGCGTGAGTTCCTGAAAGAAGTTTACACCTTAGGTGAGAATCACCAGGAAGTAGACATCGACAGCTTCACCGATGACGAAGTACGTCGCCTGGCAGAAAACCTGCGTAAAGGTGTTCCTGTTGCGACACCAGTATTCTCTGGTGCGAAAGAAGCAGAAATTAAAGCAATGTTGAAACTGGCTGACCTGCCAGAAAGCGGACAGATTCAATTGTTCGACGGCCGTACCGGTCGCGAATTCGAACGTCCGGTAACGGTAGGTTACATGTACATGCTGAAACTGAACCACTTAGTAGACGACAAGATGCACGCCCGTTCTACCGGTTCTTACAGCCTGGTTACACAGCAGCCTCTGGGTGGTAAAGCACAGTTCGGTGGTCAGCGCTTCGGTGAGATGGAAGTGTGGGCACTGGAAGCATACGGTGCTGCTTACACACTGCAGGAAATGCTGACTGTTAAGTCGGATGACGTTAACGGCCGTACCAAAATGTACAAGAACATTGTTGATGGCGATCACAGAATGGAGCCTGGCATGCCAGAATCCTTCAACGTATTGCTTAAAGAAATTCGTTCACTCGGTATCAACATCGAGCTGGAAGAAAAGTAATACGGCTAACGCCATTGTATGATTTGATGGCCCGGTTCGCCGGGCTATAGAGACTGACTCCGCCGGGAGAGTAATGTGAAAGACTTATTAAAGTTTCTAAAGCAACAAAACAAGACAGAAGAATTCGATAATATTCGAATTGGTCTGTCATCACCTGACATGATTCGTTCATGGTCATTTGGTGAAGTTAAGAAGCCTGAAACCATCAACTACCGTACGTTCAAGCCTGAGCGTGATGGTCTGTTCTGTGCGCGTATTTTCGGACCTGTAAAAGACTACGAATGTCTTTGCGGTAAGTATAAGCGTCTGAAGCACCGTGGTGTTATCTGTGAAAAGTGTGGCGTTGAAGTGACATTGACCAAAGTACGTCGTGAGCGTATGGGTCACATCGAACTGGCCAGCCCGGTTGCCCACATCTGGTTCCTGAAATCACTGCCGTCACGTATCGGTCTGATGCTGGATATGACTCTGCGTGATATCGAACGTGTACTGTATTTCGAATCTTATGTTGTTACCGAACCTGGTATGACAACGTTAGAGCGCAGCCAGCTTCTGAACGAAGAAGAATATCTGGATGCTCTTGAAGAGCACGGTGACGAGTTCGAAGCGAAAATGGGTGCTGAAGCCGTTTTCGATCTGTTGAAAGTCCTCGACGTAGATGCAGATGTTGCTGCAATGCGTGAAGAGTTGCCTTCAATCAACTCTGAAACTAAGCGTAAGAAAATCACTAAGCGTCTGAAGCTGCTTGAGTCATTCCAGCAGTCTGGTAACAAGCCAGAGTGGATGATCATGACTGTACTGCCAGTTCTGCCACCGGACCTGCGTCCTCTGGTACCACTGGACGGCGGTCGTTTTGCGACTTCTGACCTGAACGATCTGTATCGTCGTGTTATCAACCGTAACAACCGTCTGAAGCGTCTGTTGGATCTGGCTGCGCCGGATATCATCGTACGTAACGAAAAGCGTATGCTTCAGGAAGCGGTAGATGCGCTGCTTGATAACGGTCGTCGCGGTCGTGCAATTACCGGTTCTAACAAACGTCCTCTGAAATCTCTTGCCGACATGATTAAAGGTAAGCAGGGTCGTTTCCGTCAGAACCTGCTCGGTAAGCGTGTTGACTACTCAGGCCGTTCTGTAATCACCGTTGGTCCTACACTGCGTCTGCACCAGTGTGGTCTGCCTAAGAAAATGGCACTTGAACTGTTCAAGCCATTCATCTACGGCAAACTGGAAGGCCGTGGTCTGGCGACTACCATCAAAGCTGCTAAGAAGCTGGTAGAGCGTGAAGCACCGGAAGTATGGGACGTTCTGGATGAAGTCATCCGCGAACACCCTGTGTTACTTAACCGTGCACCAACACTGCACAGACTGGGTATCCAGGCGTTCGAACCTACCCTGATCGAAGGTAAAGCGATTCAACTGCACCCACTGGTGTGTGCGGCATATAACGCTGACTTCGACGGTGACCAGATGGCGGTTCACGTACCTCTGACTATTGAAGCACAGTTAGAAGCACGCGCCCTGATGATGTCTACCAACAACATCCTGTCTCCTGCGAACGGTGAGCCAATCATCGTACCTTCACAGGACGTTGTATTGGGTCTGTACTATCTGACCCGTGACAAAGTAAACGGCCGCGGCGAAGGCATGGTATTCACCAGCCCGCACGAAGCTGAAAAAGCGTACCGTACCGATGCGGCAGAACTGCATGCACGCGTAAAAGTACGTATTACTGAATATGACATTGCTGAAGACGGCACCAAAACTGAGAAAGTAACATTAACTGACACTACTGTTGGTCGTGCGATTTTCTCTCTGATCCTGCCTAAGGGTTTGCCGTTTGAAATTATCAACCAGGCAATGGGTAAAAAGCAGATCTCTAAACTGCTTAACGAGTGTTACCGTACGCTGGGTCTGAAAGACACTGTTATTGCAGCTGACCAAATCATGTATACCGGTTTCCACTACGCGATGATCGCGGGTGCGTCTGTAGGTATCGACGATATGGTTATTCCTGATGCGAAGAAAGATATCATCGAAGGCGCTGAAGCCGAGGTTATCGAAATTCAGGAACAGTTCCAGAACGGTCTTGTAACAGCCGGTGAGCGTTACAACAAAGTTATCGATATCTGGTCGAACGCCAACGAAAAAGTTGCCCGTGCGATGATGGATAACCTGAAAACGGACACCGTTATTAACCGTGACGGCGAAGAAGAAGAGCAGGCATCATTTAACTCTGTTTACATGATGGCCGACTCCGGTGCTCGTGGTAGTGCCGCTCAGATTCGTCAGCTTGCTGGTATGCGTGGTCTGATGGCTAAGCCGGATGGCTCAATCATCGAAACACCTATCACGGCTAACTTCCGTGAAGGTCTGAACGTACTACAGTACTTCATCTCAACTCACGGTGCCCGTAAGGGTCTTGCCGATACGGCACTGAAAACTGCGAACTCCGGTTACCTGACTCGTCGTCTGGTAGATGTTGCACAGGATTTGGTTATCACCAATGACGACTGTGGCACGTTTGAAGGCGTGAAGATGACACCACTGATTGAAGGTGGTGACGTTGTAGAGCCGCTGCGTGAGCGTGTACTGGGTCGTGTGGTAGCAGAAGACGTAATCAAGCCGGGTACTGACGAAGTGCTGGTTGAACGTAACACGCTGCTGGACGAAGCGCTGGTAGACATGCTGGAACAGAATTCTGTTGACCAGATGATGGTTCGCTCGGTTATCACTTGTGACAACGACTTCGGTGTTTGTGCTAAGTGTTACGGTCGCGACCTTGCCCGTGGCCACATGGTGGCTAAAGGTGAATCTGTTGGTGTTATCGCTGCTCAGTCAATCGGTGAGCCGGGTACACAGCTTACCATGCGTACATTCCACATCGGTGGTGCGGCATCAAGAGCGTCAGCAGAAAACAGCGTGCAGGTTAAAACTGCAGGTAGCCTGAAAATGCATAACGCTAAGTTCGTTCGTAATACCGACGACAAAGTGGTTATCGTTTCACGTTCAACCGAGCTGACTGTTATCGACAGCCATGGTCGTGAGAAAGAGCGTTATAAGGTGCCTTACGGTGCAATCCTGTCTGTTGATGATGGTGCTGCTGTTGAAGCCGGCGAAATAGTTGCGAACTGGGATCCGCATAGTCACCCAATCATTGTTGAGCGTCCGTCTAAGATCTCGTTTGCAGATATCGACGACTCCAACACTGAGATGCAGCAGGACGAGCTGACCGGTCTGACCCGTATTGTGGTTAAAGACCTGGCTAAGGTTAACGCCAAAGAGCCTAAGCTTATTCTTGAAAGCGAAGAAACGGGTCTGCAGGAAATTCGTCTGCCAAGCTTCACCACTATCGAAGCGGCAGATGGCAAACTGGCTCATGCCGGTGACGTGTTAGCACGTATCCCGCAGGAAAGCTCGAAGACACGTGATATCACCGGTGGTCTGCCACGGGTTGCTGACCTGTTCGAAGCGCGTAAGCCGAAAGAACCTGCAATCCTGGCTGAAATCTCCGGTACCATTGGTTTCGGTAAAGAAACCAAAGGTAAGAAACGTCTGGTTATCACACCGAAAGACGGTGCCGATGCTTACGAAGAGATGATTCCTAAGTGGCGTCAGCTGAACGTGTTCGAAGGTGAATCTGTAGAGCGCGGTGAAGTTCTGGCCGATGGTCCTGAGTCTCCACACGATATCCTGCGTCTGCGTGGTATCAGTGCGGTTTCTAACTACATCGTGAACGAAGTTCAGGAAGTTTACCGTCTGCAGGGTGTAAAAATTAACGATAAGCACATCGAGGTGGTAATCCGTCAGATGCTGCGTAAGTGTATTATTACTGCTGCCGGCGATACTCAGTTCCTGGAAGGCGAACAGGTTGAAGTGGCTCACGTTAAGATCGCGAACCGTGAAATGGAAAAAGCCGGTAAACTGCCTGCACTGTATGAAACACAGTTGCTGGGTATTACTAAGGCGTCACTGTCTACAGAGTCATTCATCTCTGCAGCATCGTTCCAGGAAACTACACGCGTACTGACAGAAGCCGCGGTACAGGGCAAAGAAGACGATTTACGTGGTCTGAAAGAAAACGTAATTGTTGGTCGTCTGATCCCTGCCGGTACCGGTTTCGCATACCACGAGCGTCGTATGCAGAAACGTGCTGAAGCCATTGAAGAGATGTCTGTATCTGCTGCTGAAGCAGAACAGGCACTGACTGAAGCATTAAATGCTGAAGTGAGTGGTGGAGACGCATCAGACGAGTAAGACTTGTCACTGAACGGTGGATATTTCGCCGTTCAGTGCATTCAGGGTATGCAAACGTGAATAATCGCCTGGTTATCCTTTGTACACCTTGACACTGGCTTATGAGATCATTAGAATTCCGCGACCCAATTTCTGGTAAGTCCGCTTAATTTAGCGAAGACATACTGAAACAGGGCCGCGGTTTTTTTGTTTTCGGGGCGGGTAAATGTAGAGCACGTTTACAACAAGCTTCAGATTCAATAAGCCGTTTAACAGACCCGACCATGGATCGGGTTTTCATTTTTTACTAACAGGAGCTAGTTAATGGCAACAGTTAACCAGTTAGTGCGTAAGCCACGTCGTCAGCCAGTTGCAAAAAGCAACGTAGCTGCACTGCAAGCTTGCCCACAACGTCGTGGTGTATGTACTCGTGTATATACCACTACGCCTAAGAAACCAAACTCTGCACTGCGTAAAGTATGTCGTGTACGTTTAACTAACGGTTTCGAAGTGTCTTCATACATCGGTGGTGAAGGCCACAACCTGCAAGAGCACAGCGTTGTTCTTATCCGTGGTGGTCGTGTTAAAGACTTACCAGGTGTTCGTTATCACACTGTTCGCGGTACTCTGGACTGCGCAGGCGTTAACGATCGTCGTCAAGCCCGTTCTAAGTACGGTGCGAAGCGGCCTAAATCTTAACGGTTCTCCGTTAGTAAGGCCAAACTGAAGTAATCAGAGTTTTGGGATTTCCCTGAATTCATACGGAGAATTGTAAAATGCCAAGAAGAAGAGTCGTAGGTCAACGTAAAATCCTACCAGAACCAAAATTTGGTTCACAACTGCTTGCTAAATTCATGAATGTCGTAATGCTCGACGGCAAGAAATCAGTTGCTGAAAAGATTGTTTACGGTGCGCTTGATATTGTTGCTGAAAAAACCGGCAAAGCACACTTAGACGTGTTCGAAGACGCTCTGGACAACATCCGTCCTACAGTGGAAGTTAAATCACGCCGTGTGGGTGGTTCTACTTACCAGGTTCCTGTAGAAGTTCGTCCTGTTCGTCGTAACGCGCTGGGTATGCGTTGGATGGTAGAAGCGGCACGTAAACGTGGCGAAAAGTCCATGGCACAACGCCTTGCAGCTGAAATGTTAGATGCAGCAGACAACAAAGGTTCTGCGGTTAAGAAACGTGAAGACGTTCACCGTATGGCCGAAGCGAACAAAGCGTTCGCACATTACCGTTGGTAATCAACGTTTAAACTGAGAGAGACGTATGCCTCGTAAGACCCCAATTGAACGTTATCGTAATATTGGTATTGTCGCTCATGTAGATGCGGGTAAAACCACCACTACTGAGCGTGTCCTGTTCTATACAGGGTTATCACACAAAATCGGCGAAGTGCATGATGGCGCAGCCACCATGGACTGGATGGAGCAAGAGCAGGAGCGTGGTATCACGATCACTTCTGCTGCTACCACGTGCTTCTGGTCTGGAATGCAGCAGCAGTACGATCAACACCGTATCAACATCATTGATACGCCGGGACACGTTGACTTCACCATTGAAGTTGAACGTTCTCTGCGTGTTCTTGATGGTGCGGTGGTTGTATTTTGTGGGTCTTCCGGGGTAGAGCCTCAATCAGAAACAGTCTGGCGTCAGGCTGATAAATATCGTGTACCGCGCATGGTTTTCGTCAATAAGATGGACCGTGCCGGTGCCGATTTTGAACGTGTTGTGGGTCAGATCCGCAAACGTTTGGGCGCAACCTGTGTACCGATTCAACTGAATATTGGTGCAGAGGAAGAATTCCGTGGCGTCATCGATTTAATCAAGATGAAAGCCATCAACTGGAATGCTGAAGACATGGGTATGACTTTTACCTATGAAGACATTCCGGCTGAACTGGTTGCTAAAGCAGAAAAATACCGCACAGAGATGATCGAAGCGGCTGCAGAGGCTTCCGAAGAGCTGATGGAAAAGTACCTGGAAGGCGAAGAGCTGACCGAAGAGGAAATCCGTCAGGGTCTGCGTACCCGCGTACTGAACAACGAAATTGTTTTGGCAACCTGTGGTAGCGCATTTAAGAACAAAGGTGTTCAGGCTGTGCTGGATGCCGTTATTGAGTATTTGCCTGCACCAGTCGACATTCCTTCTATTAAAGGTGTGTTAGACGACGGCGAAGAAACTGAAGCAGAGCGCCATGCTGACGACAGCGAACCGTTTTCTGCTCTGGCATTCAAAATTGCCACAGACCCGTTCGTGGGTACCCTCACGTTCTTCCGTTGCTATTCCGGCGTGGTTAATACAGGCGATACCGTCTATAACCCTGTGAAGCAAAAACGTGAGCGTTTTGGTCGTATCGTGCAGATGCACGCTAAAGACCGTGAAGAATTAAAAGAAGTTCGTGCCGGCGACATTGCCGCAGCTATCGGACTGAAAGACGTGACCACCGGTGACACCTTGTGTGATCCGAATCATGTTATTACACTTGAGCGTATGGAATTCCCTGATCCGGTAATCTCCATCGCCGTAGAGCCAAAATCTCAGGCAGACCAGGAAAAAATGGGTCTTGCTCTGGGTAAACTGGCTGCAGAAGACCCGTCGTTTAAAGTACATACTGATGACGAAACTGGACAAACAATCATTTCCGGTATGGGTGAACTGCACCTCGATATTATTGTCGACCGTATGAAGCGCGAATTTAAGGTTGAATGTAACGTAGGTAAACCACAGGTTGCTTATCGTGAGACTATTCGCAGCAAGGTCGAAGCGGAAGGAAAGTTTGTCCGTCAGTCAGGCGGACGTGGACAATTTGGTCACGTCTGGCTACGTATCGAGCCACAGGAAGAAGGTGCAGGCTACGAATTCGTGAACGAAATCGTGGGCGGTGTTGTACCAAAAGAATTCATTCCTGCGGTAGACAAAGGAATTCAGGAGCAGCTGCAAAATGGTGTGCTGGCAGGGTATCCTGTACTTGATGTAAAGGTTACACTGTTCGACGGTTCATATCATGATGTTGACTCTTCTGAAATGGCGTTTAAGATCGCCGGCTCTATGGGTTTCAAGAAAGGTTGTGCTGAGGCAAATCCAGTATTGCTCGAACCCACTATGAAAGTTGAAGTAACAACTCCAGAAGATTGGATGGGTGATGTTGTAGGCGATCTGAATCGTCGTCGCGGCATGATCGAAGGTATGGAAGACGGTGTAGGCGGGATCAAGATTGTTCGCGCGAAAGTACCGCTTTCAGAAATGTTTGGGTATGCGACTGACTTGCGTTCACAAACGCAGGGTCGTGCGTCATACTCTATGGAGTTCTTCAATTACTCTGAAGCGCCTAGCAATGTTGCAAAAGCGATTATCGAATCAAGAAACTAAATCTTAATGAAGGTTCGGTCCGGTCTGTATTGGGTCGGACTTTTAACTTAGGAAACGAGAAAAATGGCAAAAGAAAAGTTTGAACGTACGAAACCCCACGTAAACGTGGGTACAATCGGCCACGTTGACCACGGTAAAACCACTCTGACCGCAGCAATCACTACTGTACTGTCTAAGACTTACGGCGGTTCTGCTCAGGCTTTCGATCAAATCGATAACGCGCCTGAAGAAAAAGCTCGTGGTATCACCATCTCTACTTCACACGTAGAATATGACACGCCTACCCGCCACTACGCGCACGTAGACTGTCCTGGACACGCCGATTACGTTAAAAACATGATTACTGGTGCAGCTCAGATGGACGGCGGTATCCTGGTAGTTGCTGCGACTGATGGTCCTATGCCACAGACTCGTGAGCACATCCTGCTGGGTCGTCAGGTTG
>NZ_JBSWXN010000012.1:0-5319 GCF_056160625.1 Alteromonas sp. ABH4_457
TCAGAGTGGTTTTACCGTGGTCAACGTGGCCGATTGTACCCACGTTTACGTGGGGTTTCGTACGTTCAAACTTTTCTTTTGCCATTTTTCTAGTATCCCAGCAAAGTTACGTTAAAAATAAAAAACAATTAATTTAAACATGAGCTGGGGAGAAATGGTGCTGATAGGCAGATTTGAACTGCCGACCTCACCCTTACCAAGGGTGCGCTCTACCAACTGAGCTATATCAGCACGGAAATTGGAGCGGGCAGCGGGAATCGAACCCGCATCATCAGCTTGGAAGGCTGAGGTAATAGCCATTATACGATGCCCGCGTTCCTAATTCTCTGGCCACCTCAATGAAAAAGTGGTGGAGGGGGCAGGATTCGAACCTGCGAAGGCTGAGCCGGCAGATTTACAGTCTGCTCCCGTTGACCGCTTGGGTACCCCTCCAGAGTTTGATGAATGGTGCCGACTGCCGGAATCGAACTGGCGACCTACTGATTACAAGTCAGTTGCTCTACCAACTGAGCTAAGTCGGCTCCTCATCAAGTGGGTGCGCATTCTAGAGTAAGTTATTACTCCGTGCAAGTGTCTTTTTTATTTTTTTTCGTTTTTTTGTCAGAGCGTTTTACTCTTTCAAATTAAACGAAAAATGTTACGCAAAAAGCTGACTTCTTGCGTAGCGGGCAAGACCTTGCACCACCAAATTCGCGGAACGGATAGTATCAGTGGAATGATTTATTGCAAGCATATTTTTATCTCCACCGCCGATAATTACAGCAAAATCGGATCGTTTGCTTAGCAAATAATCAATCACGCTTAAATAAACACCATTTAGTGCTGCATGACAGCCCTGTGCAACGCACATTTCAGTAGAAGAGCCCGGTGCTAAATTTTGCGGTATTGAGTTGTCTGAGGTGACTCTTGCTGTATTTTTAACCAGAGCATCACGCATAAGATGAAAACCGGGACTTATCCAACCGCCTAAATGTTGACCATCTTCAACAAAATCACAGGTAATTGCAGTACCCATGTCGATCACACAAAACATTTTTCCGGTCATTTCCTGTGCAGCGACCATCGCCAGCCACCGGTCGACACCCATTTTTGTGACATCTTGATAGCTGTTGCGTACCCCAAAATTTTCTTTTTCGGTAAAAATTTCCTGAATGACTCTATTTTCTGTGTCACAGAAATGAATAATTTTTTCTGAAATGTCTTTTTTACCCACATTAGATAAAAAAATATGGGAGAAATGTGTATCCGACAGCCAAAGAATAAATGCATCTGCATCTGTATGAACAAGAGGCTCTGAATCTTTAACATCAGCAAGAGCAACAGACTTTATTCTGCTGTTGCCGGCATCAACCAACAGAACGGCGGTATCAGATACCACGAAGGCTTACCTCACCGCCATGGAAGCGGGTAATACCGTCTTCAGTTTCTACCAGCAGCGCCCCGCTCTGATCCACACCACGGTCAATACCGGAGAAACGCTTGTCGCCCATTTGCAAAACAATTTTCTTGTCTGCAAATAAATCCAGAGATTCCCAGTAAGGTACAAACTTGCCGAAGCCCCGCTGAGTAAACTCAGGCAACAGCTCCCGTAGTGATTCGATAACAGCAGCAGCAAGCCTGTTGCGGTCGGGCACTTCACCTAAGTAGCCGGTTAAATCACTGTGAGGTTGACCTACATCATACTGGGTGTCGGGTACATTCACGTTCAGGCCAATACCAATGACACTGTGCGCAGTAGCGCCGATCTGGCCCTCAACTTCAATGAGAACACCGGCCAGTTTACGGCCATTCAGATAAATATCATTCGGCCACTTAAGCTGAGCATCTTCAATTTTGAATTTTCTTAACGCTTCGCAGATGGCCACCCCAACGAGAAGAGACAAACCGGCCATGCTTTGATATCCATCCGGAAAAGACCAATACATAGACATAGTCAGACTGCCTCCCACCGGCGCAGTCCATTTACGACCATGACGGCCCTTACCGTCTGTTTGAACTTCGGCAAGTATTACGTCACCATCAGCTAAATCGTGCCGTGCTGTTGCAATACGTTTTTTCATTTCTGTATTGGTGGACGCCAGTACCGGCTCTACCTGTATGGTCGACAACCCAGGTCTTGCCAGGTGTTTTTTGATTTGCTCTGTGCTGAGCAGAGGAAAGCCCTGATTCAATCTGTAACCTTTACCTTTTACTTTAAATACATCCAGGCCCCAGTCAGCAAGCTGCGAAATATGACCTGCCACAGCGGTTCTTGAAAGCCCTACCTGCTGAGCAATAATTTCCCCGGAATGAAATTGTCCGTCAGCCAGTACAGACAAAATGTGCTGTCGTATAATTTTCGAGGCCTGCTTCATAACGTAATTACTCCGGATTTGCCCACAAGCCTGACTTCCGGCTCCAGCTGAATATCAAATTTTTCATTTACGGCATTAATAATATCACCCGCCATCTTGATCACGTCCTCACCGGAAGCGTTTCCGGTATTGGTCAGCACCAAAGGTTGCGTGGGGTGGCATCGCACACCACCCGTTTCGCGACCTTTGAATCCACATTGATCGATTAACCAGGCTGCCGGCACCTTTTTACCGCTCCCGGCTGCAAACCCCGGGACTTCTCGGTATGTATCTTTAATTTTTTCGTAACGGGCCGCGGTAATGACAGGGTTTTTAAAGAAACTACCGGCATTGCCCAACAGATCAGGATCAGGCAGCTTTGCCTTTCTCACTTCAATCACTTTGTTATAGATACTTTCCGGTGTCGGGTCATTCAGTGTTGCAAGCTCTCCATAAGACACAATCAGCTCGTTATCTACCGGCAGACGAAAATTAACGTAGGTGATCAGTACGTTTCCCGACAAACGGCGTTTAAACACACTGTCGCGATATCCAAATTCACATTCATCGTTGGATAACGTGTGCTGTTCACCGGTGGTGATATCAATATACTCAACAGACTCGATATATCTGCCGACCTCGAGACCATAAGCCCCGATGTTCTGTATTGGAGCTGCACCTGCAGACCCGGGGATCAGTGCCAGATTTTCTAAACCGTACCAACCATTATCTAAACAGTGAGTAACAAGGTTATGCCAGTTCTCACCGCCGGCAACGCGCAGCCTGTAAGCATCTTCCGGGGTTTGGACCTCTATCCCGCGCATGCCATTGATAAATACCGTGCCGTCAAAATCGGATAAAAACAGCGTGTTGCTGCCTCCGCCCAAAAGATAGCTACAGGCAGACTCCCGCCAGTTCAGGAGAAACTCATCCGGCGTTGTAAAATGGCAAACTGCTTTGCAATTGGCCGGGAGGTGGAAAGTGTGGTGTGATGTTAGTGTGGGCACAGTCTAATAATACTTTTTCTCTTTGCCGCAATGGTAGGCGAACTGACCAGAGAATAAAAGCATCGCAGCGCGTAAAGAGGGTCACTAACTATTGGTTTTGCAAAGGTGGACTATTTTATATCGTTATCTGTTTTTTTTATTTACCGGTATGATTAAAAAAATGGGTAACCACGTCGTATAAATTATTGCAGGTAACGTAATCACCTTCTTTGTTCTCATCATCTTTGCCTATTTTGTACAACTGAGAAATTCCCGCTCTGCGTCCTGCTTCAATATCAGACAGTTTATCCCCTACCATGACGCTTTCACTGAGTGAGATATCAAATTGATCCGCGGCCTCAAGCAGCATACCCGGTTCGGGTTTTCTGCATGAGCAATCTAGCAAATATTTCCCTTCCCCATGTTTACTATGGTGCGGGCAATATTTTACGGCTTTAATATTGATCCCTTTCTTCTCAAATTCACCGAGCATCCATGTAGTTAATAACATAAACGCTGTTTCGTCGTAATAGCCCCGCGCAATACCGGACTGATTTGTAACGACGATGATTTCATATCCATTTTTTCTGATGGTGCGGCAGGCATCGAAAACTCCCGGAACAAAATCAAATGAATCCGGCGTGGAAATATAGCCGTGATCAATATTGATAACGCCATCACGGTCGAGGAAGAAGGCTTTGGCTTTCATGTTTTACTAGTAAGAAAATATTTAGAGGCAAGTGTATCACTCAGCCGGAAATGAGGTAAAAGAATTAGCCAACAAGGCAATGTGAAAAGCCGCACGAAAGTGCGGCTTTAATGAGGTATGGTGTTTGTGATTAAACTAAGTTACTTACGAACGACGAAAGCGACGTAGAGCAACAAGAGACAGAGCAAACATACCTAATGTAGCAGGTGCAGGAACACTTGTAGCAGAACCCGGACCTGTACCAATTGGAACGCTGGAAATACCGGTAATAGTAAACAACTGAGCAGCAGTCATTGTATCTACACAGCAAGAGGTACCTGTGAACAGACCCCAGTTACCGTTACCCAATACGAGTGGATCGGTGTAGAACCAATCATTCTCAAAATCTGAATCACTCCAGTGACCTACATCCGCGGCCCAGCCATCTAATACACCTGAAGCTACCAAAGCGTCATTTGATGCAGTATTTCCACCGACATCATTCATCACGCCTGTCCAGTTAAACAGCTGCCAGCTAGCAGTATTTTGAGTAGATGCCGAGGCATCCCATGTACCGATTCTCACCCCTCCATTGTCAGAATAGGCGCTGGACTGATTGCCATGCCAATGCTGACCGTACATACGGATAGTTCCATTACCCAAATCTTTCCAACCAAAAGCAACAAGGTGCGCGTTTGCCTGGCCTGCCAGACAAAGAACACCAGCACAAACAACACTGATTTTTTTAATCCATGAATTCATAATGTAATCCCTTCGAAGGTTAATAGTTTTATAGACGACCCAAAACCATTTATCGTCTGATGACCTGATAGCAGAAATCGCGCCAGGATCAAGAATTAAACTTTAGTCTTGTATTTCAGTATGTTGAATCGGGGATGACTGTTACTTTGTTTAAATTGTAAACATATTTGACAAAGAGATAATATTGCTCTTCAGGTGATTAGAATTTACTAATACTTTACACTGAATGATTTAATTTTTAAGAGACTAGTGGCATTCAAAACTAATAATAAAGTACCAAGCATTCATCAAAACAATAAATAACAGACAATTTATATGTAAAGTAACCTGACGGAAGGTACAGGGTAAGTTGTAGTTGAACGCAGATTTCAGTCCAATCAACGTTATGATCTGATCCAAACTCTCCAATTGAAAAAGAAGGATAAACAGGATTCGTTGAAGCTCGGAAAAGATTCCGGGCAGAGAACAGAAACGAAAAAAGCCCGCTCAGATGAGCGGGCTTCTTCGTAATTGGGAGCCTGACGGTGTGCTACTCTCACATGGGGAGACC
>NZ_JBSWXN010000013.1:0-1857 GCF_056160625.1 Alteromonas sp. ABH4_457
CGCCGATTTCGTCAGACGTACCGCTGATAAGCGGTGTGTCGCTGGCGAGGTCACTAATGGCATTCACGTTCAGCACTGGCAGTGTCAGGTCAATTAATCCTGAGGTACTGACAGTTGCAACGTTGCCCGCATCATCCATGACCGATGCGTCGATTGTCAGTAATCCTTCATTGAGATCTGATGGTACATTGACAGACCAGGTACCATCAGGCTGAACCGTGGCAGAGAGGGTTTGTTCAACACCTAAGCCGTCTACAAGCACGATTTCGACATTTGCGCCCAGCTCATCTGAAGTACCGGAGATCGTAGGCTGCACATCGTTTGTATCGACAAACGTGTCCAGCGTTATGCCCGGATCGGCTGTATCGATTGTGCCCGCAGCACTCACGTTCACGATATTGCCTGAATCGTCCAGAACCTGCGCCTCAACGGTGACCGAGCCGTCCGGAAGAATGGGGAGATCTGAGCTCCAGCTTCCATCAGCCTGAACAACTGCAGACAGATTGTATTCAACGCCATCTGAATCCGTCACGGTTAACAGGACAATAGTGCCTACACCTACATCCGTACTGCCTGTAACTGTCGGAGAGTTGTCATTGGTGATATCAATAGGATCGATGATTAAGCTCGGAGCGGCCATATCAATAGTTGCAGTGAGCGTTGCCGTAGCAGTATTACCAGCATCATCTGTAGCTGATGCCTGAACCGTGAACTCACCTTCAGCCAGATCGGTGGGAACTTCAACACTGAATGAACCATCTGCGGCTACAGGAACAGTAAGAGTTTGCTCATTTCCGGCAGCATCGGTGATTACAAGTGTAACGATATCACCTTCAGGAATATCCAACGTACCGGTGATCATGGGTGTTGCATCATCATAGGTTGTGGTAACAACAATATTTCCTGTAGGAGCTGTGGTATCCACCTCTCCACTTGTTGAAGCACTACCTGTATTCCCCGCGGCATCCGTAGCAGATGCATCAACCGTGTAGTTGCCATCGGCCATGTTTGCAGGCACATCAGCACTGAACGTACCATCAGGCTGAACTGTTGCAGTGAATGTTTGTACGTCACCATTTGCATCAGTGACGGTTAATGTCACAGACTCACCCGGCGGCAGATCCGTGGTGCCGGAGATAGTTGGCGTAGCATCATTTCCAAGACCTTCAGCATCCAGTGTTACTACTGGTGCAGTGGTATCGATATCACCGCTGGTTGAAGCAGTGCCGGTATTGCCGGCTGCATCGGTCGCGGCTGCATCAACGGTGAAGTTGCCTTCTGCCATTTCTGCAGGCACATCGGCGCTGAACGTACCGTCTGGCTGAACGGTCGCGGTGACGGTTTGTGCATCACCGTTGGCATCGGTGACCGTCAGCGTAACTGATTCGCCCGCTGGCAGATCGGTGGTGCCTGAAATAGTTGGTGTGGTGTCATTGCCTGTGCCTTGTGCATCCAGTGTGACTGTCGGTGCGGTGGTATCCACTGTACCAGACGTTGAGGCTGTGCCGGTGTTACCGGCTGCATCGGTTGCCGCTGCATCAACGGTGAAGTTACCTTCTGCCATTTCCGCTGGTACATCGGTACTGAAGGTACCGTCTGGTTGCACAGTAGCCGTTATAGTCTGCGCATCACCATTCGCATCGGTGACCGTCAACGTCACTGACTCACCTGCCGGCAGGTCGGTGGTGCCGGAAATCGTCGGCGTGGTGTCGTTACCGGTACCTTGTGCATCCAGTGTGACTGTCGGCGCAGTGGTGTCGATATTTCCGCTGGTTGAAGCAGTGCCGGTATTGCCGGCTGCATCGGTCGCGGCTGCATCAACGGTGAAGTTGCCTTCTGCCATTTCTGCAGGCACAT
>NZ_JBSWXN010000014.1:0-1601 GCF_056160625.1 Alteromonas sp. ABH4_457
TTGATACTTATTGAGCCTTCTCCCCAGCTTAGCCAATTTCTTGGCTAAGCTGGAAGGCGACCAAACCAAAACGGAGAAGACTCAATGCAATTTTATACTAACTTACATCCTTTTTACTGCGGAATCGATCTTCATGCCCGAATGCTCTACGTTTGCATCCTTGATGAGCGTGGCGACATTCTGGTTCACAAGAAGATTAAAGACTCTCCTGAACAGCTTTTAACACTACTTTCTCCCTATCTGGGAAATATCGTTGTCGGCGCAGAATGTATGCATTGCTGGTATTGGCTCAGTGATTTTTGCGAACAGCACAACATCGACTTTATTCTTGGCCATGCCTTGTACATGAAGGCTATTCATGGCGGCAAAACCAAGAATGATAAAATCGATGCATATAAAATTGCCAAGCTCATGCGAGGCGGTAATTTTCCGTTGGCGTATGTTTATCCAAAAGAAAAGCGCGCTATACGGGACTTGTTGCGTAGACGAACCCATGCCATGCGTCACAGTGCTGAATTAAAAGCCTTTGTTAAAAATGCGCTTGCCCAGTACAACCTGCCACTTCCCGAAAAATCAGATTTAAGTTACACCACCGGCCGGGATTCTATGCGCGGCTATTTTCCTGATCCACTGGTACAACGCAGTGTGGATATGAATCTGCGTCTGATTGAAATTTATGACCATGAAGTTAGCAGTATCGAATGTTATGTAGAGAAGATAACTAAAAATGACAACGGCCGTGACTATCATCTGCTACGTTCATTGCCCGGTGTCGGACGGGTTCTGGCTCTGACAATTCTTTACGAGATTGGCAATATCCAACGCTTTGAGAGTGTTCAGAAGTTCGCCTCCTATTCACGGTTGGTCAAATGCAAAGCCGAGTCAGCGGGCAAAACGTACGGTACTCAGGGCAATAAAATCGGTAATGCACATCTTAAGTGGGCATTCTCGGAAGCTGCGGTGTTGTTCTTGAAAGGCAACCCGCGTGCACAAGCATATCTCGCTAAGTTACAAAAGCGCATGAGTAAAGCAAAAGCACTCTCGGCCCTGGCCCATAAACTCGGGCGATGCATGTATTATATGTTGAAGAATAAAACGGTGTTCGACAGTGAACGCTTTTTAGCGGGGTAAGTCGCGCAGGCGGATGAGCTGAAAATCTAACTGGTCGAATGGCGAGTATCATGTTTATCACTTATTTAGGCAGTAAACCTGCAATGTGATGAACTATACCGGTGTCCACAGCCACCACGCTTTGATTAGACATCCGCCTGTTGCGCAACAATACCCTGTGCTAAATCGCTTGCACCTGCACTGAGCCTTCCACTAACTGGCGAGAATAATCAGCCATTACGTTTTGAATAGTGCCAGCATCAGGTTAACCGATGAATGTCTAGTGCCCCTGCACCCGCCACGGATTGCCCGGCAGCAGGCAGCGATGAGATCGCATTAAGAGAGCCTCTATATGTGTTTGCCGCAGGCGTTGCCTGACGATGACCATGACAGATGAAGTTAAGAGGTTTAGCCCAGGGATTTGAACTGGCTGCTCACGCAGCCAGGGAATTGCTATTACCTATTGACCGGAGTTGGGCTCATATGTGTTA
>NZ_JBSWXN010000015.1:0-1477 GCF_056160625.1 Alteromonas sp. ABH4_457
CTTAAGGAAGCTATTTAGGGTTGTATGGTTAAGTGACTAAGCGTATACGGTGGATGCCTTGGCAGTAAGAGGCGATGAAGGACGTGTAAGTCTGCGAAAAGCGGTGGCGAGCTGACAAAACGCATTTGAGCCATCGATGTCCGAATGGGGAAACCCACCCGCTTGCGGGTATCGTTAACTGAATACATAGGTTAACGAGGCAAACCCGGGGAACTGAAACATCTAAGTACCCGGAGGAAAAGAAATCAACCGAGATTCCCTTAGTAGCGGCGAGCGAAAGGGGACCAGCCGATGTTAGTTGTCATAGTGGAATATTCTGGAAAGTTTAACGGAACAGGGTGATAGTCCCGTACACGAAGTGACAGTTAGCACATATTAAGTAGGTCGGGACACGTGTTATCCTGACTGAAGATGGGGGGACCATCCTCCAAGGCTAAATACTCCTTACTGACCGATAGTGAACCAGTACCGTGAGGGAAAGGCGAAAAGAACCCCTGTGAGGGGAGTGAAACAGAACCTGAAACCGTATACGTACAAGCAGTGGGAGCCCTTCGGGGTGACTGCGTACCTTTTGTATAATGGGTCAGCGACTTATATTTGGTAGCAAGGTTAACCGTATAGGGGAGCCGTAGCGAAAGCGAGTGTTAACTGCGCGTTGAGTTGCCAGGTATAGACCCGAAACCCGGTGATCTAGCCATGGGCAGGTTGAAGGTTGAGTAACATCAACTGGAGGACCGAACCCACGCCTGTTGAAAAAGGCGGGGATGACTTGTGGCTGGGGGTGAAAGGCCAATCAAACCGGGAGATAGCTGGTTCTCCCCGAAATCTATTTAGGTAGAGCCTCGGACGAATTCCTTTGGGGGTAGAGCACTGTTAAGGCTAGGGGGTCATCCCGACTTACCAACCCTTTGCAAACTCCGAATACCAAAGAGAACTATCCGGGAGACACACGGCGGGTGCTAACGTCCGTCGTGAAGAGGGAAACAACCCAGACCGCCAGCTAAGGTCCCAAAATATTGCTAAGTGGGAAACGATGTGGGAAGGCTAAGACAGCTAGGAGGTTGGCTTAGAAGCAGCCACCCTTTAAAGAAAGCGTAATAGCTCACTAGTCGAGTCGGCCTGCGCGGAAGATGTAACGGGGCTAAGCAATATACCGAAGCTGCGGCAAAGTACTTGTACTTTGGGTAGGGGAGCGTTCTGTAAGCCGCTGAAGGTGAACTGTGAAGTTTGCTGGAGGTATCAGAAGTGCGAATGCTGACATGAGTAACGATAATGGGGGTGAAAAACCCCCACGCCGGAAGACCAAGGTTTCCTGTCCCATGCTAATCAGGGCAGGGTAAGTCGGCCCCTAAGGCGAGGCAGAAATGCGTAGTCGATGGGAAACGGGTTAATATTCCCGTACTTATATAATCAGTGACGGAGGGACGGAGAAGGCTAGACAATCCTGGCGTTGGTTGCCCAGGTGAAAGTGTGTAGG
>NZ_JBSWXN010000016.1:0-1383 GCF_056160625.1 Alteromonas sp. ABH4_457
CAGGTGCTGCATGGCTGTCGTCAGCTCGTGTCGTGAGATGTTGGGTTAAGTCCCGCAACGAGCGCAACCCTTGTCCTTAGTTGCCAGCATTCAGTTGGGCACTCTAAGGAGACTGCCGGTGACAAACCGGAGGAAGGTGGGGACGACGTCAAGTCATCATGGCCCTTACGTGTAGGGCTACACACGTGCTACAATGGCAAGTACAGAGGGAAGCAAGACAGTGATGTGGAGCGGACCCCTTAAAGCTTGTCGTAGTCCGGATTGGAGTCTGCAACTCGACTCCATGAAGTCGGAATCGCTAGTAATCGCAGGTCAGCATACTGCGGTGAATACGTTCCCGGGCCTTGTACACACCGCCCGTCACACCATGGGAGTGGGATGCAAAAGAAGTAGTTAGTCTAACCTTCGGGAGGACGATTACCACTTTGTGTTTCATGACTGGGGTGAAGTCGTAACAAGGTAACCCTAGGGGAACCTGGGGTTGGATCACCTCCTTACCTTAAAAATCGTCTATTGCCTTTTAGCGCAGTGTTCACACAGATTGTTTTGTTATTAATGAAGAACGACCAAGTCTTATGGGGCTATAGCTCAGCTGGGAGAGCGCCTGATTTGCATTCAGGAGGTCAGCAGTTCGATCCTGCTTAGCTCCACCAATAGGCTTGTAGCTCAGCTGGTTAGAGCGCACCCCTGATAAGGGTGAGGTCGGCAGTTCAAGTCTGCCCAAGCCTACCATTTCTACCTGCTATCGTTACTTTGAATGCTGCGATGCTCATGTGCTGGCGCACACTGCGCTTCTCGCAATCAAATTAACTTCATCAGGCGAAATGGCTACTGAATAAACTTGGTCAGAAAGATGCAAATCCTAATGAATTTTTACTCGGTTGAGTAAGTATTGATTAGGGTTTTTTACTCTAAACCTGTTCTTTAACAATTTGGAAAGCTGATATTAGTAATCAATCAAATTGAGTAACTGAGAATATCGAAAAGATGTTCTTTCAAAAGCTACTCTATCTGACAAAGTGTAGTAAGAAGGCTGACATACACAACTGAGTGTACTGTTCGTCCTCCTTGCGCAAAAGTCGACAAACAACGTCGATTTTGCACGATAAATTGATTAGACAGTCATGCATACAACAGTGCTTAGATGCACACCTGACTCCGGATAAAAAGGCGGGGGTAGGCAGCCGAAACCCATTCTTTCAACGTATCGCACGTTTTGGGTGGAAGTGAATGGTTGTGAACACTTATTCCTTACTCATGTGAATAAGCAGAAACAACGACTTAAGGTTTACCTTAAGGAAGCTATTTAGGGTTGTATGGTTAAGTGACTAAGCGTATACGGTGGATGCCTTGGCAGTAAGAGGCGATGAAGGACGTGTAAGT
>NZ_JBSWXN010000018.1:0-740 GCF_056160625.1 Alteromonas sp. ABH4_457
GCTCAGATGGACGGCGGTATCCTGGTAGTTGCTGCGACTGATGGTCCTATGCCACAGACTCGTGAGCACATCCTGCTGGGTCGTCAGGTTGGTATCCCTTACATCATCGTATTCATGAACAAATGTGACATGGTTGACGATGAAGAGCTGCTGGAACTGGTTGAGATGGAAGTTCGTGAACTTCTGACTGAATACGAATTCCCGGGCGACGATCTGCCAGTAATCAAAGGTTCTGCTCTGAAAGCCCTTGAAGGCGACGCAGAGTGGGAAAAGAAAATCATCGAACTGGGTGAAGCACTGGATTCTTACATTCCAGAGCCAGAGCGTGCTATCGACAAGCCGTTCATCCTGCCAATCGAAGACGTATTCTCAATCTCAGGCCGTGGTACTGTTGTAACTGGTCGTGTTGAGCAAGGTATCATCAAAGTTGGTGAAGAAGTAGAAATCGTTGGTATCAGAGATACAACCAAAACTACTTGTACCGGTGTTGAAATGTTCCGTAAACTGCTTGACGAAGGTCGTGCAGGTGAGAACGTTGGTGTTCTGCTGCGTGGTACTAAGCGTGATGACGTTGAGCGTGGTCAGGTACTGGCTAAGCCTGGTTCAATCACTCCTCACACTCAGTTTGAAGCGGAAGTATACGTACTGTCTAAAGATGAAGGCGGTCGTCACACTCCATTCTTCAAAGGTTACCGTCCACAGTTCTACTTCCGTACAACTGACGTAACTGGTGCCGTTGA
>NZ_JBSWXN010000019.1:0-717 GCF_056160625.1 Alteromonas sp. ABH4_457
TGCGGACAGTGTCTGGTGGGTAGTTTGACTGGGGCGGTCTCCTCCCAAATAGTAACGGAGGAGCACGAAGGTTAGCTAATCACGGTCGGACATCGTGAGGTTAGTGCAATGGCATAAGCTAGCTTAACTGCGAGACAGACACGTCGAGCAGGTACGAAAGTAGGTCATAGTGATCCGGTGGTTCTGTATGGAAGGGCCATCGCTCAACGGATAAAAGGTACTCCGGGGATAACAGGCTGATACCGCCCAAGAGTTCATATCGACGGCGGTGTTTGGCACCTCGATGTCGGCTCATCACATCCTGGGGCTGAAGTCGGTCCCAAGGGTATGGCTGTTCGCCATTTAAAGTGGTACGCGAGCTGGGTTTAGAACGTCGTGAGACAGTTCGGTCCCTATCTGGTGTGGGCGTTGGATGATTGAGGGGAGCTGCTCCTAGTACGAGAGGACCGGAGTGGACGAACCGCTGGTGTTCGGGTTGTTTTGCCAAAGGCATTGCCCGGTAGCTACGTTCGGAATCGATAACCGCTGAAAGCATCTAAGCGGGAAGCGAGCCCCGAGATGAGTCATCCCTGAGGTTTAACCTCTCTGAAGGGTTGTTGAAGACTACAACGTTGATAGGCAGGATGTGGAAGTGTTGCAAGGCATTAAGCTAACCTGTACTAATTGCCCGTGAGGCTTAACCATACAACGCCTAAGTAGCTTTTACTTAGAAGTTGT
>NZ_JBSWXN010000021.1:0-552 GCF_056160625.1 Alteromonas sp. ABH4_457
TGGTTGAAGCAGTGCCGGTATTGCCGGCTGCATCGGTCGCGGCTGCATCAACGGTGAAGTTGCCTTCTGCCATTTCTGCAGGCACATCGGCACTGAACGTACCGTCTGGTTGCACGGTAGCCGTTACAGTTTGCGCATCACCATTCGCATCTGTCACGGTTAACGTCACTGACTCACCTGCCGGCAGGTCTGTGGTGCCGGAAATAGTCGGTGTGGTGTCGTTACCGGTACCTTGAGCATCCAGCGTGACCGTTGGTGCAGTGGTGTCCACTGTACCGGACGTTGAGGCTGTACCGGTATTGCCGGCTGCATCGGTGGCGGCAGCATCAACCGTGAAGTTTCCTTCTGCCATTTCCGCTGGTACATCGGCACTGAACGTACCGTCTGGTTGCACAGTTGCTGTTACTGTTTGTGCATCACCATTGGCATCAGTGACCGTTAACGTCACAGATTCGCCTGCCGGCAGATCCGTGGTGCCTGAAATAGTTGGTGTGGTGTCGTTACCGGTACCCTGCGCATCCAGTGTGACTGTCGGGGCAGTGGTATCAACTT
>NZ_JBSWXN010000022.1:0-468 GCF_056160625.1 Alteromonas sp. ABH4_457
TGTCGTTACCGGTACCTTGTGCATCCAGCGTGACTGTTGGAGCAGTGGTATCCACCGTACCAGACGTTGAAGCCGTGCCGGTATTGCCGGCGGCATCGGTGGCGGCAGCATCGACAGTGAAGTTACCTTCTGCCATTTCCGCAGGGACATCGGCGCTGAAAGTGCCGTCTGGCTGTACGGTTGCTGTTACTGTTTGCGCGTCACCGTTGGCATCTGTCACGGTTAACGTCACTGATTCGCCCGCTGGCAGATCCGTGGTGCCGGAAATAGTCGGGGTGGTGTCGTTACCTGTACCTTGTGCATCCAGTGTTACCGTCGGTGCAATGGTATCCACCGTACCTGAGGTTGAAGCCGTGCCGGTATTGCCGGCTGCATCGGTGGCTGCTGCATCAACGGTGAAGTTACCTTCTGCTATTTCTGCAGGCACATCGGCACTGAATGTACCGTCAGGTTGCACAGTAGCGGTGA
>NZ_JBSWXN010000023.1:0-442 GCF_056160625.1 Alteromonas sp. ABH4_457
TGTTCAGCACTGGCAGTGTCAGGTCAATTAATCCTGAGGTGCTGACAGTTGCCAGATTGCCGGCATCATCCAGTACCGACACGTTCACATCCAGCAAGCCTTCTGAAATTGCCATGGGTACATTGGCCGACCAGGTACCATCGCCCAGTACTGTTGCGTTGAAGCTTTGCGTATCACCGTTACCGTCCGTGATATCGATGGTTACGATACCGCCGATTTCGTCAGAGGTACCGGAAATCAACGGTGTATCGCTGGCCAGATCGGTGATCGGGTTGATGTTCAGCACTGGCAGCGTCAGGTCGATGAGGCCGGAGGTATTCACCGTGGCCAGATTGCCCGCGGCATCCAGCACCGACACGTTCACATCCAGTAAGCCTTCTGAAATTGCCATGGGCACGTTGGCGGACCAGGTACCGTCGCCGAGAACTGTCGCGTTGAAGCT
>NZ_JBSWXN010000024.1:0-438 GCF_056160625.1 Alteromonas sp. ABH4_457
ATTCCACGACAGCAATAGCAACTGGTGGTGAAGTTGATACCACTGCACCAACAGTCACTTTAGACGCCCAGGGTACAGGAAACGACACCACGCCAACTATTTCAGGCACCACCGATCTGCCAGCAGGTGAATCTGTAACGTTAACCGTGACAGATGCGAATGGTGATGCACAGACTGTTACCGCAACGGTGCAGCCAGACGGTACGTTCAGCGCCGATGTGCCAGCGGAAATGGCAGAAGGTAACTTCACGGTTGATGCTGCGGCGACCGATGCTGCCGGCAATACCGGCACTGCCTCAACCTCAGGTACGGTGGATACCACTGCACCGACGGTAACACTGGATGCCCAAGGTACCGGTAACGACACTACCCCGACTATTTCTGGTACCACGGATCTGCCAGCCGGTGAATCAGTGACGTTAACAGTCACTGATGCCA
>NZ_JBSWXN010000025.1:0-417 GCF_056160625.1 Alteromonas sp. ABH4_457
TGTTCAGCACTGGCAGTGTCAGGTCAATTAATCCTGAGGTGCTGACAGTTGCCAGATTGCCGGCATCATCCAGTACCGACACGTTCACATCTAATAAGCCTTCTGAAATTGCCATGGGCACGTTGGCAGACCAGGTGCCGTCGCCGAGAACTGTGGCGTTGAAGCTCTGGGTATCGCCGTTACCGTCTGTGATATCGATGGTTACGATACCGCCGATTTCGTCAGACGTACCGCTGATGAGCGGTGTATCGCTGGCCAGATCGGTGATCGGGTTGATGTTCAGCACTGGCAGCGTCAGGTCGATGAGACCGGAGGTATTCACCGTGGCCACATTACCCGCTGCATCCAGTACCGACACGTTCACATCCAGTAAGCCTTCTGAAATCGCAACAGGTACGTTGGCAGCCCAGGTACCGT
>NZ_JBSWXN010000026.1:0-402 GCF_056160625.1 Alteromonas sp. ABH4_457
ATGGCAGAGTCCGGCTGAATGCACCTGACTTGAAATCAGGCGAAGGGTCAAACCTTCCGGGGGTTCGAATCCCTCTCTCTCCGCCACATTCTGAAAAAGCCCGCTTAACTAAGCGGGCTTTTTTGCTTTCAAATGGCAGTCAATGTTCCATTGTAATTACATAAAGGTATCAGCCTGTTCAGGAAATAATCGCTTTAGCAACAGTGATGTTAAATTCTGAGCAGATTGTTTGCATATTGCGCACTTAATTGATTTTATTTGAAATAGTGCTTTTCAATCACGATAAAATCATTATGATACGCACCACTCAACGGAGAGATGGCAGAGTCCGGCTGAATGCACCTGACTTGAAATCAGGCGAAGGGTCAAACCTTCCGGGGGTTCGAATCCCTCTCTCTCCGC
>NZ_JBSWXN010000027.1:0-399 GCF_056160625.1 Alteromonas sp. ABH4_457
TCGTCGGTTGACACTCTTAACGAGTGCCCACACAGATTGTCTTGTTATAAATTTTTAAAGAACAATGCTAAGAATTTTCTTAGCTGCTTCAAAGGTTTGCTCCGAAGCGGGATGCGTATAATACGCTTTTGAATTTCAGAGTCAATACCTTTTTTGAACTTAATTTCAAATCGGTTTCTTGTCACTTTTATATAACAAGACAAGCCTCTGAAATACTAACCATTGTTTAGATGGTTAATAAACTTTCCTTTTTTGATCCTTAATCTCAGTGAGCTCAAAGTTCAAAAAAGCAATGCTTTCACTTATATACGAAAAAAGCCCGCTCAGATGAGCGGGCTTCTTCGTAATTGGGAGCCTGACGGTGTGCTACTCTCACATGGGGAGACCCCACACTACCAT
>NZ_JBSWXN010000028.1:0-375 GCF_056160625.1 Alteromonas sp. ABH4_457
GGCAGATCCGTGGTGCCTGAAATAGTTGGTGTGGTGTCGTTACCGGTACCCTGCGCATCCAGTGTGACTGTCGGGGCAGTGGTATCAACTTCACCGCCAGTTGCTGTTGCAGTCGTTGAATTGCCCGCCTCATCAGTGGCCGTCGCTTCAACCGTGTAGCTACCTTCAGCCAGTTCTGCAGGCACATCGGCACTGAAGGTGCCGTCTGGCTGCACGGTTGCGGTAACAGTCTGTGCATCACCATTCGCATCTGTCACGGTTAACGTTACAGATTCACCTGCTGGCAGATCGGTGGTGCCGGAAATAGTCGGGGTGGTGTCGTTTCCTGTACCCTGGGCGTCTAAAGTGACTGTTGGTGCAGTGGTATCAACTTCA
>NZ_JBSWXN010000029.1:0-339 GCF_056160625.1 Alteromonas sp. ABH4_457
AAGTTGATACCACTGCCCCGACAGTCACACTGGATGCGCAGGGTACCGGTAACGACACCACACCAACTATTTCAGGCACCACGGATCTGCCAGCCGGCGAATCTGTGACGTTGACGGTCACCGATGCAAATGGTGATGCGCAGACTGTAACGGCTACCGTACAACCAGACGGCACCTTCAGCGCCGATGTGCCTGCAGAATTGGCTGAAGGTAGTTACACGGTCGAAGCGACGGCTACTGATGCGGCGGGTAATTCCACGACAGCAATAGCAACTGGTGGTGAAGTTGATACCACTGCACCAACAGTCACTTTAGACGCCCAGGGTACAGGAAACGACA
>NZ_JBSWXN010000030.1:0-327 GCF_056160625.1 Alteromonas sp. ABH4_457
TACCGGTACCTTGTGCATCCAGCGTGACTGTTGGAGCAGTGGTATCCACCGTACCAGACGTTGAAGCCGTGCCGGTATTGCCGGCCGCATCGGTGGCGGCAGCATCAACAGTGAAGTTACCTTCTGCCATTTCCGCAGGGACATCGGCGCTGAAGGTGCCGTCTGGTTGTACGGTTGCTGTTACTGTTTGCGCGTCACCGTTGGCATCTGTCACGGTTAACGTCACTGATTCGCCCGCTGGCAGATCGGTGGTGCCTGAAATAGTTGGTGTGGTGTCGTTACCGGTACCTTGTGCATCCAGCGTGACTGTTGGAGCAGTGGTATCCA
>NZ_JBSWXN010000031.1:0-291 GCF_056160625.1 Alteromonas sp. ABH4_457
CATCCAGTACCGACACGTTCACATCCAGTAAGCCTTCTGAAATCGCAACAGGTACGTTGGCAGCCCAGGTACCGTCACCGAGAACTGTCGCATTGAAGCTTTGCGTATCGCCGTTACCGTCTGTGATATCGATGGTTACGATACCGCCAATTTCGTCAGACGTACCGCTGATGAGCGGTGTATCGCTGGCCAGATCGGTGATCGGGTTGATGTTCAGCACTGGCAGTGTCAGGTCAATTAATCCTGAGGTGCTGACAGTTGCCAGATTGCCGGCATCATCCAGTACCGACA
>NZ_JBSWXN010000032.1:0-281 GCF_056160625.1 Alteromonas sp. ABH4_457
TCAGCTGGTTAGAGCGCACCCCTGATAAGGGTGAGGTCGGCAGTTCAAGTCTGCCCAAGCCTACCATTTCTACCTGCTATCGTTACTTTGACTGCTGCGATGCTCATGTGCTGGCGCATACTGCGCTTCTCGCAATCAAATTAACTTCATCAGGCGAAATGGCTACTGATTAAACTTGGTCAGAAAGATACAAATCCTAATGAATTTTTACTCGGTTGAGTAAGTATTGATTAGGGTTTTTTACTCTAAACCTGTTCTTTAACAATTTGGAAAGCTGATAT
>NZ_JBSWXN010000033.1:0-268 GCF_056160625.1 Alteromonas sp. ABH4_457
ACACTACCATCGCCGCTAACGCGTTTCACTTCTGAGTTCGGAATGGATTCAGGTGGTACCACGTCGCTATTGCCGTCAGGCATAAACTTTTGTCTTAATGCTGTTTACACATCACTAAGATAACAATTCTGGAAAGCTTGATATCTTCATCAATCAGAGTAACGCTACTCTAACTGTTTAATTAGTCAGTCTTTAACTCACAACTTCTAAGTAAAAGCTACTTAGGCGTTGTATGGTTAAGCCTCACGGGCAATTAGTACAGGTTAGC
>NZ_JBSWXN010000034.1:0-266 GCF_056160625.1 Alteromonas sp. ABH4_457
GTCCGACCGTGATTAGCTAACCTTCGTGCTCCTCCGTTACTATTTGGGAGGAGACCGCCCCAGTCAAACTACCCACCAGACACTGTCCGCATTCCCGATAAGGGAACAACGTTAGAACATCAAACATACCAGGGTGGTATTTCAAGGACGGCTCCGTATGAACTGGCGTCCATACTTCAAAGCCTCCCACCTATCCTACACAAGTAGGTTCAATGTTCAGTGCCAAGCTGTAGTAAAGGTTCACGGGGTCTTTCCGTCTAGGTGCG
>NZ_JBSWXN010000035.1:0-266 GCF_056160625.1 Alteromonas sp. ABH4_457
GTCCGACCGTGATTAGCTAACCTTCGTGCTCCTCCGTTACTATTTGGGAGGAGACCGCCCCAGTCAAACTACCCACCAGACACTGTCCGCAATCCCGGTTAGGGACCAACGTTAGAACATCAAACATACCAGGGTGGTATTTCAAGGACGGCTCCATTGGAACTGGCGTCCCAATTTCAAAGCCTCCCACCTATCCTACACAAGTAGGTTCAATGTTCAGTGCCAAGCTGTAGTAAAGGTTCACGGGGTCTTTCCGTCTAGGTGCG
>NZ_JBSWXN010000036.1:0-246 GCF_056160625.1 Alteromonas sp. ABH4_457
CTAAAGATGAAGGCGGTCGTCACACTCCATTCTTCAAAGGTTACCGTCCACAGTTCTACTTCCGTACAACTGACGTAACTGGTGCCGTTGAACTGCCAGAAGGCGTAGAAATGGTAATGCCTGGTGACAACCTGAAATTCGTCGTTGACCTGATTGCTCCAATCGCGATGGAAGAAGGTCTGCGCTTCGCAATCCGTGAAGGTGGTCGTACAGTAGGTGCTGGTGTTGTAGCTAAAATCATCAAGT
>NZ_JBSWXN010000037.1:0-232 GCF_056160625.1 Alteromonas sp. ABH4_457
GCTAACCTGTACTAATTGCCCGTGAGGCTTAACCATACAACGCCTAAGTAGCTTTTACTTAGAAGTTGTGAGTTAAAGACTGACTAATTAATGAGTTAGAGTAGCGTTACTCTGATTGATACTGATAGAAAGCTTTCCAAGATTGTTAAGATAAGCATTGAGGACTTGGCACACAACTGAGTGTAATGAATGTCCTCCTTGCGCAAAAGTCGAGAAAAGCACTCGATTTTGC
>NZ_JBSWXN010000038.1:0-232 GCF_056160625.1 Alteromonas sp. ABH4_457
GCTAACCTGTACTAATTGCCCGTGAGGCTTAACCATACAACGCCTAAGTAGCTTTTACTTAGAAGTTGTAAGTTAAAGACTGACTAATTAAACAGTTAGAGTAGCGTTACTCTGATTGATACTGATAGAAAGCTTTCCAGAATTGTTAAGATAAGCATTGAGGACTTGGCACACAACTGAGTGTAATGAATGTCCTCCTTGCGCAAAAGTCGAGAAAAGCACTCGATTTTGC
>NZ_JBSWXN010000039.1:0-226 GCF_056160625.1 Alteromonas sp. ABH4_457
CCGACACGTTCACATCCAGTAAGCCTTCTGAAATTGCCATGGGCACGTTGGCGGACCAGGTACCGTCGCCGAGAACTGTCGCGTTGAAGCTTTGGGTATCACCGTTACCGTCGGTAATGTCGATGGTTACGATACCGCCGATTTCGTCAGACGTACCGCTGATAAGCGGTGTGTCGCTGGCGAGGTCACTAATGGCATTCACGTTCAGCACTGGCAGTGTCAGGTC
>NZ_JBSWXN010000040.1:0-225 GCF_056160625.1 Alteromonas sp. ABH4_457
TAGGCGTGTCATATTCTACGTGTGAAGTAGAGATGGTGATACCACGAGCTTTTTCTTCAGGCGCGTTATCGATTTGATCGAAAGCCTGAGCTGAACCACCGTAAGTCTTTGAAAGGACGGTAGTGATTGCTGCAGTCAGAGTGGTTTTACCGTGGTCAACGTGGCCGATTGTACCCACGTTTACGTGGGGTTTCGTACGTTCAAACTTTTCTTTTGCCATTTTTC
>NZ_JBSWXN010000041.1:0-224 GCF_056160625.1 Alteromonas sp. ABH4_457
AAATCCAAAGAAAATTGGTGGACGCTACTGGACTTGAACCAGTGACCCTCGCCTTGTAAGGGCGATGCTCTCCCAACTGAGCTAAGCGTCCGGTAATTTGTTGCTAAAAGAAAGAAGTTAACATCCGAAGAGATGGTGGACGCTACTGTGACTCGCAACGAAGTTGTTGAGCCAGTGACCCTCGCCGTACCAAATCCAAAGAAAATTGGTGGACGCTACTGGAC
>NZ_JBSWXN010000042.1:0-217 GCF_056160625.1 Alteromonas sp. ABH4_457
TGTCGTTTCCTGTACCCTGGGCGTCTAAAGTGACTGTTGGTGCAGTGGTATCAACTTCACCACCAGTTGCTATTGCTGTCGTGGAATTACCAGCTGCATCGGTAGCAGTCGCTTCCACCGTGTAGCTACCTTCAGCCAGTTCTGCAGGGACATCGGCACTGAAGGTACCGTCAGGTTGCACGGTAGCGGTGACGGTTTGTGCATCGCCGTTGGCATC
>NZ_JBSWXN010000043.1:0-216 GCF_056160625.1 Alteromonas sp. ABH4_457
GTTAATATTCCCGTACTTATATAATCAGTGACGGAGGGACGGAGAAGGCTAGACAATCCTGGCGTTGGTTGCCCAGGTGAAAGTGTGTAGGAAGTAAGATTAGGTAAATCCGGTTTTATAATTCTGAGACACGAGACGAGCTCCCAAGGGAGTGAAGTTGTTGATGCCCTGCTTCCAGGAAAAGCTTCTAAACTTATGATTATGTGAACCGTACCC
>NZ_JBSWXN010000044.1:0-216 GCF_056160625.1 Alteromonas sp. ABH4_457
GGGTACGGTTCACATAATCATAAGTTTAGAAGCTTTTCCTGGAAGCAGGGCATCAACAACTTCACTCCCTTGGGAGCTCGTCTCGTGTCTCGGCCTTAAGCACCCGGATTTACCTAAGCACTCAGCCTACACACTTTCACCTGGGCAACCAACGCCAGGATTGTCTAGCCTTCTCCGTCCCTCCGTCACTGATTATATAAGTACGGGAATATTAAC
>NZ_JBSWXN010000045.1:0-204 GCF_056160625.1 Alteromonas sp. ABH4_457
TACCTTCAGCCAGTTCTGCAGGGACATCGGCACTGAAGGTACCGTCAGGTTGCACGGTAGCGGTGACGGTTTGTGCATCGCCGTTGGCATCCGTAACGGTTAACGTCACAGAATCACCGGCTGGCAGATCGGTGGTGCCTGAAATAGTTGGTGTGGTGTCGTTACCGGTACCTTGTGCATCCAGCGTGACTGTTGGAGCAGTGG